>JAFDXO010000167.1 GCA_018267925.1 Bacteroidota bacterium | reverse complement strand
TTTTGTCCCTCTGGTTAGAGGGCTTACTTTTTAAAAACCACTCTCAACAAAAATCTACCACCTGATATTCAGGTAGTTAAACATCTTTTTGTATTAACTATCGGTTTTATCGGACGGTAGTGAAACAAAAAAATGAATACACCTATTACTTGATACTTCTTTTGGTTTTGAACAAAAACAAAATAAGATGAAGGATAGCAAACGAAATTGAAAAAATAAATAACGGCAAATCATCCGATTCCGGAGCCGCATGATGACTGATAGCAACAAAAATCAACAACACAGAGGAAACCACACCGGTGTAAGCTACCGTGCTATAACTTTTAGCAGAAAAAGATCCTCCATTGAGCAGGCTATTTTTCATTCCGTAAAATAAATAGACATCAAATCCGACAATCATCCATACAATTAATCGAATCCAAGTGTCTAACGGAAGAAAAACCATCATAAACAAACAAGTAAGAATACCTAAAATTGGCACTAAAGGCACTAATGGTGTACGAAAAGCACGTGGAGCCTCAGGCATTTTGGCTCGCATCACCATTACGCCTATACACACCAAAATAAATGCGAAAAGTGTTCCGATACTGGTCATTTCGCCTACTACCCTTGCCGGAACAAAGGCAGCAAACAGGCTTACAAACAACATAAATAAGAAATTGTTTTTTGCCGGTGTACGATATTTGGGATGAACTGCTGAAAAAACTTTGGGTATCAATCCATCTTTACTCATTGAAAAAAATACCCTTGACTGCCCCATCAGCATAACCAAAATCACAGAAGCATATCCACCTAAAATAGCTATGATGATCGCATTATTAAGCCAAGGATAATCAGGCGTAATAGAGCCGTCCGCATTCATTTTCCCCATGTGATCTATCGCAACGGCAACCGGAGCAATTCCATCCTTACCGGCAAACTCTTTATAGTTAGCTACACCCGTCATAACGTGTGCAAACAAAATGTATAAAATAGTACAAATTGCTAAAGACAATAAAATTCCTATGGGCATGTCTCGTTTGGGGTTTTTTGTTTCTTGAGCAGCCGTTGAAACAGCATCAAAACCGATATAAGCAAAGAAAACAATAGCTGCGGCGCGAATAATACCACTGAAACCAAATTCACCAAAATGTCCCACATTTTCAGGGATGTAGGGGTGGTAATTTTCGGGGCGGATATATTGCCAACCAAGTGCAATGAAAATCAATACTACCGTAACTTTAATCAAAACAATGATGCCATTTATCAAAGCAGACTCTTTGGTGCCTCTTGCTAAGATTAATGACATAACCATCACTATAAAAACAGCTGGAATATTGATGATGCCCCCATCAAATGGAGAGGACATCCAAGCAGGATCAACATGGATGTTGAAATTACTTAAAAACTTGACTAAATATCTAGACCAACTTATAGCAACTGTTGCCGCCCCTACCGCATATTCCAACACTAAATCCCACCCTATAATCCATGCAATAAATTCGCCCATAGTAGCAAATGAATAAGTGTAAGCACTGCCTGCAACCGGAATCATGGAAGCAAACTCTGCATAACACAATCCGGCAAAAGCACAACCTACTGCGGCCACGATAAAAGATATAGTGATTGCCGGACCTGCATTATTGGCGGCTGCTAAACCTGTAATTGAAAAAAGACCGGCACCAATAATTGCACCAATACCCAGCGCAACTAAAGCCGGTGCTGTCAGTGTCTTCTTCAAGCCCTTTTCAGACTCTGAAGCCTCTGTTAATAATTGCTGTAATGGTTTTCGAACAAATAAACCCATAAATGTAAAATGATGGCTAAACGTAAACATAAATCAGCGTTTGGACAAATGAGAACAATCGAATAGAAATGTTACAGAAAAGAAAATTATACGAACAAACGATTGCTCAAACGGATTTTGCAGTAGGTTTGGACGCATGTTTGCCACTCGCTTTCCGCGCTTTTGCATTGCCCTAACTGTATGCCTTTTTATAGCACTAACTTCCTATTCGCAACCTGTGTTGCCCAATATTGGTGCTACTACCTCGCGAGGAATTAATATTCTTTCCTGGAATAGTCAATATGATGGTGTTCGCTCAATTGCTGTTCAACGGAGCAATGATAGTATTGTTAGCTTTTCAACCATTGGTTATGTAAAAAACATAAAAAAGGGAAATCAAGGATTTGTTGACGGACACCCCTTGCCGGGAATTAATTGGTATCGCTTGTACATCGTGTTCAATTCAGACTTGACCTGGATCAGCAACAACGTAAAACTACATGTTGATAGTCTGCAACTCCTCAAACAACCCGTTCTTCCACCCAACGATTCACTTCAAAAAATGTTGACCAACATAGCGTCCGGCATACCGAATACAACGACAACAACGGATGGAAACGATTTGAACAACTATACCTACGTTCGTTCTCAATATGTATTTACCAATCCGTTTACCGGGCACGTGAATGTAGAACTGCCTGATAGCACCGATAAACATTCTATTTTCTCCCTTTCCTTTTTCGATGCAAAAAACAAGAAGATTCTTTTTGTACCCTTTATTAATGAACCGATAGTCATCATAGACAAGCACAACTTTCAGCGAAAAGGCTTATACAAATTTGAAATGCGCAAAAATAGAACCGTGATAGAAACAGGATATATCACCATCTATTAAGCGCTTAAACATACTCTAACAGAACCTTTATCCGCGTAATTCCAAAAGCGCAATATTTTCAATGTGGTGCGTTTGAGGAAACATATCAACTGCCTGCAGTCGTGTAATGCTGTACTTTTCGTCTAACAATTGAAGATCGCGAGCTTGTGTAGCGGGATTACAACTTACATACACCACTTTGGGTGCTGCCATCTGAAGTATTTGCTGAATCAGCTTTTCGTGCATTCCGGCACGCGGGGGATCTGTAATAATGACATCCGGACGACCATGTTCGGCAAAGAAACTGTCTGTACAAACGTGAGCCACATCTCCAGCAAAAAATTGACAATGTGACAATCCATTCAATATGGCATTTTCCTTGGCATCTTTTACGGCATCTTCTACTACCTCAATACCAATGACTTTCTTTGCTTGCTTCGAACAAAAAATACCAATACTTCCGGTGCCACAATACAAATCATACAACACTTCATTTCCTGTCATTGCGGCAAATTCTCTTGTAGAACGATACAGTGTTTCTGCCTGATAGGTATTGGTTTGAAAGAAAGACTTGGGAGAAATTTTAAAACGAAAATCTTCCAGTGTTTCTTCAATAAATCCTTTACCAAAATAGTTTATTACCTCCAAATCATGGATACTATCGTTAAGTTTTGGGTTTATCGTGTAATGAAGGCTTGTAATTCCGGGTACTTCTTTCAATACATGGTCCAGCAAGGCTATTCGAGCTTGTTTATCTTCATGGTGCATCACTATGTTTATCAATACTTCTCCAGTTCGAGCTACACGAATCACCACATTTCGCAACCAACCATTTTGTTGTCTATAATCATAATAAGGCAAGTTGTTTGCTGTGGTATAACTACGTAAAACTTGTAGCAGTATATTGGTTGGTTTGGGTTGTAAAAAACAAGTATGAATCGGCACGACCTTATCAAACATGCCCGGTGCATGAAAACCCAAAGCCGGCTCTCGATTAATCGGCGCACCATTTGCATCCAAGATTTCCGCATCGGTCAAATAGCGTGTTGTGCAAAACGTAAACTCCAATTTATTGCGATAATGCCGATCTTTCGGGCTTCCCAAAATGGGCATCATAGGCGGCAAGGATACTTGACCGATTCGACTTAGCTGGTCTGCAACTTGTTGTTGTTTGTAAACAAGCTGTTTTTCATAAGGCAACATCTGCCATTTACAACCGCCACAAATTCCAAAATGAGGGCAAAAAGCTTCAATACGGTCTGGTGAAGGTTCTACCAATTTAATCATCTTACCTTCAGCCCAACTTTTCTTTTCTTTAATAAATCGCACATCAACTACATCACCAGGAATGGCATTTTCAACAAAAAGCACTTTGCCATCAGCCAAATGAGCAATACTTTTCCCTTCGGCTGCATAAGCCTCTATTTTTATGCCTAAGACAGGCTGTTTTTTCTTACGCGCCAATGAATATTCGTTTAATTGTTAAATGGGCGCAAAAATACAGTACGCATCTTAGGATACACTCTATTTAACGATTAATTTTACCCGCTCCCAACATTAACAGTAGAGCGACCGTCTCTATTGCTGAACAAAAAAATTATTGGACTAAATATCATGAAGAAATGTACAATTCTTGCACTACTGGCTTTGACCATCATGGTGCAACCTTTGATTGCGAAAGACGGCTATCGCATTCAACTCAATTTGAACGGCGCAAAAGACTCTATGGTTTTTTTGGCGCATTATTATGGTAAACCGTTGCCAACAATTTACAAAACAGATTCGGCTCGAATTGATAAAAACGGTCGCGCTATTCTTCAAAGTAAAGAATACACCTTAGGCGGCATCTATATATTAATGCTTCAAGACAAGAAAACATACTTAGAATTTTTGCTCAACAATGGTGATGACTTTATCATCAATGCAGATGTAGCCAAACTTCCTGATGGTGTAACTTTTAAGAACTCGGAAGAAAACCAACATTTTCAACAATATGTCAATTTTCTTACCGGATTTTCAAAAAAACAAGAAGGCTTGCAACAGCAATTGGCATCTGCCAAAACTGCTACTGACAGTACACAAATACGCAATAAAATTTTCAGTTCGGGGAAAGACCTCATCAACTTTAGACGTGACTACGTAAAGCGAAACCCGCACAGTTTATTGGCATCTATTTTTGGTGCATTAGAAGTTCCTGAAATTCCGGAAGGAGATCATTTTTTACCTAATGGGAAAAAGGATAGTTTGTTTGCCTATCATTATTACAAACAACATTATTGGGATGGCTTTAATTTTCAGGATGATCGGCTGATTAATACACCTATTTACGAACAAAAATTAGATGAGTATATCAACAAAGTTGTGCCTCCCATTGAAGACAGTGTAATCAAAGAAAGTGATTGGTTATTGACCAAAACTCGAGGTCAAAAAGAGTTATTCAAATATACCCTTTGGTGGCTAACTCGAAATGCTGAAAACAGCAAAATAATGGGTATGGATCGTGTCTTTGTCTATCTCGTAGAAAACTATTTTATGAAAGGAGATGCCTATTGGTTAGATAATGAAGGGTTGGGCAAATACTATGATCGAGCAGCAAAAATTACGCCCAATTTGATAGGACGGGTTGCACCTGAGATCAAAATGATGGGGCTTGATGGAAAAGAAAAAACACTGTCTTCTATAAAAGCTAAATATACCATTGTTGCGTTTTGGGATCCTACTTGCGGGCATTGCACAAAAGAAATTCCAGAACTCGACTCTGTATATAAAGCTGTGTTGAAGCAAAAAGACGTAAAAGTGTTTGCTGTACGTACCGAGGGAGATGTGAAGCTATGGAAAGACTTTATCCAGAAAAACAAATTGACGGACTGGACAAACGTTTATGACCCCGAACATCAAAGTAACTATCGGGCGATGTATGATGTTTATAGCACACCGGTTATATATTTGCTTGACGAGAAAAAAATCATTCGCGGCAAAAGATTAGATCACAACAATGTACTTGAAGTGATCAACATGTTGGAACATACAGAGAAAAATTCTGGTAAATAAAAATTAAAAACACACTTTATCATGCGCAAGCTGGTTCTTACCATTGCATCTACAGGGTTGCTATTTAGTTCATCCCAAGCTCAAACACTTTTCACCTTTGGCGGCATTCCTGTTTCAAAACAGGATTTTTTGAGAAACTATTCCAAAAATGCACAAAACAAACAACCTGATTATTCATCAAAGGCAGTAAACGATTATCTCGAGCTTTACTCCCTTTTTCGAATGAAAGTACAAGAAGCAGACAATCAGCATCTTGACACGCTTTCCGGCATACAGCGCGAATTAGACACTTATAGAAAGCAATTAGCTAAAAATTATTTAACCGACGAAGTGGCAAACCAAAGGTTATACCACGAAGCCTACGACCGAATGAAAGAAGAGCGTCAGGTAGCTCATATCCTCATTATGGCATCGCCCGCACTATCCCCTCAAGATAGTTTAGTAGCTTACAATCGCATTGACAGTATCTTCAATGCCATCACAAAAAAGAAAGCAGACTTTGGAAAATTAGCAGAAAAATATTCTGATGATCGTGGATCTAAAGAACGTGGTGGAAATATTGGCTACATGACATCTTTGCAAACACTCTACCCGTTTGAAAACGCAGTTTACAATACACCAAAAGGAAAAGTATCCCAACCATTCCGTACACAATTAGGCTACCACATTATCAAAGTGATTGATACACGCCCATCTCGTGGAGAAATTGAAGTAGCTCAAATCCTTATTGCTACATCCAAATCAAAAGGAGAAGCCGGAATTGAAGCAGCCAAAAAAACAGCAGACTCCGTTGAGGTCATGCTCAAAAAAGGAGCTTCATTTACTGATCTGGTAAAAAAATATTCTGAAGATAAATTTTCAATTGAAAATAACGGCGTATTACCGCAATTCGGTGTTGGACGCATGATCCCCGCCTTTGAAGATGCAGCCTTTTCTCTAAAATCTCCCGGTGATATTTCGGCTCCGGTACTTACTGAATATGGCTACCACATTATTAAACTAATAAAAAAATATCCCATAAAGCCTTATGACAGCCTTGTTGCTCAAATCAAAAAACAAGTGGACAACGATAGCAGATCACAAATGGCACGTGAACTGTATGTGATGAAAGTAAAACAGAGCAATGGTTTTCAAGAATATCCTGCAAATATTGATGAAGTTGCCAAACGCTTGAGCAAGATTCCTGACACCGGAAAATATGCCAATGAATTTCAAGCTTCTGACTTTAATGACCTAAATAAGCCCATGTTTAAGTTAGGTGGAACAACTTATACTCAACGTGATTTTCTCACCTTCTCAGAAAACTTAACCCGTGGAAAACTTATCGGACCCCGTGAGGTCATAGTAAAAGACCTTTACAAACTTTATTCGGATAGAGTTTTGAATGATTTTCAAGAACACAAATTAGAAGCTGAAAATGAAGATTTTAGAAGTCTAATGCACGAGTATCGTGATGGCATCCTACTTTTTGAACTGATGGATCAAAACGTATGGGGTAAAGCCAGCAGAGACAGCGTAGGGCTGGCAAAATTCTATGAAGCGAACAAAACCAAATACCAATGGGAACCGGGATTTACAGGTGTGCTTTATCGTTTTAAAGATGAGGCTACACTAAATAAAGGTATGAGCTTATTACGTGTTGCCAAACCTGTTTCTGATGATAAACTCCTTTCTGAAATGAACAAAGAGGGTGAAATGGTTAACGTTCAGCAAGGACGATTTGAGTTTTCCAAATTACCGAACTTAGACAAAAATAAACTTGTAAAAGGGAAATTATCTGATCCTTTTAAGAATGATGATGGCACTTATTCTGTAGTAAAGCCCAATATCATTTACAACACTAATTCTCAAAAATCTATTGATGATGCACGTGGGTATGTAGTAGCAGAATATCAAGACTTCTTAGAGAAAAAATGGAATAATGATTTAAGAAAGAAATATCCGGTAAAAGTGGACGAAACAGTCTTACATTCTATCATTAAATAAGATAAAGCAAGCAAATAGCTTCTAAGAAAGGTTTACCGCTCTGTAAAAAATATCATCTTAATAATTCAACAAGAAGATATATTACAGCACTTGAGTTACTTCTCATAAAATCTAACCAAAAGCCGCTCCCAGCAATATGGAGCGGCTTTTTTACTGCCCAAAAAGGGAATTGAAAATTGTAAACGGCTTGTTAACCGCTTGTAAATCTGTGGTTAAGCAGGGGTCTAAAGGTTGCAGCATTTTAACCGCCGTCTAATCTTTGCATCGTCAAACAAAACA
>JAFDXO010000166.1 GCA_018267925.1 Bacteroidota bacterium | reverse complement strand
TTAGAAAATGTAGAAGAAATTGCAGGGCACGGTCTTAAAGCTACTATCAATGGCAAAGAATTATTGGTAGGCAATTTCAAATTATTAGACAAGGAAAATATCCAATACGATATTGACCCTTCCACTATTGTTTATACACTCATTGCCATAGCGTATGATAGGAAATTTGCAGGTTATCTCACCATTGCAGACAGCATAAAAGCAGATGCACAAACTACAATTGATAAACTAAAAACATTGGGTGTAAATACAACAATGTTAAGCGGCGATAAATCAACTGTAGTAAATGATGTAGCCAGCAAGTTGGGTATTCAAAGTGCCTTTGGCGATTTATTGCCCGAAGACAAAGTGAATAAAGTAAAGGAAATAAAAGCCAAAAACGAGACCGTCGCATTCGTAGGCGATGGCGTGAACGATGCGCCAGTAGTAGCCCTAAGCGATGTAGGCATTGCAATGGGTGGTTTAGGCAGCGATGCCACCATAGAAACCGCCGATGTGGTAATACAAGATGATATGCCAAGTAAAATTCCAATGGCAATCAATATCGGAAAGCAAACCAGGAAAATTGTTTGGCAAAACATAACCCTTGCATTTGTAGTAAAAGCCGTGGTGCTTGTATTAGGCGCAGGTGGTTTAGCCACAATGTGGGAAGCCGTATTTGCAGATGTAGGCGTAGCTTTATTGGCAATCCTCAATGCTGTACGAATACAGAAGATGAAGTTTTAAAAAAAATATAAAAGCCGCAGAAATGCGGTTTTTTTGTTATGGGCTTGCCCGCCTTTGGCGTGTCGGGCTATCCGCTACAAGTCCGCCACAAGGCAAACGCACAAACCTTCAGCGGGCTTTCCGCTGCTATCCCTAAGCCGATAAATACAGCCCACGCACAAAAAACACGGCTTTAGCCAGGCGATGCCTGCCTTCTATGGCATTGCCGCCGTTTACAACTGTCATACTCTTTGCAAGCTATGCCCAGCCTACGCTTTTAGCACATTGCCTTGCCAATTCACGAAGTGAATCGCCGACACAAAAAATATCAACAAAATTGGCGTCGGCAAAGAGCTAAGCTACCGCACAAGCATAGCAGCAAAGAGCCGCTTCGTTCCAACCACCACCACCACTTCGCTTATGCCAGTATGTAAAACGGCGGAAGCTACTTAAACATAATGTTGCCTTATAGTACATTTTCCCACGCTCATAGGCGACTATGCCAACACAAAAAATGTCCTATAAGAACATTATGTTAAGTATCCAATGCCATAGCCTCACCCTGAAAAATATCCCTTCACACAATTGGCTTTGCTGATATTTTCAGGGTTCGGAAGCCGTGTTTTTTTCCCACGCTTCACCCTCGCACCCCACCCACCCATTTTCAGCGGTGCAGAAAAATAAAAAGCATTAATGTTTAATGGCAATGCGCTACGGCAGGATGCAGGCAGCTTGCTTCATTCCGTTAGGGCGTTCCGTTCCGTCCTCGTTCCTCGTCCTCACTTCACTTTCCTACACTACATTCTGCTGCGCTTAACCTGCACCAGCCTTTGAGCGCCGCACTGCAAAAGTGGTTCATTCAATCGGCAAAACAGAGCTGTACAATTCCATTACGCTGCACGGGCTTTTAGCCAACACACAGTGCAAAGTGGGTTTTCAAAATTTACCATTTGCGCCAACACATAAAAAGCCCCAGTGCAGCTTCATTCCATACCCAATCATTCCGTTTGCCTTTTTCATTCACCACACTTGCACTTGTTCGTGCCTCACAAGATGCCCACGCTGCAAACTGTTTGTATGCTTTTTATTTTCTGCGATTTGTTTACCCTGCCTGAATACAAATACAATATTCCGTTTGCGCTTCGCTTATTGCAGAATGGATTACATAGAAGAAATTAAATACAAATCCAACAATCAATTGATGCTTCGCATAATAAAGAATTGATTTTTCAATCAAAATAAAATACGGAAAAAAAAGGTCGCAAAAATAGGCGGCGGCCACAAGCCCACCGCACAACAAAAAAGCCAAAAGACTACGGCATAATGGCAAGGCAGTTAGGTCGGCTTCGCCGATATTATTTTTTGTGCCTTGCCAGCCTTCGGCACTTATTCCGTTTCCTTTTGGCTTTTTTCCCCGCCGCCTTTCTGAAATGCTTTCTTTTTTTCCCTTTTTTCTTTTGAAAAATGGTTTTTCACGAGAGCAGGGAAGTAACCTCTAAAAATAATTACAATGGTTGCCCCAAAAATTCAGCAGTACAGTCCTAAAAATTCTTATCCAGCATTCACTTTGTTTGCACTTTGCAAAGGCTTAAACAGCGGCAAACCGCTTGAAAAGCCTTGCCCGAATTACTTCGCTATCTTATGCAGAAATCAAGAAGAATTTGACTTTTACAAGTCTGTTATTTATGGTCTTTGGTTTACAAAAGGCTTTCACCCTTTGTTGGTCGGTTCAGTTATTGAATTTATCCGCATAGGAGATTTTAAAAAATTGGTGTGGGAAACAGCGGAAAGGCTTCGCCCCACTTACAAAGATTTTGCGAATGATGCAGTAAAGGCAAGGAATTACGAGCGTTTACAAAAGCAATATTTAGAAAGAGCTGCACTCATTGCAGATATGCGCAGGGCTTTAATTTACCGCCATTTACGCAGCAAATAATTTCATTTTTTCACCTTTAAATATCATAACGATGAACGACAACACAAAGACACTTTTTGAAATGTGGAAGGAAGGACTAATCGGAAATTTCGGGTCCT
>JAFDXO010000165.1 GCA_018267925.1 Bacteroidota bacterium | reverse complement strand
TTTTTTGTCCCTCTGGATAGAGGGCTTACTTTTTAAAAACCACTCTCAACAAAAATCTACCACCTGATATTCAGGTAGTTAAACATCTTTTTGTATTAACTATCGGTTTTATCGGACGGTAGTGAAAAGAAATGTGCACTTTTAAATCTTAAACATTTTGCTTTCGGTGTAAGATTATACAGAATAACTTATCAATACTACCGTAAAATCACCCTTTTTTTTCATCATTATCAAACGTAGAAATACGTTTTTTCTGCGAAGAAATACGCAATAATGCTTTTTTAATAACTTTATGAATATTTAGCAAAAGCTTGCCTGAAAAAGATTTGAAGAACTTATTCATTTAATTTCTTGCTTTCAATGGTTAAAACACCCCATAATTTACTATGATTCATTCCCTATATTGAGCAAAATTTAGTTTTTATGAAACGAATAGTAACCCCACTTTTAGCACTACTCCTCTTTTCATCACTTACACTAATCAGTTGTGGCGGTGATGAAACCCAAAAAGCAAAAGAAGAAACAAACACACAAGAAGTAGTTGCTGCTCCCCCGGCTGACAAAGGCATACACAGCCTTACGAAAACACGTACGGATTCATCTGTTCATAAAAAGGCACTTTTACGTGCTGCTGTTGTAGATCCTAAAACTGTTGCCGCTTGGATAAGTGCTAAAGATGCTGATTGCAAACTTCCGGCTGACTGTAACACGGATTATTGTAGTAAGCCTGAATGTGCCACAGCCGTTATGAAATGCCACGGCATTAGCAAAGATATATTTGATTATATAGTTGCCGGACACGAAAGTGAATTTGTAGAATTTCCTATTTCAGATTTAGAAAACCTATTAAACAGTTCAGATTGTGCAACACAAAAATGGAAATTAACCTTCTCAGGGATCGGTACCGGAACCTATAATTGCACTATTGATATTGTACCTAATACAGAATCCGGCGGGAATTATTATTCAGTTTTATTGATGAGAAGCATATTAGCTATGCACCCCACTTCATTTTCTTTTTGCAATGGTATGAGCTTGCCTGATGTCGGTGGTACCCGAAAGGAAATGGTTTCCATGAAAGTAATGATAGGCGGTACTGAACAGTATTTTGATTTAACTCATGCAGCTCCATAATGTTTGCAACTGTACTGCAATATATCTCTATCTTATCACCTTTATTGGTCTTATTAGTAGGAATTCGAAAGTGGAAAAGCTTTCTTTGGTTCTATTGTTTGGCTGATTTAGTGGCCGATCTTTCCATCTCAATGGTTAGATATATTTTACATGGCAACTTCCAACTGTTGGCTATTTTATATATGCCTCTTGAATTTATTTTACTGACTCTTATTTTCAACTATAAATTCAAATTACCTAAATCATGGTTAGCAGCTTTAATCATAACCCCTATTTTGATTTATAGTTATTTAGCTATACAAAATGGTGCTAAATATACAATGACCCCCGGCAGTGTATTTTCGTTTACCTATATTATCTTTACACTTTTAGGCTATTATTTTATAATAAAAGAACCGAAGGCTATTTTTCTTGATAGAGATTGGTTTTTTTGGTTTTGCACAGCCGTTGCCATGTATGCTGCTGGTAGTTTTTTAATTTTTCTATTTTTTGACTATATAAAAAATCATTCAATGTCCATGTTAGCTAAATTATGGACATACGTTTTTACTATTTTGAATCTTCTTAAAAATATTTTACTTACCTTCTCCATTTGGCGATTTACAAAAAGCAGTCATGAACCTCATTAATGAGATCATATTTGCCATTGGTGGCATGTTGGCGTTAGTATTAGGCATCATCTTGTTTATTGTCTTTTACCAGCGTCGAATGTTGTTTCATCAATTGGAGTTAAAGCATTTCAATGAACAAAAACAAAAAGAGCTTTTACAAGCTGCTATTGCAGCAGAAGAAAATGAAAGAATGCGTATAGCCGGTGAGTTGCACGATGATGTAGGTGCTACCCTCTCCTCAATTCGATTATTCTTACATAGTGCCGCAAAAACAGGTGATGTAGAAACCATCAATCAATCGAGAGATTTATTAGATGACAGCATCAAAAAAATTCGAGCCATTTCTCATCGTTTGCAACCTACAGTCCTACAGCATTTAGGCTTAGAGAACTCACTTTGCTCAATGGCTGAAACCCTCACCAAAAGTGGGCAAATTAAGATGGACTGCACCATAGAATTTTTACCCATTTTAGAACAAAATGAAGCATTATCCATTTATCGGATTTTGCAGGAGCTGATTAATAATATAATCAAACACTCACACGCAACATATATTTTACTCGAATCCTTAAATCACAAACAAGTATTGGCATTGGATGTTACGCACAATGGATATGGTTTGACAAATGAAACCTATCAAGAACTAATCCACAAAAGAGGAGCAATTGGATTAAAAAACATCGTAAACCGCCTTCAAGTTATACAAGGAACCATAAACTTTGAAAAACGTAAAGACAACCTCTATAAAATTCATATAGCGATGCCTATAAAGCAGGAAAAGCATGAACACTATCAAATATCTAATTTGTGACGATCACAAAATCTTTCGCCAAGGGCTTAAACTGGCACTATTAGATGATTCAAACCTTGAATTGGTAGGAGAAGCTTCTAATGGTTTAGAATTATTGAAACAATGGAAACAATGCAAACCTGATGTTATTTTACTTGACATTCAAATGCCCGAAATGGATGGAGCTGAAACCATCAAACAGTTGAGAGCCGAAGATGCTGAAGTGAAAATCATCATCATTTCTATGTTTGAAGATGAACGTTTTGTGATGCACTTCATGGAAGCAGGAGCTAATGGATTTCTTTCTAAAAATGCAGAACCGGAAGAGATAAAAGATGCCATCTATGCCGTTTGCACTCATGGAATTTATTTCAACAATAGGGTGAGTGGCTCTTTATTACGAAACGTAGCCATAAAGCGTAGTAAGCCTTTGCCTATAAACATTCAACTTACTGAAAGAGAAATACAAGTATTAGAGCTGATTTGCAAGGAATATACAACTGCTGAAATTGGCAAAGAAATTTTTCTCAGCACTCGAACAGTAGAAGGCATACGATCTGCCTTAATTGAGAAGTTTGGAGTGCGAAATACTGCCGGATTAGTGATCTATGCCATTCGACACGGCATTGTTTATTAGGTTCACTACTTCTCTATCAAAAAGCAAGAACGATAAAGCTTTCCTTGAAAATCCAATGGAGTTGTAGCACGAGTAATGTCTTTGATTTGCGAAGCCGGTAAAGACTCTCTCTCAAGCTGAAATCCCTTGTAATTATTACTGAAATAGATGGTGCCATCATCTGAACATGCTCTTAATAATTTACGTAAAAGAGATACATGGTCACGTTGAACATCAAAAGTTTCATCCATACGCTTACTGTTGGAAAAAGTAGGCGGATCGCAGACTATTAGGTCGTAGCTATTTGCCGGCAACTCATTGATGACTTCCATTACATCTGCATGAACAAACTCGTGCTTATTTTCGTTGTAAAGTTTGTTGTATTGCATATTGCGTTTAGCCCAATTGATGTAGGTTTTAGAAAGATCTACGGATGTTATTGATTTTGCCTGACCATGAGCAGCATAAACGCTAAATGAGCCGGTATAACAAAATAAATTTAGTACTCTCTTTTTCATAGCATGTTCACGAACCATGCTTCGGGTTAAGCGATGATCCAGAAACAATCCAGTATCTAAGTAATCCGTGAGGTTGATGATAAAACTTAAACCACCTTCATGTACAATACGTTCCTGCTTTTCTTCACCAAATTTTTCATATTGCCCCTGTCGTCCGGCTTTACGCTGTCTTTGCTTCATGAAAATTTGTTCGGGAGCAATTTCTAAAACTAAGGCAATGGTGGATTTGCATTGTGCTAACCAATCGGCATGTTCATCTTCTTCCATACCATGTTTTCTTTTGTATTCTGCTGCATGAACAACTCCTTCATACCATTCAATAGCAAAAGGGAACTCGGGTAAGTCATGGTCATAAAATCGGAAACAAGCAATGTCTTGTTTGCGAGCCCATTTACTGATATGCTTCCAAACCTTTAAAAGTCGGTTTTGAAACATGGACTGTTTTTCCATGAAAAGTTTGGTTGGTATTCAGAACTCAATAATAATAATTAAGCTGCTACTAAAGCTTATGTACTCTAATTCCGCACTTCAAAATCATAATGCCCTTTTGTGTAAACGATACCAGTATCTGATGATGAAACAGCATAGTAAATCCGATAACAACCATTCAGCAATTGCGGATATTGATCACGAAGTTGGTAAATGTTTACGGTATAATCCATGGAAGTGTCGGGGGCATTAACAACCCAAGAATAATACTTCTCGTTATTCTGAGAGAAGGGCATCCAAGCAAACAATTTAACCGGTAGGTTGGTGCGAAAGCGTATATATGGATTGTAATCGCTAATTCGGTTGTAAAGTATTCGACCGCTTATATTTTGATATCGCATTACAAAGCTAATCTGAGAGTCGGGAATTATTTTGAAATAACGAAGTAGCTGTGCTTTTTCGGGCAACGTAAATGCTTCAAAAACGCCATCATCGGTTGTGTCTGCACAAGTTGGTGTTCTAAATAATGGATTCGTAACTTCTTCTTTTGCACAACTAAAAAATAAGATGGGCAACATGGCTGCGAATAAAAATTTTTTCATAAAAACTGAACTGAAAAATTTGTCTTGAAAGGTATAAAAGTTTTTGGAAGTTTTATAGAAACTAAAAAAAGTAAGTACAAAAATGATTTTCAATTTCTAAAAAAAAGAAAGAATAGGGAGAGTTTCTATCATTCAATAGAGTATGAAATCCGCCCAGAACGTGGTGCTGATTGGAGTTTTCGCTTTACATGCGGTAATTGCTCTTCATGTTTTTGATAATTTAGACTATCCCGTGATGATGAAACTATAAATTCTTTTTTGTACACCAATTCGTCCACTTGATATTCTTCTTCTTTTGTAAGAAACCCCAAGTTTGGATCATAATATCGCCACAGTCCGTGTCTTAAAGAGCCTTGTTCAGTAGGAATGATACGATAGCGTTCTTCTTGTGTAATTGGATCCATCACAACTATGGTGTCAAACTGTTGACGGGGATTTAGTCCTCTATAATGTCCAACACAATAAAGTTTTCCTTGCTCATAATAGCGTACTTCACCATCTCGCACATTATTTCTAAAGGCTTCTATAGCCATCAATTCGCCTCCTTCGTCTATTTTATACCATTGACCTATTTTATTGCCATGGTCATAGTTTCCAAACTCACTAAACCCGATTTCACCCATGTGAGCTGCTGTGGTTGAAAGCCATAAACCATGTCGTTTCCCTTTGCTATCTACTTTATTAAGTGTTGTAGGCTCTGGCGTTATAGGTGCATCTTCACGTCTTTTTTGAGCGGAAGCAGCAATTGAAAAGAATAAAAAGGAAAGCAACAATATCTTTTTCATTATTAAACGGCGAAACTGGTACCGCATCCGCAAGTGCTGCTGGCATTAGGGTTTTTAAAAGTAAAACCACGTGCATTCAAGCCGTGTTCAAAGTCAACTTGCATTCCATACAGATAGATCTCGTGAGATTTTTTCACTAACACTGGGATATCTGCAATAGTATAAAGTTGATCATCTTCCTCCTTTTTGTCAAAGCCTAACAAATAGCTAAGTCCTGAGCATCCACCGCCCTTTACACCGACACGCAAAAACTGACTATGATCAAAATCTGATGCAGTCATCAGTCTTTTAACTTCGGTAATGGCACTATCGGTTAAGGTGATTGGGATTTCAATTGTAGTCATTTAACATACTTATCCATACAAAATTACGATGCAGATAGCGGATGGCAAAGTAAGATTTTAAACAAGATAAAAATCCCCTGTTTGCTGATGTTTATTTTTCCATTTTGATGCGAGCAAGGTGCTGCTTCATTTTCAAGAGATATTTTATCTCACCCATTATTTTTTCAATAAAAAAGACGCTCCACCAAAGAGTGAAGCGTCATTTAAAAATTGATAAAAAGAATAAATCGAATGAAATTAAGCGTTCACTTTACCTTTTGTTTTAGCTACAACTTCTTCTTCAATAGCACGCGGAGCCGGTGCATAATGGCTAAATTCCATAGTTGAAGAGGCACGACCTGATGACAAAGAACGGAGCTGCGTTACATAACCAAACATTTCGCTCAGTGGTACTTTAGCTTTGATAACTTGAGCACCGGCGCGTGTATCCATACCTTCCAACATGGCACGGCGGCGGTTTAGGTCGCCCGTTACATCACCCATGTATTGTTCTGGTGTAATCACTTCCACCTTCATGATTGGTTCAAGAATGATGGGTTTTGCTTTTCTACCTGCTTCACGGAAACCGGATTTAGCGCAAAGTTCAAAAGACATTGAGTCGGAGTCCACATTGTGGAAAGATCCATCAAAAATACGAACGCGCATACTTTCAATTGGGAATCCTGCCAAAGGACCTGTAGTCATAGAGGCTTCGAAACCTTTTTGGATAGCTGGAATAAATTCACGCGGAATAGATCCACCAAAAATGTCGTTGATGAATTGGAAATTTCCTTTTCCTTCTTTCAGGAACTCTTCGTCAGCCGGTCCGATTTCAAATTGCACATCGGCAAATTTACCACGTCCACCGGTTTGCTTTTTATATACTTCACGGTGATCAATTTTCAATGTGAATGCCTCTTTGTAAGCAACCTGAGGAGCACCTTGGTTTACTTCCACTTTAAATTCACGCTTCAAACGATCCAGGATAATTTCAAGGTGAAGTTCGCCCATTCCACGAAGGATTGTTTGTCCAGTATCTTCATCCGTATTAACACGAAGTGTCGGATCTTCTTCAACGAGTTTGGCAATTGCCATACCCATTTTATCCACGTCAGCCTGTGTTTTTGGTTCGATAGCAATTGCAATAACAGGCTCAGGGATAAACATGTTTTCCAACACAATAGGATGTTTTTCATCGCAAAGTGTGTCTCCTGTTTTGATATCTTTAAAACCAACTGCCGCCCCAATATCACCTGCTTCAATAAAGTCTATCGGATTTTGTTTATTGGCAAACATTTTCATGATACGGGAAATACGTTCGTTTTTACCTGAACGCACATTCAATACATAAGATCCTGCATCCAGATGACCGGAATAAACCCGGAAGAACGCCAAACGTCCTACAAACGGATCGGTCATAATTTTAAAAGCTAAGGCTGCAAATGGTTCTTTTGCATCCGGCTTACGAGTCAAGGTTTTCTCAGTATCATCTGGATCTGTACCTTCAATTGCATCAATATCTACCGGAGAAGGTAAATAACGACAAACGGCATCCAGCGCAGTTTGTACACCTTTATTTTTAAAAGAAGAACCACACATCATAGGCACAATGCTCAAATCAATACAAGCTTTGCGAATAGCCGTATGTAATTCGGTTTCAGAAATTGAATTAGGGTCTTCGAAGAACTTTTCCATTAAGGTATCATCATATTCAGCTACTGCTTCAACTAACTTACCTCTCCATTCTTGAGCTTCTTCCACCATATCAGCGGGTACGTCAATTTCATCAAAGGTCATCCCTTCAGTTTCTACGTGCCAAACAATACCCTTCATTTTAATCAGGTCAACAACGCCTTTGAAGTTATCTTCTGCACCAATTGGCAATTGTAAGGGGACAGCGTTTGCGCCTAACATTTCCTTCACTTGCTTTACGACATTGAGGAAATCTGCACCAATACGATCCATTTTATTTACAAAGCCAATACGAGGAACGCGATAGCGATTTGCTTGACGCCAAACTGTTTCGCTTTGAGGTTCTACACCATCTACAGCAGAAAATAAGGCTATCAAACCATCCAAAACACGCATGGATCGCTCTACCTCTACGGTGAAATCCACGTGACCGGGCGTATCAATTATGTTGAAGGAAAATTCCTTTGATTCAGGTGTTGCTTTACCTTTGTCTGTTGGAAATTTCCATTTGCAACTTACCGCTGCGGAAGTGATTGTAATTCCTCTTTCTTTCTCTTGCTCCATCCAGTCGGTAGTAGCTGCACCTTCATGCACCTCACCCGTTCTGTGAATCATACCTGTGTACCGAAGAATTCGCTCTGTAGTTGTGGTCTTACCGGCATCAATGTGTGCTGCAATACCAAAGTTTCGCTGTAAGCGTAAGTCTGCCATTGTTATAGTTTATTATTTTTGCTTCTTAAAAATTGGAGTGCAAAAGTAGGCTAATAAAATGAATTTTTAAAAACAAGTATTGTAGTAATCTTTCAAAAAATCAAACTTTCAACCTTTTCCACTTTCAAACTTGATTTTCATCCAGCCAAAACTGAATTGATTGGTGGTCATTCAAACGCTCCTATTACCTTTGACGGCTTCTTTACCCAATATGACATCTACTCCACAACTTGTTATTTATACAGATGGTTCAGCCAGAGGCAATCCCGGACCCGGCGGTTATGGCATAATCTTGCAATGGGGAACGGCATATAAAGAACTTTCTCAAGGATATAGGCTAACCACAAACAATAGGATGGAATTACTTGCCGTAATTGTTGCCTTGCAAAGCCTAAAACGAGATGGGCTGGATGTCGTAATCTATACAGATAGCCAATATGTGGTTAATGCAATAGAAAAAGGTTGGCTGAAAAATTGGGTTAAAACAGGCTTTAAAGGCAAGAAAAATATTGATTTATGGCAACAATTTTTAACCGTTTCAAAAAAGCATCGAATCAAATTTGTTTGGGTTAAAGGACATGCCAACAATCGTTTCAATAATCGTTGTGATGAGCTGGCAACTCAAGCAGCAGATAGCAAGCATTGGCTGATAGATATGGGCTATGAGCAAGCACCAGACAAAGGTTTAGCACTTTGATCGGCTGTGTCTTTGCCATGTTTACAATCTATCCATACGTTTTCTGAGTTCCACAAAAGCTGCTTCACAAACGGAGATTGACGAACGGGGCAATCTAATAATGCACAGAGTTTACAGGAATAAGGGGCACAAGCATCAACATGAATAAATATTTCAATCTTATTTCCAAAATGCTTTCCGATAAGATCTTCTAAAGCATGAATTTCAATTTCTGCTTGTGCTACTTGAAAATACCAAGGCAGCGTCATGTGTGCATCAATGTGCATTACATCTCCATATTGAATAACGCGCATGTTGTGCATATCTATCCACTGCGGTTTTCTATGTTTTTGAATACAAGCAATGACTTCATCCAGCAATCGCTCATCAGCTTCATCCATGATTCCACGTACCGATTTACGAAGAATCCCATATCCAGTAATTAAAATAATGAAGGCGAAGATTAAAGCAACAACACTATCTAACCAAACCCAATTGGTGATTTTTAATAGAGCTAAACCTACTAAAATGGCAAAAGTAGAATAAGCATCCACTCGAGTATGTCTTCCGGAAGCCTCAATAGTTGCCGACTTGAACTGTTTGCCTTTTTGTATGGCATAATTTCCAGCAAAAAAATTAATTAAACCGGCAATCGCTGTAATGACAATGCCTATATCTAATGAATGTAGGGGACGTGGTTCCAGCAATTGATGAACTGCTTCATAAACGATGAATAATCCTGCAATAAAAATTAAAGAGCCTTCAATAGCTGCAGAAATAAACTCGACTTTCCCATGTCCATAAGGATGATTGTGATCGCGAGGCTTAGAAGCCAATGAAACGCTATAAACACCAATAAAACCGGTTACAACATTTACGGTGCTTTCTAAAGCATCTGTTAGTATGGCTACTGAATGTGTAAGATACCAGGCCACCATTTTCCCAATAAACAAAACCACGGATAAAATGGCTATAAATCGTTGGACTTTTACAGGCATGAAGTTGGGTTCATTAATATAAAATGGACATCAGCAAATTTACAAAGCATAAAACTATCTTGTCAGCAACAATCGTAATTCGGCACCTGCCCATGCCGATATGCCGCCAATAAGACCTCCTACCATAGCTGAAACAACTAAGAAAATTGCGGAAAATGGCAGGTGAAATAGCTGTGCCATTCTGTTAGAAAGTATATGATCGTTTGCCTGATCTCGAAAAAATGCCATTGTAAGCCAAAAAATAAAAACACCTAGGAAACCTACCCAGAACGCTTTTCCGGTACTTAGGCGCAGAATAATGGAAACTATACTACAAACGATAACCAAACTCCACCAAGGAAAAATATAGGTTGATCCGCAAGAAAAAACAGCAATTAAAAAGACGGCAAAAAATATTCGCATACAAATTGTTTAAAATTTTCAACTACAACTTAGGTCTAAGGTTTATTGAGGTTTTATATTCCATTTACAAACAAATGTTTTATCGTTTGGTGTTGCTTGCTTGGGGTAAAATGCAATACGAAAATATTTCCCTTCAACCCAATGATTGACAAATGTTCCATAAAATTGGCTACCCGGGTTTCCCGATTGTCCACCGGGATAAACACCGAATGCTTTTATAGAATCCTTTCCCATTTCTACAACCATTCGCCAAGATGGACCATGTATTTTTTTGGCTGCATTCAGGGTATTTCCCCATCCTCCAATTTCAAGGTTCTTATAGCTAAACGCATCTAACCGAGCTAAGTGAGTCAGTTGAGTTCCTTTCACTTGATACCAAGCTACGCCTGAGTTTGAAAGCTTTTCAATACTATCTTTTGCTATCTTGACAGCATAAACAATTGCGCTATCAATTAGAAGACGGTAGCGAGAAGTACTATCATTCAATAGTTCTAAGGTGCGCTCAGTAGATGGAGACAATGAATGACCAAAACGATTGTTCCATAATTTTTCATAAAATGCAGCCCAAAGAATCTGAAAAACTGTTGCATTCACACTTTGTGGATCCAGCTTATCATTCCAATCTTTCAGCGTTTCGGGAGCCATTTTAGAGGCTGCTCTACGAGCTAATATGGAAAGTACATCATTCTGCACAAGCATATTGTCTTCAATTGTCCATCGTCTGTTTTTATCTTGTAACAATTCATTGATTCGCCATGCACGAAAATCATAGAAATAGCCATTATACCAATAAGGATAGGTACTATCCGTAACGATTTGATTGGCAGATGCAACATAACCTTGTGGTGGGTTTAGTACATGTGGGTTCTCCTCCATTGGAATTAAATTGCCCCATAATGTAGAACTGGTATTACCCTTCATGATATACCTTCCTTGGTCATGCCATTTGTTGATAAATTGACCTTGTCCCCACATAGCAATATTTCCAAGCCGATCTGCAAACACCATGTTTTGGGCAGGGCATTCAAAGTGAAAAATAGCCTTGGTAAAGGATTCATAATTATTGGCTCTATTAAGCTGAAATAGGGCTAAAAGCTCGTTGGTAGGACGATGAGCCATCCATTGCATGGCAAGAAATTTCCCCGAGTTTAATGGATCAGGGAAATCCGGCTCATACATAATTGGTCCATGCAGTGTATAGTTTACCGTGTCTATAAAATCTGGTTTACCCTTTATTTTTATGGTTTCAATTCTTTTCAACATTTTCTTTTCAAGACCATCAAAAAGATAGCTTGAATTACCCACTCGTTCAATTTCATAAAAGTCTTTCACATCGCGATAATTGTTGGTGAAACCCCAAGCAATACTGTCATTAAATCCAATCACAATTCCGGGTGCGCCAGGCAGGGAAACGCCATAAACGTTTACATCCGGTGACTGCAATTGCATTTCAAACCAAAGCGAAGGCAGATTTAATCCTAAATGAGGATCATTGCATAAAATGCTTTTACCATGAGCGGTATGCAAACCCGAGATTGCCCAATTGTTTGAACCAATACCGGTTTGATCCTCATGATTAATTGCAGCAAGAGAAACGTTGGAAATATGTGTCCACACGCTGTCTTTTGGAATAGATGGAATAGACAATGAGGGCTTTGCAAACTTTGTTCCTATCGGAATTACCGGACTACTGCCCTTTATTTTTTGTGGATAAAGAAGTTGAAATTCTTCCGGAGAAAGTTTATCACGCAAAGCTGTTAGTTCAATATCTTCTGTATATCCTGTCAGGTCATCAGCCATATATTTGAGTAGCAACACACATTTTAAGTTAGTCCACAATTCCGGCTCAAAGCCCATCAGTTTATATTCAATTGGATAATCAGCATAATGAAGTGACTGAATTCTACAATTAACACCGGCAGTATAGGCATCTAACATAGCCTTTGTTCGTGGATCAGCCTCAATTGCTTTCAACGAATTTTCGGCAGCAAAAACCATCCCTTTTCTTCGTTGTAGTCTATCAAATTCCAATAGTGCATTTTTTTGTTTTCCTGTTTTTAAGTCTGTTACCCATTTTTCACCAATAATTTCACTTAATCGTCCACCGGCTGCACGGGTTTGAAAATCCATTTGCCACAAGCGATAGAAAGCGTGTAAATAACCTTGCATAAAATAGAGGTCATCATTATTTTCAGCTTTCAGGTGTGGCACTAAGCGGTCTTCCATCCACACTGATGCCGGTTGCTTCATTCCTTTCAAGGAAAAATCCCAATCACGCCAATCGGCTATCTTTTCAGCGTTTGCAGCCCAGCCATTCATGGGGTCTAAAAGCCTTCCTAAAGCCGGCAATCCGGCAAAGGGATGATCAAGCGCCACGGTAAGCACAACAGTAAGTATCAAGGCAAACAATGCTCTAACCATGCGCATAGTAAACAATTTGGAAAACAAGATAAATAAAGTTGACAGTTTAAATAAACAGCGTAAAGCATAAGCCTATCCGCTCATTTAAACACAGAAGGAAAACAACCGCTCATTCTTTGAAATGAAAATTTGGATTAAAGCAATCAAGCCCCTATTCGTTGATGAAAAATGTGTAATCTTGTACATGAACATTGCTTAATTTGGTTAAAGAAACATCAACGCTCAAGATTATACCATGAAAAAAAAGGCAAGAATTACACAACATAATACAACCAAACAACCTGAAGCCCAACAACAACAAAAGCAAGCTCAATCTATGGATCAGCCAACATTTGACCGAAATGTGATGGATGCTACATTACGCGTTTTATTTGAAAATGCAGACAAAAACGCATTGGATTTACGTACCGATATTTTCGATAAGGCTAACCTTCATTTATCCGATAGCGAAATGGAACGGCTTTGGGATGTGCTTATCAGTAGTGGATGGGTTAGCCCAACCATAGGTTTTGGACATGCCGGAAAATTAGAACTGACCAAAGCGGGGTTTCAGATGATGTCGCAATATGGTAGTTACACGAATTATCTTTCAGCTATGCGCGGAACGACTATTGATCCCAAAGCTTAAATACAAACCGGTTCTTTCTTAGCAGATTTATCTACTATTTCTGCTGCTGATAAACGGTTTTCATATCCATCTAACAAGGCTGCATATTCAGGTAACAAACGATGGTAATAAGCGATTCCATCAATTAAATGTGTTCTGAACTTTTCAGCAGATTTTACATTCACTTCATCTGCACCTAATACCCGTTCAAAGAAGTAGTTTACGTACTGTTCTAATTCATTCATAAACATGTGCTTTCTTTCCAGTTGATTATTGATGTTTGACCGTCCGTAAATATGATCAATCATTTCTTGTAAGGAAAACACACCTGAAAAGTAGGCTAAGTTTGGTCCCGGGCAAATAGCTACCGCCGACATTTTATGCGGTAAGTACATTTCATTTTTTAGCCGAACCGAAGCAGTTAAACCTTCGCACAAACAATCTTTTTCTTCGATTGCTGCAATTTTTTTGCGTTTTACGTCTTCCGGCAAATCCATTTGGTTCAGTTCATTAATTTTCAAGAACTGATATTTTCGAGATGCTGTACAAATAGGCTGATCGGTAAATTCTGTATTGGAAACTAAGTATTCTTGATAACAAGGGCTTCCGGGGCGATTTTTATCAATTCGTTTTACACGCTGAGCTTCCGATGTACTTTTTCTAAAATTATTAAATGGCACACCTAATGGTGATGCGTTGCTTAAATAATAGTCGGACTTTTTTGCATGAGCTAATTGTTGCAAGGTATCATCGTCCACATTGGTAGCTTCGGGAACTAACAAAAAGGGGCTTCCCCATCCTGTTCCATCTAATTCAAAATAGTCAAGCAACATGTTTTGTTCTGCAACATTGCCTATGCCACCTTGTGCCGTAATGCGTTGTGATGCATCAGGCGACAAAGGATGAAACCCTTTTCCAGAAAGAGCCTGAGAGCATATTTCCATCAAAGTATGCTTCAAAACGTTTCGCTTTTCTTTAAACTCTTGAAGAATAGGTCCCATTAATAGACCTTCTGTTGCAAAAGCATGACCACCACAGTTTAATCCCGACTCAATTCTAAATTCGGAAACCCAAAGTCCCTTTTGTGCTAAAATTTTTCCTTGAATCAAAGCAGAACGATAGTCGCTAACTTTTAAAATAATTCGCTTTTTCAACTGACCATTTTCATCTGGATAAAAATCTGAAAACTGTGCAGCATACGCATAGAGTTTAGGATTGTAACCGGCTGAAATCACCACTGCTGAATTGAGCTTACTCTGCGCAAATCCACGAAGGGAAGACAGGGCATCCGAAAATTCGTCAGGTAATTTATTTCCTTGCTCATCATATCGTGTACGATTAACCTTTGCCATGATATTGACATCAATTGAACCGGCAACCATGCTATCTTTTAGTTCATCCAGAATAATTTTACGCTTAGCTTCATCAGAGGTGTTGCCATAGCTTTGGAAGCGTAATTTGATGGGTGCATTTTCCGGCAGCATGTCAAAATATTTCCAGAGTTCTGAGCCTTTAACAAGCGGCTCATTTTTCATGGCAATAAGTTGTTCGTCAATTATATCCTGCAGTAAATCAAGATAGGCGGTAATTCGCTTTGCCCTTCCATCATGTTCAGACGCAGCAATTGGCAAAAATATTTTCCCATTTTTCAAGGCATGATAGCTTCGCATGTGCTCCAAAAGATCATCATCAATGATTGACAATACGGAAGAAATACCATAGCGTGCTACCTTAACAGGTGTGTCAATAGTGAAGCATAGGCCTAAGACAGGAATATGAAATTTATGTGGAATCAAACTGCTCATGTGCAATGGTGGATGGTTAAAGAAGGCAAAGTTCGCTTCACCTTCCAAAGCAAAACATGAGCAAAGTCATCTATTTCACTGATTAGTTACAAGTCCTTTTTCTTAAAAATTCGTACCGATAAAAGCAAGGGTACGAAAACCCAAAAAAACATACAAATTATTGAGAAAATGCTTCCTGCTGCAGATCCAAGGAACTTTTTGAATAATGCCCCAGAATATCCCATCAATGCGGAAGTATCCAACTGCAACAACATTAAAACTCTACCTAAATCTATGGGGTTAAGTGCTAAAATAGCGATCACTGCTTGATCTATCGGATAGTCACTAAAAGAATAAATGAACGCAAGAAGCAAACCATCAAACAATAAACTAAAAAATAAAGCTGCGGCAATTGCAATACCAATACCCTTTGTCTTGTCTTTAAAAGAAACAAAAATTAATAGAGCTAATGAGCAAAAAACAAGCGTTAGCAATATTCCTGTTATTACCAGGATTAAAGAAGCTGTTCCTGAAACAAGAAATAATAAAGGCAAACCGACACCTAAACCATACGCGGTGGCTAATGAAAAGGAAACACCAATATACTGAGATAAAAGAACCGTATTTCGCTTTATGGGTTGCGAGAGTAAGAGTTCTGTAAACTCTACTGAATTAAAAAAATAAATGGTTGCAAATAAAATGGTAATAATAGGAACAAATAAAAGACTCACATTCAACAAGCTTAGCAAACCCTTTGTAGGATTATTATCTAAGCCCAATAAGCTAATAGAAAGTACAGCAAGAATCAGTGAATAAACAAGGATAATTCTGTTTCGGAATAAATCAAGCAAGACGTATTTTACGATTGTTTTCATGGATTAACAGCAGTTTGTGGGATTGATTTTTTGATCACTTCAGCTACAACCTTATTAAGTTTTTCTTCGCCCGTTGCGATTTGTAATTCTTCCACACTTTTATAGAACATCAAATCACCATCTTGTAAATAAATAATGTGGCTGGCTATTCCTTCCAAATCACTAAGCACATGAGACGTAATTAAAATAAGCTTGCCGGCAGATCTTTCTTTCAGCATTTTTTCTTTCAACAGCTCACTCGATACAGGATCTAAACCGGCTGTTGGTTCATCCAAAATATAGATGTCCGGAGAAAACAAAAATGCCAAACAGGCACTTACCTTTTGCCTTGTACCGCCAGAAAGATTGCGCATGGTTTTTGTCTTAATTCTATCTAAGCCAAATCCTTCAATCAGTTCTTCATCATATCTCTTCACGTCCTTTCGCAACTCTTTGATCATGCTAATCACTTGCTCTATGGTCATATTTTCAGGGTAACGACCGATCTGTGGCATATACCCAATTTGAGCTCGATAATTCCAATCGGTTTTTACCACATGTCCATTGATGGTAATGGTTCCTTTTTCGGGTATTACCAATCCGAGAATAGATTTTATGAGCGTTGTCTTTCCAGATCCATTTGGACCAAGCAAGGAAATGGCTTGCCCGGCTTGCATTTGGAGCGAGATATTTTTAAGTGCCGTAAATTTTCCGAATGATTTAGTAAGTGTGTCTATGCTAATCATAAATTCCATTTTTTCATGCGCGGTTCTGTATCTTTCAATTGGTCAGGTGTAACACTGGGCATTACTTTTTCAACTTGATCCATGATGTTGGTTAAAAAACTTCGGTACAAGATCATTGCTGTAGGAATTCTTTCAGTTATAACTGAATATAGACTTACAGGATAATAAGGCACATCGCCAATACCATTTTTATCTAAATCATACCCATCATATTTATCCCAATAGTTTTGGCGAAAAACATTTAGCATAACGGTTCCATTTGTTGTTACATCAAAAGAATTGCCAATAAAATTATTTAGTTGAAAAGTACTTTTGTCGCAACTGGCCGTTACACGAATAGCCCATCCGTTATCTATAAAGCGATTTTTTTCAACCTTTATGTTGGTAGAGCTTTCCATGTATAGAGCAACTGTATTTTTCACAAACAAATTATGCTCGATATGGCTATTAGCAATTTCTTTCAATAAAATGGCATAAGCTGCATCTCCCCAATTATGACGAAAGATATTGTCTGTCATCACAACTCCTTTTGAATACATGACAGCAACACCCGAACCATTGTCTGAAAATTCGTTTTTGCTGTAGGTGTCATTGTGCGAAAACATGAAGTGAAGTCCATAGCGCACGTTTCTTTTGGATTTGTTTCCACGAATATGTGACTGGGTTACAAACTCAAAATATATTCCATCTCTGTGCCCTGCAATATCATTATTATCAATAAACAAATCATGGCATTTCCATGCGTGAACACCGTTTCCACTATTTAATTCATCAACTGCATTGGCATGAATTAGATTCCCTTTGATCAAGCAATAAGCTGCATTTTGAAGATAGATGCCATAGGTTGTATTTAGCACTTTGTTGCCCTGTACATTAGCAAAGTTTGCGTTTTGCACCCTTATGCCGGCCATGTCTGTCATACTGGAGCGTCCGGTATTTTGCACTTGCAATCCCTGCACAGTTACAGAGTCGGCGGTAATAAAAATAAGTTGCGATTTATTTTCGCCGTCAATGATCGGCCATTGTACACCAATCACGGTAAGCTTTTTGTCAATAAGAATATCGTGTTCTTTATAAATACCGGGTTGAATAAGCAGGGTATCGTTTTTATTGGCCGCTTTTAATGCTTTAGACAGGGCATTGATGGCGGGTGAGACTTTGATGGTTGCACCCAAAGTTGGTTGAACAAACAAAAACATCATTATTAAAATCAGCCCTCTATTTAATCCTTTCATTTTCTCATTTTATGCTTTTCCAATCCGCAGGAACGGCTCCTGTTTTCTTTTGAAATTCAGCAGCTTCATCCGTAGATTTAAAGGCTGCTATATAGCCATTCATGGGGCTTTTAAAACTCTCTGAAAAAAGCATGTATGCTGTATTCACATCAAGAAAAGCTTGTTCTGGATTAGCATAGTTGGCTACAAACAAAAGTATTTTAGAATCGTCTAAATGATTTTCGGCAGTAAAAATTTTCATGCAACTGATGTCATCGAACTTAAAAACTCGTCCTTTTTCATTTACTATTTCTGCGGCAAATTGCTTTTCAACTATTGTCATTTTGCAATGTGCACAACCATCTTTTCCATAATCAATAGGTTCAAACTTTCGAGCGCAGGATGAAATCATTAGTGTTACAAACGCGACTGACAAAAGAAATACTTGTTTCATGGTGAAATATTTTTTTGGTGGCTTATGCTACAATAAATTTTAGGTTTAATGCTATTATTTCAAAGATTGAAATAATCCTCCTTCCTCTCCTTATAATACTCATTAACGAATTAACGTGTTGCTTTAGACTTTTTAATCTCTAATACACAAACCGCAACAAGAATTACTCCTGCTGCCATGTAAAACCATCCTCCCAAATCGGGTTGAGAAAGAGCCTCGAAATTCAGCATTTTTTTATAACCTAACAAGGGTGGTTGGTAAGCCATTCCGGGAACTTGAATAGGTGCTTTGGGGTCTAAATTATGTCCATAATCATATTCCCATTTCCAAAAATCATAGAAGGAAAACAAGCCAATGACAACAAAGATACCTGTCCAGATATAGTAAAATATTTTTTTTCCGAGTAAAAAAACAATTACCCCAAGTGCCATAAATGAGAGCATGGTAATGGGTAAATAGACAAACTCTTTAAAGTCTTGTTTATGAATTGTTTTCATTCCAATGTAGTGGTTCAATCCATTAATTATATCCACATCTCCGGTAACATTATTAATCCAAATTTTCATGGTCAAGCCACCTGGATATTGTGGTGCTCTGAGATCAATTTGCCACATAGGCAACACCCATAAAGTAGCCAGACAGAGGATGACAACCGGGATGCTTATTTTGCCAATTTTTGTTAACTTTTTCATTTTTATGAAGGAATAAAAAAGGCAGTACACCTGCAAAGTGTACCGCCTTTATTAAAAAAAGGATTATTTAGATGCGGTAACCTTTGCGCTGTCGGTAACGTTTGTACCGTACTTCAAAGGAACATTACTACCACGAGGTGAAACTCGCATATAGCCTTGCATTTCTTGATGGAGTGCAGAGCAGAAGTCTGTACAATAGAAAGGATAAATTCCTTGCTTGGTTGGCACAAATTTCAGTGTTGTTGTTTCGCCCGGCATAATCAATAATTCAGCATTGGCGGCATTTTTCACAGCAAACCCATGTGGTACATCCCAGTCTTGTTCCAAGTTTGTAACGTGGAAATAGACTTCGTCGCCTACATAAATACCTTCAATGTTATCAGGTGTAAGGTGAGAACGAATTGCCGTCATATAAACATCAACCCGATTTCCATTACGCACAACCTTAGTAGCCTTTTCGCCCATTGAAGCATATTGATGTTTATTCTTCATGATATCATATATCTTAACACTTTTTGGTGCAAGTTTTTCAGCAGGAATGGCTTGTGCATAGTGTGGTTCTCCAAAAGTTGGAAAATCAAGCAAGAGCTGCATCTTGTCTCCATCAATTGAATAGAGTTGAGCAGATTGGGCTAATTCTGGCCCTGTTGGCAAATAGCGATCTTTAGTAATCTTGTTATAAGCTACCAGATATTTTCCGTAAGGTTTGCGTGTATCACCACCCGGAACCATCAAATGCCCAACAGAATAGAACGTAGGAGAACGGTCAATCACTTTCAAATCTTTGATGTTCCACTTAACCACCTCAGATGAAATAAAGAATGATGTATAGGCATTTCCTTTGCCATCAAACTCTGTGTGCAAGGGGCCTAAACCCGGCTTTTGCACTTCACCATGCAATGCTTCTTCATACTTTACTACCGGAATTCCATAATAGTCGCCTTCAAACTTTTTACCTTGAATAGCAGATTGCAACTTTGTGAAAGAGAATACTGGAATAAGAGCGGCTAACTTACCACTACCTACAATATATTCTCCGGTAGGATCTACGTCACAACCATGTGGTGATTTTGGACATGGAATCATGTAAACCATATCCGGGCAATCTTTCGGATCAAGTACAATTGTTTCATTTTCCATCGTAGAATTTGTACTCTGAGTTTCCTCATTATATACGTTGTGCATATATTGAGAAGGTAGCTTCTTGCCTTTTCCTGAATTGGCATATTCCTCAGCCTTCTTCCAATTAACTGCAACAATAAAATCCTTATCTTTTTGAGAAGCATTTACTTCTAACAAAGTGTTTGCTTGCTCTGTATTATACGTAGAGAAGAAAAACCAGTCGTGAGAAGGTCCCTTACCGGAATGGCTCAAGTCAAGGTTCATACCAGGCAACATGATTTGAAATGCTATTTTCATTCCACCTGTATTCTTGTCCACACTAATGAAAGATGCAGTGCTTTTAAAATTTTGCTTAAATGAATTGATAGGAACATCTTCAGTACCCATTGGTACAGAGAATCGAGTTCCGGCTACAACGTACTCCGTATTTTCAGTAATGAATGGAGAGGAGTGATTTCCGCCGCTATTAGGGATTTCGATAATCTCCATCGTCTTAAACGTAGTGAGATCAATCCGTGCAACACGAGGAGTATTATTTGCATTGGCAAAAATCCAACGTCCATCATGTTCACCATTAGTCTGCGACAATTCAAGGTGGTGTTGATCATCCCAAGGAACATAACCGGCTGAGGTCTTTAGCATGTCCTTTGTTTCTTCACTATAACCATATCCATTTTCAGGATTTAGTGAAAATACAGGAATGACTTTCAGTAGTCGCCCAGATGGTAAACCATATACGGAAACTTGTCCGTTAAATCCACCTGACACGAAATTGTAAAATTCATCGTGTTTACCCGGAGCAACATAAACTTTAGAAGCGGCATCTCCACTCACTGCCGACTCTGTGTCCTTCATCTTGCAGCTCTGCATGGCTATTGCGCCGGCAGCAAAAAGAACTAATGGGAACTTTTTCATAAATGTATATGTGTTGATTAGTATAATTGGGGGTATGTTGATAACAGCTTAGTTTTTGCCGTCATTTTTACGCATAAACTCCAGAATATCGCGAGCATCTTGGTCGCTCAAGTTTTGGTTAGGCATACGAACCATACAAACCTCTAGCATGGCTTGTGCTTCAGCATCTTTGTCTAACATTTCGTCAGTGTTGGTTACAAAGTTCATGATCCATTCTGGTGATCTGCGATCTGTAACTCCTTTCCAACCTGGGCCTACCATTTTTTCGTCAGATAACTTATGGCAAGATGCACATTTCACATCGTAAACTTTCTCTCCGGCTGCTGCCATCTTAGCATCAATTGGATGAGTTAACTCTACATTCGTAAATTTACCGTGACCTTTAGCATCTTCGGCGGCGGCTGGTGCGGCGGCTGGTGCGGCTGCGGCTGGTGGGGTTTGTGCTGTGTCTTTTTTCTCTTCGTTTGATCCGCCACAACTTGCAAATGAAACGCTTGCTGTTAATGCAATGAAAACAATGGTTTTGATGTTCATAAATATGGATGTTTGATTTGGTGAATAAATCCTTATGATTGTTTCACGGCGTAAAACTCGGCCGCTAACAAACTATAAAATATGATGGAGGTCATGCGAATATCACAAACCGACTTTTTATTGCAAAAAAGGGGTTGATTGTCGTCACTGTTTGAAAAAAATAATGGTTTGTTCTTCAAAAATGTGGTTGTTTTAATCAAATTATATACTCTGATGAGCGTTTTATGAACGATTGTAAACGATCAAAAAAATATGGTTACTAATAAACTTTTTGTTTAAGCTCGAAATGTACAATTCACTTGGAAAATTTCCAACACAAGAGCATATATCATTTATCCATAAATGAAAAGTCAATAGCAGTTATATGGGTATTCTTTAACAAAATAGATAGCCTTTTTAGTTAAACTTAGCCAACTTAAAATAATTCAATTGGATTCTGTTCTTAAAGTTCAAGGCATATCAAAGGCTTACGGAACCATACAAGCGCTATCGGACGTTTCGTTTCATGTGCCGACAGGTAGTGTATTTGGCATATTAGGCCCAAATGGTAGTGGAAAAACAACACTGCTCGGCATTTTGCTACATATTTTACAAAGTGATTCCGGCAACTATTCGTGGTTTGATGAGATGCCTTCGGATCAAGCTCGTCAACAAATTGGCTCCTTACTGGAAACACCCAATTTCTATCATTACTTGTCTGCATACGACAACTTAAAGATAGCTGCAAGAATTAAACGCCTAACTAATCCCAATTTTGATTTTGTTTTAAAAACATTGGGTTTGTACGATCGAAGAAATAGTGCCTTTCAAACTTTTTCTTTGGGAATGAAGCAACGGTTGGCTTTGGCTTCTGCTTTGCTGGGCAAACCCAAAATTTTGGTTTTGGATGAACCGACAAACGGTTTAGATCCAAATGGCATAGCTGAAATCCGCGATCTGATAGGAAACTTGCATCATCAAGGCATTACGGTTATTATGGCCAGTCATTTATTAGATGAGGTAGAAAAAGTATGTACTCATGTGGCTGTTCTTAAAAAAGGCAATTTATTGCTATCCGGTAAAGTAGATGAAGTATTTAGAAGTACGGATCAAATAGAAATTTCATCCAGTGACCTGAATGCTTTATCTGATGTTTTAAAAAGCTTGGCGGGCATCAATCAAATTCAACAAATTGGCGACCGCCTTTTGCTTCACTGCAACGAGCAAAAAACGCCGCAAGCCATTAATGAATATTGTGCTCAAAATGGTATTTATCTTTCTCATCTTGCTTGGAAAAAGAAAAGCTTAGAAAGAAAATTTATGGAACTTATAAATGAAAATCAAACTAAACAATGAGTGAATTACTATCCATCGAATGGTTGAAAATCAAGTCCTATAAAACGTTTTGGGTGCTAATTGGTTTCTTTGCCTTGTTGTTACCCATTTGGAATTATGGAATTGCCAACGGCTTTATGAAATTCGGCTCCGGCGATCTTAACTTTGTGAGCCAAGCCTATTCTTTTGGAAATGTGTGGCAGAATTTGGGCTTTTGGACAAGCATTTTTGTTGTTTTCATTTCCATTCTAATCATCATTCTCACTACCAACGAATTTCAGTTTCGCACCAACCGACAAAACGTTATTGATGGATGGAAGCACTTAGACTTCTATCATGCAAAATGGTTGTTGGTGCTTGTTCTTAGTGCTTTTACGGTTATTTATGTTTTTCTGATTGGGCTAATTTTCGGATTGAGCTACAGCTCATTCAATGATTTCCCCGGTAATATTTCTTATTTATTTTTCACTTGGGTATTAGCATTAAATTATTATTCGTTCAGCCTTCTTTTGGCACTTTTACTCAAGAAAAGTGGTATTGCTATCAGCATGTTTTTTCTCTACAGTATGATACTGGAATCCTTGCTGAGTAAGGGAATCAATTGGTTGTCTCATTCATTAGCTGGAAACTTTTTGCCCCTTCAGTGCAGTGATGAACTGTTGCCTTTTCCACTATTAGATATGGTAAAACGGATAGCGAATTTGTCTGATAGTGTAACCCCAACTTGGTATGTATTAGCATCCTTTGGTTGGATAATCATCTATTATTTTGTTGGTCGAAAAAAACTCTTGAAAAGCGATTGGTAAATTTGTCTGATGAACAAAGAACGTCCTATAATTTTAATCACTAACGATGATGGTATCACAGCACCAGGCATCAGAGCCTTAGTAAATGCGGTTCAAGATTTAGGTGATATTGTAGTAGTAGCACCCGATAGCCCACAATCAGGAATGGGACATGCCATAACCATCGGAAAGCCACTTCGCTTGCATCCTGTCAACGTGATAGAAGGTGTGCAATGTTGGCAAACCAGCGGCACACCTGTTGATTGTGTAAAACTGGCGCGAGATAAGGTGCTGCATCGAAAACCTACTATTTGTCTTAGTGGTATTAATCATGGTGCTAATCATTCTATCAATGTAATTTATTCAGGAACAATGTCTGCTGCTATGGAAGCGGCAATTGAAGGAATTCCCTCAGTTGGTTTTTCATTGCTTGATTACAATTTTGATGCAGATTTTACAATAGCAAGTAAAGTAGTGCGAGCCGTTACAAAACGTATGTTAGAACACTCTTTACAGGAACACACACTGCTCAATGTCAACATTCCCAAAGTTGATGAAAAAGACTTTAAGGGTATCAAATTTTGCAGGCAGGCACATGCTAAATGGGCAGAAGATTTTGATGAACGAATTGATCCACGAGGAGAAAAATATTTTTGGATGGTGGGCAAATTCATCAACTTAGATAGAGGTAGCGATACAGATGTTGAAGCCTTGAAAAACGGTTTTGCTTCAATTGTGCCTATTCGCTTTGACCTTACGGATATACAAACCAAAAACAAGCTGGAAAAAGAATGGAATGGTATTCTATAAAAAATACTCTTCCTTATATTCGCTCATCATGAATTGGCTCATTTTGATTCTTGCCGGATTATTTGAAGTAGGCTTCACAACTTGTTTAGGCAAAGCCAAAGAAACTAACGGGAACATATCCATTCTTTGGATTTTTGGATTTTTTCTTAGCCTCTCTTTGAGCATGTATTTACTATATCGTGCCACACAAAGTTTACCTATGGGAACGGCTTATGCTGTATGGACGGGCATTGGTGCCGTTGGAACCGTGATTGTTGGAATTTTCTTTTTTGATGAACCGGCTACTTTTTGGCGTTTGTTTTTTATTGTAACACTTATAGGGTCTATCCTCGGGCTGAAGTTTGTGACACATTGACCCCCGAAAAATCATTTAGCCTAAAGGATTTTTCAGCACCTCAAGATTAAAACGAAATGAGAATACTATATTTGCAATAAAATAGTTTCAATAAAAAGTGTTTGCAATGTTTGTTTGTAAAAATCAGACTGAACCTTACTGTTTAATTACGTAGCATGAAGAGGTATTTGTATTTTATATTCTTTTTTCTTTCGCTACATTTTGGCACTTATTCAAACAATTTATACGGGCAAACTGTCTTAGAAATCCTTTCTGAAAGTCAACATTTAGTTACGCAAAAGAAAATTAAAACTGCCTATTCAAAAATTAAACCCTTTGCCTTAAAACACCCTGAGAGCTTTGATCTGCAGCAATATGCTGCTCAACTTGCTTATTGGAATTGGGATATTTCCGCTGCCAAAAAGTTTTTCAGACAAGCCATAGTATTGCATCCCGATGAACTTTCAACCGGTCGAGATTATGCCAAAATGTTAGTGGCGTTAGGAGAATATACTCAAGCAATACCTCTACTGAAGCAATACCTACAAACTGACCCTATGAATGAAGAAGCGGTGCTTTATTATATCAAAGCTCTGTATTACAAAGGGGATCTTTCAAAAGCTATTCATGAAATCAATGCCTTACCTAAAGTTCTAAAAGGAAGTAAAAGCATCATCAGTCTTAAAAAGGAGATCGTCATAAATGCAGGCTTTAACTTATCTCTTGAGGTCAATTACACATCCGATGATCAACCCTTAATGACACTTTCACCCACTGTACAAATTAGCAAAAGTCATAGCGCACTTCTGAATTGGCGTGTACAAGGTAGTTCTTATAACTTCGATGCAAATCAAGCCCATACAAATGCTTACACTGCGAAAATCGGCAACACCACCAAGCTTGACCAAACCCACACCTCCATATCGGCAGATGCCGGATTCTCTAACCTATCTATGGCTCAGAGTACCCAATTCGTGGGAGGAATAGAAGTGCAGCAACGCATTTTGAAACATTTTTTTATTGAGTTAAGTGCCACACGAAAACCCTATTTCTTTTCATCAGCAAGTACACAAACTACTGTACTATATAATAGTCTGCAAGTTGCCATTGCACTCAACAATTTCTACGGAATTACCGGAAAACTTCAAGCAGAACAACAACAATTCAACGATCACAATCAGATCAATAATTATGCTGGTTGGTTGCTTTCGCCCGGGTTAAAAAAACTATGGATCAATGGCAAATTAGGTCTTAGCTATCAATATGCCAATGCCCACACCAATCATTACACACCCACCATAACCGTAGATTCATTTGTTGCAAACTATGATTCATCGCGCACCATACCTGCCAAGTATATCCCCTATTTTACTCCCCAACAACAATCCATCCTATCCTTTTTATTGTGGCTTGAGATAAAACCTATAAAGCACCTATCCTTTATCAGTTCTGCCAGTTATCCATTAATAGCATCATTGGAAAATCCCTATTTTTTTCTTAAAAATGGTGGGAACAATACTTTGTATTTCGAAAAATCTTCTTCAAAACAATCATTCAAACCCATCACATTAAAGGCGGATCTACGCTATCATCCATCTAATCGTTGGGAAGTGGGGCTGGGCTATGAATACTTGAAGAACTATTTTTTTGAAGCACATTATTTCCATCTTACAATGTCATTGCATGGGCTATAAATATGGATACGAGCGTCTTTTCCAATTTTCGGAAGCAAAGGCAGTACATAATCACGACAAGATTATGCTCCTCACGCTTTTCATTGCCGGATGTATCAGTATCACCCGATTTGCTGATTGGTGGTTTCGCCCATCCCATATTGGTAATTGGTGGCTCTACATTATTCTCAGTCTTTTCATTTGGTATAGTATAGGTCGGCTTGTTCTTATATGGGTCAACTACCTAAAGATTCAAAAGCCTCCACATGTAAAGCCCGAGAGTGGATTAACCGTAGCCATCTTCACCACCAGTAGTCCTGGAGAACCTTTAGAAATGTTTGAAAAGACCCTTGCTGCGTGCCGTAAAATACAGTATCCGCACACAACATATTTACTTGATGACACCAAAGACCCGCGATTTAAAGAATGTGCAGAACGCCATGGGGCTATTTGGCTGGAATTAGTTGGAATTCCGGGTGCAAAAGCCGGAAAAATTAATGCTGCCCTATCCCTCACGAAAGAAGAATTCATTCTTGTGTTAGACCCTGACCATATTCCATTTCCAAATTTCTTCGATCATACCCTTGGCTATTTTCAGGATGAAAAGGTTGGATTTGTTCAAGTAGCACAAGCTTACTATAATCAATATAGATCATTCACCGCCAGTGGTGCAGCTGAACAAACCTACACCTTCTATGGTCCTACGCAAATGGGGCTATTTGGCATTGGAGGTGCTGTTGCCATTGGTGCAAACTGCACCTTTCGTCGCAAGGCACTGGAATCCGCAGGAGGTCATGGCATTGGGTTAGCCGAAGATTTGATTACCTCCATACGTATTCATGCAGCCGGCTGGAAATCTATCTACAATCCGGTGGTGATTAGTAGAGGCTTAGTTCCTGAAGATTTTGGTTCCTTTTGTAAGCAGCAACTCAAATGGGCTAGAGGTGTTTTTGAGGTTACTTTTGTTGAACTACCCAGGCTATTTCGAAAGTTGACCGGCTGGCAACGCCTTTCCTACTTCACGATTGGCACCTACTATCTCAACGGATTAACCACCTTATTTTTCACCCTCCTTCCATTTCTATTTTTTCTATTTGGGGTGTCGCCCATGCATGTTTCTTTTAGTGAATTTTTAGTAAATGGCGGAAGCATTGTAGTGATTGCAGTGGCTATCTATCTATATGTTCAAAAATGGATGAGCCATACTCCGTCTGAACGCGGTTTACACCTTCGAGGCATGATATTAAAATATGCTTGTTGGCCTGTATTTTTTCTCGGATTTCTTTTAGCCGTAGTAGATGCTGACATACCCTATATTCCCACGGCAAAAAAAGCGTCTATCGGCAGCATCAGCCCTTTTGCCCGACCGTTATTATTGCAATCATTACTATTCCTACTCACCATCAGTACGATTATAATTGTGCGAAAATTTTTTTTAACCGACACCCAACTTTTGGCATCCCGTGAAATAGTTTGGGCTATGGCTGGCTTTTCCTCCCTTTCTTTCATCATGAGTCTGTGTGGATTATATTTTGCTGCCGAATCTAAACGAATGAAAGCAGAAAATGCTTGGGATAAAGTTGATACAGCTCACCTAATACATACATACAATGGCAAGTAAATCGAAACGCATCCTCTATACAGCCACCGCAACCATCATGGGCGTGGGAGTGGTTTATGCACTGGCTATCGTAGGCAACCAATCGAAAGGCCCCATTGAGTCAACCCTTAACCATGTGGAACAAACTATTGCTAAGGTTGAAGAGAAAGTGATTCTGAACGGAAAAAGTGAAACGAGGGCAGACAAGCTAAGTTGGCTAAAGCCTTATTTCTCTTCAAAAGAAAAAGTAAGAAACCCCTCAGACTTCTTGTTTGGTGCCTATGACAATCGTTCAGAAAACAGCTTTCTTCCAAACATTGAATTAGAAGACTCCCTTCACACACAGTTTCCACTCATTCACGTCTATACGGCATGGGGCAGTAAAGCCGAGCAACAATTCCCGACCAAACAAGTGAACGATATTATTACTCTGGGTTCAATTCCCGTTATTACATGGGAACCTTGGCTTGTTTCTTTTGATGATCAAAAACAGGAGCGGTTACGACCTGCCTCTGAACGCGACAAAAACGGATTGTCCGACATTGCCAATGGGGTATATGACTTTTACCTTTCTAATTGGGCACACCAAGCCCAAAAGATACATGCACCAATTCTTCTTCGTTTTGGACATGAAATGAACGACCCCTATCGCTACCCTTGGGGTCCTCAAAACAACAATCCGGCAGACTTTGTAGCCGCATGGAAACATGTACATCAGGTATTCAATCAAGAAGGAGCTACAAATGTAGTTTGGGTTTGGAGCCCTCACCCTGCCTTCGGATTTTTCGATGAATATTATCCGGGCAATAATTATGTGGATTACATCGGTATAGGCACTTTGAACTATGGACCAATTGCTGCTTGGGCTAAATGGTGGAGTTTTGACGATATATTCGGCCAGCACTACAACGCCCTCAACCAATTCAAAAAACCAATTTTACTAACTGAGTTTGCCAGCCTTAGCTATGGTGGCAATCGAAGCAAATGGTATGCAGAAGCCTTAAAGAATATACCCACTAAATATCCCTCAGTAAAAGGGTTGTTATTTTTTCACTTCAATGCAGACAATACAACCACACAACAAGTGCTTGATTGGTCTATTGTAAATGATCCAAAAACTTTGGCTGCTATTCGAAAGGAGGTAAACCAATGGAATAGTGATGCCAAAAAGGGATGGGTTCAGTAATAAAAAAGAAACAAGGTTAGAAGATTCAACGCTTAAAAAACGAAAAGACCTATTTTATTACACGAAACAATTCCAACAAAAAATACTGCCATTTACTAAATGAGCTAAGGGAACAGACTATCCCGGTATTCGAGCCATATACTTTGACATTTCATTTATCTGAGAAACGATTTGTTCGTTTTTGCTTTTGCATGATTTAGCCTTGGAAAAATAGTTTTTAGCCCCTCTAAAATCACGACGCTGCATACAAATACCCGACAATTGTAAATAGGCAGTTGCCTCACTATCCTTATCCGGTAAACCAATTTTCACTGCCTTCCTTAAATGTTCATAGGCATCGCGTGTATTACCCTTTTTAAAAGCAATGGCACCTAATTGCAAATAAGCAGTTCCTTCATATTCTTTTTCGGGCATTCCGGCTTCCAATCCTTTACGCAAGTCTGCTTCAGCTTTATCCAAATCCTCTGTCATAGTGCTCATATTGGCTCGCAACATATAATAGGAAGAGCGAACAGGCTTGTAGAGCAAATTGGGATATTTCACCTTATTCAGCAACTTTTGTGCACCTTCCATATCACCGGCATCAATGTATTGTTGAATGAGTGTCATTGGTCCAACTAAAAAGTAGGCAACAATCATCAGAACAGCAATGAGAAAAGGCAACCAAGCTATCCACCACGTTACAGAAAAACCAATCCAGAAGCCTAAAGCAATCAGTGCAATAGCAATATACAAACGGTTAAAAACAAGAAAACGACGAAAACCAGATTTCATTCCTTAAAAAAATTGGACGCAAAGATAAGGGTTGTATTGAACGGATGACTGAAATGATCACTTAGTGTTAGAAAGACTATATTTCTCTTTCACTCAAAAAGCGAAAGGGTTATTTTTGCTTCATGCAACAAGAACAAGTTGATTGGTTCGAAAGATGGTTCGGTTCTGAATACTATCAAATTCTATATAGACACCGCGATGAATTAGAAGCCAAAGCTTTTGTTCACCATCTGATCAATTATCTCCAACCGCTTCCCTTAAGTAGTATGGTTGACATTGCTTGTGGAGAAGGGCGACATTCCAAAGAGCTTGCTGATTTAGGTTTTGACGTAGTTGGAATTGACCTTTCAGCTACAAGCATCCAAAAAGCCAAACAAAGCGAGCAAGAAAATTTGCATTTTTTTGTACATGATATGCGCTACCCTTTCTACACCAACTATTTTGACTACGCCTTCAATTTCTTTACCAGCTTTGGATATTTTGCCACCCAACATGATCATCAATTGGCAGCTAAATCCTTTGCTCGCGGGCTAAAAAAAGGAGGCATCTTGGTGATTGATTACTTAAATAGAGAGTACGCTTTGCAGCAATTAAAGGAATCAGAAACCGTTTTACGTGGAGATTTTGAGTTTTTGATTAAGCGCAGATTAGATGGCAATCATTTCGTAAAAGATATTTTCTTCCAAGACCAAGAAAACATGCAAAGGCACTACACTGAAAGCGTAGCCGCTTTTACCCTCGCTGATTTTATCCGTATGTTTAAAGCTGCTGACTTATCGTTAATTGCCAATTTCGGCGATTATGAACTAAATTCCTACCATCCACTTGATTCACCCAGGATGATTATGGTTTTTAAGAAATAATATGAGCTATCAAAATTTGGAACAAGCCATTATTCATACCGACTACACAATCTGGTATTACTTGAATATTGTGTGGCAAAACAGCTTTCTTGATACAGTTGTTCCATATATACGCAATCAATGGACATGGGCACCCCTTTATTTATTTCTACTCATTTTCATGCTCAAAAATTTTGGTATAAAAGGTGCTTTATGGTGCTTATTTTTTCTTGTAACTTTTGCTATTAGCGATCAATTAAGTGCCCATCTTTTAAAGCCTATTTTCATGCGTCTTCGCCCATGTAATAATCCCTTTTTACAACCTATCGCACACGTCATAGTTCCTTGTGGTAGCGGATTCAGCTTTCCCTCTTCACATGCAGCCAATCATTTTGCACTTGCTGTTTTTGCCTCAGTATCGCTTCGCTTTTTAGGGAAATGGATTGTTCCTACTGCAATGATTTGGGCTTTATCGGTTGCTTATGCGCAAGTATATGTTGGTGTACATTTTCCATTTGATGTTTTCTGTGGAGGTTTATTGGGTTCCGCAGTAGGATTGTTGACAGGCAAGCTTTTTAATCGTTTTTTTTCGCTTAATGATCAAAATAAAAAAAACGAATTGATAACTACTTTTGATGCTTAGAACGATCTAAAGGATCAGAAGGTGTGTGTCCAATACTTCTTGAATCGGGCTCCATAAAATTAATTTCAGCACTTCGCGTTACCACATCTACCAACACATCCGTAACACGTCCGGGAATAGCCGTAAAATATTGATCATACACTAATGCCTTTTTAGAAAAACCTAAAGGTGATGCCCGAAAAATTTTGAGTCTGTGACGACCAGGCACTATATCGTAAACCAAAATATTTACTCCTTGTTGATTCAGATAGCGGTGATCCAGACGAATCATAATTTCTGAATTATTGGAAGAGCGAACCTGAAGCGAGTTGGGCTGTTGTGCAGAAACAACAAAATTGACCAAACCAACAAGTCCAAGTGTAAAAATAATTTGACGCATAGGATAAATAGTTTGGCATTAGAGTTTAAAGCTCGAATTTACGCTAATGTTGAATCAAATGCGAACAAATAATTCCCGTTGCAACTGCAGCATTGAGCGATTCTGCACCACCGAAACGAGGAATAGAAACTCGATTGGTGGCAAGCTTCACTAAATTGGGAGTTAACCCTTGCGACTCGTTCCCGATCAACAATACACCATCCTTTGACTTCTGACTTTGATATAGATTCTCTCCATTTAGCACTGCTGCATAGATTGGCAATGATGTTTCTTCAAAATATTTTTCTAAATCGGCTTCTAAAAACTGAACGCGCAAATGCCCGCCCATAGCAGCTTGCACAACCTTCGGGTTATAAATATCAACACAATGTGGTGAACAGACGATTGATGAAATGCCAAACCAATCAGCAATTCGAATAATTGTCCCCATATTTCCGGGATCCTGCAAACGGTCTAAAGCAATACTCCATCCATTTTGAGGAAAAATCAAGGGTGGCTTGGGCATTTTAGCAACCAGTAAGGCAGATTGAGATGATTTCAAACTTGAAATGGACAATAAAGTTGCTTCATCTATTTCATATATTGATGCTTCAGGATGGTTTTTCAAAAGAGTATCATGTTGACGCAACCAACTTTCTAAAGCGACTATATGTGTAATGGGTTCTTTGGTAGAAAGCCATTCACAAGCAATCTTTTCGCCTTCAGCAATAAAGGCGCGGCTTTCCAACCGATATTTTTGTGTCCGTAACGACTTAATGTATTTAATTTGTGCTTTAGACAACATCCGTACAAAACTATATCAATTGTCCTATTGCGTACATGAGTTTTAGTAAAAACACGAATAGTAGTATTGGGTTTCTTTTGTTGCTTTTATCGGTACTCAGTTTTGTTGCATGCAATAGCACCAAGCATCTGCCACTAAACACTTACCTACTTAAAAAAAATGAAGTAAAACTCACAACCGACAAAGGTATAACGCATCGTGGCGAATTGCGTGACAACATCAATCGGTTAGTAGCACAAAAGCCTAACACCTATTTGATTTTAGGAAGTTTCCCTTATAAAGTTTGGTTGTATAATTTACGTTACCAAAAGCATGTTCGTGATAGTTTGAACGTTCAAAAAAACAAAATGCTTGAGCGACCGGTGATTTATGATAGTGCTATGGTTATTAGATCCACAAACAATATTCGGTCATACTTATTTAATCAAGGTTATTTCTATCCTCAAGTTGAGGATACCACCATCTTTTCCGGACAAAAAGCAACTGTCGTTTATCGTATCAAAACCGGTATCAATTTTCAAATCAGAAAGACTATTTTAAATGTGGATGATAGCACTATTCGTAGCCTTGTAAAATCTAGCATGAATGAAACTATTTTAAAAGAAGGACTACCCTTTTCCATGAATTTGCTGGAGCAAGAACGAAGTCGAATCACTAATTTTCTTAGAGAGCAAGGCTATTATAAATTCACTCAAGAAAATGTTGTTGACTTTCAGTTAGACACTTTTAATAAAGATTTGGTACGCGATGTCTATAACCCATTTGAAGTTGCTATAAATTTTATCACCGCACAAAAGACTCATCGCAACCCTACTCTTGATATTCGGATCACGATTAGAGCCGAAAATCATTCTGACGTGTATAGACGATATGCCATTAGCGATATTACCGTATTTCCCGACTTCACCGGGCGCGAGGATGTAAATAATTCTACAATGATTGTACGAAATCTGAATGGTGTAAGTTTTCGTTATCATAAGCGGTATGTAAAAGAAAGGGTCATTTTAAAACACATTTTTTTAGAGGAAGGGAAATTTTATAGCCAAACCGACTATGATGCTACTATCAATAAACTCAATCAACTTGGTGTTTTTCAAACAATCAGAATTTTCCTACTTAACGATAGCACCAAAGAACAAACTGATAACACAGGATGGTTGAAAGCCTATATAGTTATGACTCCATCCAAACGTTATGACATCACTACTTCATTCGATGTTTCCACCGGTACTACTTACGTTTTAGGAGCCATGCCTGCTATCAGCTTACGTAATTTCAACTTGGGCAAAGGCGCAAACTTGTTGACAACATCCGTGAGTGGTGGCGTAGAAAGCAACTATAATAATGAAGTTGGCAATGGCTTTTTTCAGCATTTTAGTTTATTGACTAAAACATTTTCTGCTAATGCAAACGTTAGTTTACCCAAATTTTTAGGACCCTTTGGTAACCGATTTACGAAAGGCAATACACCCAGAACCATCATTGGAATTGGCACCAGTTTATTAGACAGGTTAAACTATTTTACCCTAACCAATACGACAGCAAACTTTACATACAATTGGCGAGAAACAGATAAAAAAACTTGGGAATTTTCACCATCATTTATCAATATCGTTCGTCTTCCCAAAACTTCAGATTCGTTTCAAACACTGCTTGATAGCAATAGCTATTTGAAAAACTCTTACCGACCTACATTTATTGAAGGAGAGAATGTAGCCTTTACTTTTTCCAATCAAATAGCTAACAAAGGAAGAAGTTATAGCTATGTACGACTGGCTTTGGAAGAAGCCGGAGGCTTGATGGGAGCAGTTTCAAACTTTGGTATATCCAACTTTAATTTTTCGCAGTATTTCCGATTTGATTTTGACACCAGAAGGTATATCAATAGAAGAAGATCTCAATTAGCCTTTCGTTTTTATGGTGGCATAGGCATTCCTTATGGCAACTCACCTACATTACCCTACATTAAACAATATTTTGTTGGTGGTGGATATAGTATTCGAGGGTGGCGTATTCGCACTTTAGGGCCTGGTAGTTATTACAATCCTAATGATCAAAATTCAAATCAGATAATTGATAGAACCGGCGACATAAAACTGGAAGCAAATGGTGAATATCGGTTTGACATGTTGCAATTGTTTTCTGGTGGCATCAAAGTTCGAGGAGCCTTATTTGCTGATGCCGGAAATATATGGTTAACCCAGCCATCAGCATCTTATCCCGGTGGTGATTTTAATTTTAGCCAATTAGGAAATGATATAGCAATTAGTGCCGGTGCCGGTGCAAGGTTTGATTTAGCCGGTTTTTTCATCATTCGCCTTGATGCTGCTTTCCCCATGAAAATTCCCTACAATTCAATTTATAATTATGGCGGATGGACAGGCCCCTTCATCAAGCACAATTGGGGTATGAGTGACATCTTACTCAATATTGCTTTAGGCTATCCTTTTTAGTCAAATTTAACAATATGGCATAAGCTTTGCTTGGTTATTGATGTCTTAGAAACACCTAATATTCCTCTATTTACTAATTTTGCTATCAAGGTGAATCATGACATTCTTTCGTTTATGAAAACACATCTTGTTCGCTTGGCTTTTTTCTTGTCATGCTTTGTTTCTTCAAAGCTTTTTGCACAACCTATCACACTACCTAACCCAGCCTTTCAACATGGAGAACAAATACGCTTTACTGTCTTTTACAACGTTATAGGACTTTATGTAAATGCAGGCACAGCCACCTTTACAACCAGTTTAGAACAATACAATAATATTCCGGCTTATCACGTAGTGGCAATTGGTGTTACAAACAAGAAATATGACTGGATTTTTAAGGTTCGTGATAGATACGAATCTTATTTTGATGCCGAACAATTTCGATCGCTTCGTTTTGTAAGAAATATAAACGAAGGTGACTTCTCACACCAAGAAGACATCGTTTTTAATAGAACTACAAATACAGCCTTTTCCAACAAAAAAAGCTATAAATTATCTCACGATGTACTTGATGTCATAAACGCCATTTACTTTGCCCGCAACATTGATTTCAATTCGTATCGTGTGGGCGATAGGATCCCAATAGACATCTTTCTTGATGAAGAATTATACCATACCTACATCAAATATATGGGTAAGGAAGTGGTGAAAACAAAATACGGTACTTTTAAAGCAATTAAGCTAAAACCTATGCTGATAAAGGGTTCTATGTTTGAAGGCGGTGAAAAAATGACACTTTGGGTAACAGATGATAGCAACCATATTCCTGTTCGTGCCGAAAGCCCCATATCTGTTGGCTCTGTAAAAGTAGATATGATGTCCTATGAAAATCTACGCTACCCACTTAGTTCTTTGCTTGCCAGAGATTAGCATTTACATTACCGATCCATTAGCTATGAAAAGCCTTGCCTATATTGACTTTCAACTAACAAGTACGGATCTTTTTCAGGGCAAAAATCATTTAAAATATTCGCCCTCTAATGGCGACTTTAGAGTGTTTATTACGCTACTAAACTGTTTTATGTCTTTTTAATAAATGCAAATTAGTCGTTAACGTAGGCTGATTTCTTGTAGAGAATTGTTCCCGTTCTCATTTTTGCATCATCAAAACAAAACACGAATATCATGAAACGCCTACTATTACTTTTCTCTTTCTGTTGCGCCACCGGAGCTTATGCACAAAACACAAGCGGAGTTGCTGTAACTAATGCACAATTAGGATTAAACAATGTGCTTGAAATTCAGTTTACCAATAACAACAGTTCAAACGGAAACACGTTGACATTAGCCTTTGCCACTACCAATGATCTGGCTAATGGAGTAGAGTCGCCTATGCAAGAATTGCGAGTTCGCTCCAACAAAAACTTCAATGTTTCAGTAAAATCTTCATCATCTAAGTTTTATACAAACTGGTTCGGATTTTGGCCGGTTGCAACTTCTATGACGGTTGCAGATGTCTTAGATTTAAAAGTAGTGAACAATCAAACCGGTGGAACAATAAATGGGGCATACAGCGATTTTGGAGATGTAAAGACTACTTCGCAATCCCTAATTACCAATGCCAATTCAGGCGGAAATCAAATTTTTCAAATAAAGTATAAAGCAACTCCGGGTTTTGGCTATGCTGCCGGAATCTATTATACGGATGTAATCTACACAGCCACTCAGCAATAGAAAACATTCATGTATTCAATCAAAATATTGATGACATCCTAAAAGGACATTATCATTCAGTAAATGGACTTTGATGCTATTAACTTTTAAGCCTGCCCAGCGCATCAGCACAAAATACCTGTGCGCGGTGATGCGCTAGGTGGCTTACCAATTTTGTTATTTAATATTTTTTAGACAAGCTACATCTCACAATAAGTTCAAGAACTTTATGCAACACGTTTAATCAACGTTATTTGGAGATTCCGATGAATAAAGAGGTTATATTGAATATTAAATTTTGAATGATGAAACTTCTATTCCTTATGTGTATTATCATTTTCCAACATACACAAATCCTCTCTTTCCAGACCTAAAAACTACTTCAATTCGTTTATAGTCGTCCACTTCATAGCTATCAGCTTTTTGTATTTCACCATCTGATACCTCAAACAATTTTCCTTGGACAAGATCGTTTGCATCGTTTGTAAACTCAATAATCGGATGATATTTTTGGTTGCTTTTTCTTAATACTTCCGTGTCTTTAATTTCAATAAAGTGTAAGGAATAGCAGGGCAAAGCATCTTCCACGCCCTTGAGAATCCTTCCAAAGGTTTCAATTTGCACTTGTTCATTCTGTAAAGTGCCGTATGAAAATAAGAATGGCATTGGGAGATATTTTTAAAAGCACCGGTTCATTAAAAACGATTTATCGAGTACCAAATAAAGCACTGCCAATTCGCACCATTGTGCTACCACAATGAATGGCAATAGCATAATCCGCACTCATCCCCATCGAGCAAATATCAAATGTGTTTTTGCCTATAAAATCGGTGCGTTGCATAACCAAGAAGCGATTGTACAATTGTAAAAATTCTTGTTCAACTTTGGATTCATCATTAGTAAAACTGGCCATTCCCATTAGCCCTCTTATTTCCACCTGTTTTAAATCATCTTTTTGTGCTCGGTAATAGTCCATGAAGTCAAACATTTCTGTCACGCTCATTCCGAATTTAGTTTCTTCATCTGCAATGTGCATTTGTAGCAACACATCAATGGTTCGACCATTTTTAACAGCTTGCTTGTTGATTTCTGTCAGTAGTTTAAAACTATCAACTGCATGTATCATTTGAACGAATGGAGCAATCTGTTTAACCTTATTGCTTTGAAGATGTCCAATAAAATGCCAACGTATATCATTGGGTAATTGTGCCTGTTTTTCTACTAATTCCTGCACATAATTTTCGCCAAAATCTCGCTGTCCGAGATTGTATAAAGCTTGAATATCGGCAACAGGTTTTGTTTTCGAAACAGCTACCAAAGTAACTCCTTTGGCATCCAATTGGGATTTCAATTGTCTCCATACTAATTCATTGATCATAATTCCTTTCTCAAAGACGGTAGAATAAATCGGGCAAACCACCTCAAAACAATTTGCCTGTGCGCTTAATATTGTTCTTGTTCATTAGGAAATTCTTTTGCTTTTACATCAGCAATGTAATGCTCGGTAGCTTCTTTAATTTGCTCATAAAGATTCAAATAGCGACGTAAAAAACGAGGTGAAAAATCTTTTGTGATTCCAAGCATATCGTGCATAACCAACACTTGACCGTCCACGTGCATACCTGCACCAATTCCTATAACCGGAATTTTAAGTTCTTCCGCTACTTGTTTTCCTAATGTTGCCGGAATTTTTTCTAACACAAGAGAAAAGCAACCTGCTTCTTCTAACAAATGGGCATTCTTGATTAATGCGGCAGCTTCTGCTTCTTCTTTTGCACGAACAGAATAAGTGCCAAATTTGTTGATAGATTGGGGTGTTAATCCCAAATGCCCCATTACAGGAACACCGGCACTGATAATGCGTTTGATAGATTCCAACACTTCTTCTCCACCTTCTAATTTAATAGCATGAGCTCCGGTTTCTTTCATAATTCGAATAGCCGAGTTTAGAGCTTCTTTGCTATTACCCTGATAGCTGCCGAAGGGTAAATCAACTACGACCATACAACGACTAATAGCACGAATAACAGAAGAGGCATGATAGATCATTTGATCTAAAGTAATAGGTAAGGTAGTTTCATTTCCAGCCATGACATTTGAAGCTGAATCACCTACAAGCAATACGTCAATATTGGCATCATCGAAAATACCTGCCATTGAGTAATCGTAAGCTGTTAGCATACTAATTTTTTCGCCGTGCTGCTTCATCCACTGCAAAGTGTGAGCCGTTACTCGTTTTACTTCTTTATGAATAGACATGATGGTTTCTTGAGCTAAATGTGAACTAAAAAAATCAAAAAAATATTTCAGAGGCTAAAAGCATTGCCTTTCCAAATTCTGCTTCGTTTAATTGATGTATAATCTTATTTTCTGCACACCAATTGATCAGATTTTCGGTTGCAATATTTCCAACTAAGTTATCTTCTGCCATTGGACAACCGCCAATACCTTTTAGTGCACTATCAAATCGTGTGCATCCGTTTGCATAAGCTGATTCAACTTTTTCCCTCCATGTATTGGGTGCAGAATGAAAATGGGCACCAATAGTTAGCTGTGAAAATTCCGGAATCAAGTTGCTAAATAAATAGGCAATAATTTCTGGTGTGGCAACACCAACAGTATCAGACATAGCTAAAGTCTTGATTTCTAAGCCGGCTAATTTGCCCACCCAATCAATAGCTACAGCAGCATTATACGGATCGCCATAAGGGTTTCCAAAGCCCATTGAGATATAAACGACCAATTCTTTTCTATGCTTTATACATAGGTTTTGAATTTTCTCAACTTCTTTCAATGACTCCATGATAGTCTTGTTCGTGTTGCGAAGTTGAAAAGTTTCGGAAATGGAAAAAGGGAAACCGAGATATTGAATTTCATCAAAAGCAACGGCATCTTCTGCTCCACGCACATTAGCTACAATAGATAGCAACTTTGAAGTTGAGTCGGATAAATTAAGTTGTGGAATGACCTCTTTCGTATCTGCTAATTGTGGAATAGCTTTTGGAGACACAAATGATCCAAAGTCAAGCACATCAAAACCCACGCGCAGTAAGGCATTCAAATAGTTTACTTTTTTTTCGGTAGGTATGAAATGATGCCATCCTTGCATGGCATCTCGAGGACATTCGACAAAAGTAAGTGCGCTATTCATCGTGATTTTATAAGTTGCAAATATACCTTGTTTCAAAAAAGGAAAACGCAGCTACAATTTCATGTATCTGCGCTTTCAATTGATTTTTAAAAAAAAGTCTATCGAACTAAAGTTACATCACCTTTATACATCCGCTGTCCGCCATCGGGAGTTGTAATGCGAATAAGATAATGATATACTCCTGCTTCTTGTGGGACACCTTTAAAAGTGCCATCCCAACCGTTGTTCATGTCCGTGCTACTATATACTTCTTCACCCCAACGATTAAAGATTCTAAACTCAATCAATCTTTGAAATTTCATGTGTCGCACACTGAATACGTCATTGTGTCCATCACCATTAGGTGTAAATGCGTTAGGAATAAATTCGTACATGTGGTAGTCAATATCCATGTGGACATAAGCTGTATCCCGACAACCATACTGATCCGTGCCAATCACCTGAAAGGTAACGGAATCTAAGGCAGTTGCTTTAGGGTTTGCTTCAATTGGATAATCCAGTAAGCGACTGGGTGTCCATGTATAAAAAGTAGCACCTTCGGCGTGAAGTTGCACTACATCACCATATTTAGCTATAAAGTTTCCAGTCACGTTTACCAACTTAGGTTCAGGTCTGGTTTCAATGGTTACACTATCAGAACCGGTGCATCCTAATGGCGTATTCACTGTTAGAATGTATTTGTAGATTCCTGGCAATTTGGTGTAAAAAAATGGTGTTGCCGAGTTTGGATTATCTAAGGAGCTTGTAGGCGACCATTGATAGTGATATTGAGTAAAGGAGCTTGGTTCAACAGTTGCATAAATCGGATAAGGATCTGCAAGACAGAAAGAGGTGTCATGAGGAAGAATAGATACATTCGGGTTAGGTTCAATAACTGCCGTAAAAGAATGGGAAACCGAAGGGCAGGTCTTATAGCTTGCAGTTATGGTAAATGTTGTGGGGCCTGTAATTGTTGCTATTGTTTGTGTGTCAGTAGGATTACTTACTAATGCAGAAGGAGTCCAAAGGTATTGGAATGCAGAATCTCCGGTGGCATGTAGTGGAATCATTGCACTACTGCCACACATTGACGTATCAATACTAAGCAGTTCCATTTTCAATGAATCTCGAATTTTTATCGCAATACTATCAACCGGTTGTTTGGTACAACAATTTAGCCTTCGAATAATCAAGGTATCCCACCCCGGGCGAAAAGCCGTTGAAGGTAAAGGATTAATAGAAATAGAGGCTGTGGTTGCGCTTGGTGGAATTACAATAGAGTCTGCTAAAAAGGTATAATCAACCCCATTCACAACGGTTCCGCCAAAGGACAAGCAAATCTTTTTCTTATGGGCTGATGCTTGGCTTCTACTGGCTTCTAATGCACCCGATGTACATCCCCGAACAAGATAGCCATCATGAGATTTAATAATACCGCTTAAATTTAGTTTTACGGTGTCAACTGAGAAACTATTTTCTTTTAAGAAAACTGCAGATTGAAGAGCATGATCGCTTGCATTTGCAACACCCAATTTCATGTGATATGTATCACAGGGATAAACCAATGCTGATGCCTGAAGTACAGTAGTAAAACCGGGCAAAACAATAGTCTTTGGTGATGCAACCTGATTATTGACAAAATAGGCCGGAAATGGAGAACCTGGCCCCATAGCTTGGCAAGTGGAAAGAGAATAACCGCCACTGGCAACTCCACTATTCACACTATTGATTGCTACCGGAATATTGGTTCCGGGAACTAATGCAATGTTAACTGCTGGATTGTATCCCGGACCGGATATTAAAAAACCGAATACATCATTAAAATTAGAGCATGTATATCCCGGGTACTCTTCTGATCCAAATACATAATCAAACTTCAAAAGAGAAGCTGTATCAATATCGGGGACGAAATCAAATTCAAGAATACAGGCATCATTAGTTGGGGTTCCGCCAATTAGTGCACTAAGGGATGTATCGCCACCTGATGTTGAATCTTGCCCTACTGTACCCGTTGATCCGGCTAAGGTCGTTGCAGTACCCGTTGCTAAAATTATGCCGCCTGGCAATCCAAGATTAGATGAAATGGTCGTAAACTCGCCGTTATGTTTTGATGCACAACGAAGTTTCGGATTTAATACCGTTACATTATAGCCAACAAGCCTATTCACGAGTTGTTGAGCCGATCGTTGTCCGGTAATAGTTACTTGTCCATTACTATTGAAAGTGTAAATAAAACTGAAGAACAACGTAAAAAAAATAGTAAGTATCCGCTTGTGCATAATCATATTTAGACATTATCGTCTTTCCCAAAGACAGCCTGCTTGAGAATCTCGTTGGTAATATTTTGAAAGGTAGAAATTTTATTTGAATAAGCGATTTTAAATACTAAAAAACAAATACCACAACCTTAACTGCATTTCAATAAAAAAAAATCAATTAGTACAGGATAAAAGTTTGTGTATAGAGGAAAATAGATTATTGATTTCCGGTGCCAATCATTTTGTAATACTGATCTACCATTTCTCGATAATAAGGTTTTAGTTGAGCCGGTGCTGTTTTGTAAAACTCCATTTGAATTTGACGATCTTTCATCAACTTTTCTAATTCCGGTGGAACGGGTCGAGCAATATCTTGTGGGTTTTTGGATGAGCGTTTATCGTCTTGTTCTTGTTCTCTGATTGCCTTTTCAGTTTCAAGTAAACGAGTAAGAATTTCTTTTTGGCGCATGAGCAATTCATTAGTCAGTCGGCGATTGACAAGATCTGTTTCTGTTTTGTCCATTTTTTGTTGCACTTCACGCAATTCTTTTGCTCCTCCCAATCCTTTGCTGTTTAACCGGCTTTGCAAATCTTGAATTTGTCTTCTTAGTGCTGCCTGTTGTGCTGCCATTCGAGCTAATTGCTCCGCATCTCCATTTTCGCCGTTTTGTCCTTGCCCACTATTTGATTGTTTATCGCCTTGCTGTCCTGCTCTTTGACTTTGTGCATTTTGCATTTGTTGCATGGCATTTCCTAATTGCTTTTGTTTGGAGATGATATCGCCAAGTTGCTGTCCTACGCTTTGACCGGGCTTTTTTCCACCGGGCTTTTGACATGACCCTGCTTTTTCACCCTCCTTTTGAGCTTGGCTTTGCATAGACATCAAGTTGGAAAGCATTTCGTTCAGCATCAATGCTAAATTGTTAGTTCGTGTCATCACATATTGCTGACGGGTTAGTGCATCACTTATTCTACGAGCTTCCAGATACTCTTTAGCATATTGCATACTGCTTTCCAATTCTGTAGTTTCTTGATTGACAGATGCAGCCAATTTCGACAATCGTTTACTTAGGGCAAACAAGCTATCACGAATCATTTCAGCATTATTGCGCAGTCGGTTTTGCTCTTGTTGATTTAGCAAATAAACCTGTGAAGTGGTTGGCGTGTTGCGAACCTTATTCATCAATGCTTCCTGATCAAAGGATAAACGTACCAGATTAGTGAGTATTTGTCTAACAGCTCTAATGTCCATTTCTATTTGTTGCATGTCCATTCCGCCTGCTGCTGCTCTTAACGAAGCTGCCATTTGTTGTAAGTTTTGGGCTGCTTTTCCTTGCGACTGACTGGCTTTACCGCTTTGTCCTTTTTGTAGTTGTTGCTGGCTCTGCTGCATATTTTGTTGGGCGGCATCTGCATTTTCTTGCATCTCACCCATATCCTGCTTTTGCTGCATTTGGTTATTGAGTTGCTTCATGTCTTGCATCTCTTTTCCCAGTGCGTTTTCCAATTCTTTTTTAAGGTCTTGTTGTTCTTTACTCAATGCTTGGTTGTCTTGTTTAGCATTGTCCGTTTCTTTTTTTAGTTCCAATTGTTTATTAGCTAACTGTTCCATTTTGTTAGCCATATCCTCCATACGCATCTGCATTTCCAAACTCTTCATCAAGTCTTTCATCCTTTCTATGTCCATATTGAAGAGTTTATTCTGTTGCTCCAATTGCTTCATTGTCTGAAAAGCATTGTCCTTATTGAGTTTTGCCATTAACTCTTGCAGTTTTTTCATTTGCTCTTTCAGTTCATTATTCATCAGGTTGTCCATTTGCTTTTTTAGGTCTTCCTGTTTTTCTTTTACTTCATCGCTATATGGTTTTTGTTGGCTTTGCGTTATTTGTTCTTCAAATCTTTTTTTGGTATTTTCTAATTGCTGCATCATTTGTTGCTGGCGTTCAGCAAGGTTTTGAAGCGATTGTTGTTGTTCCCAATCAAGTTGATTACTCTGTAGCATTTTGGTTTGCATATCACGTAATTCACCTTGCATTTTTTTTGTTTGCTGCGCACTATTACTCAATCCCGAATTGATTTGCTGAGCGTTTGCATTCATGGCTGAATCCAATTGGGATGATGAGAACATGGTGTAGGTCATCACTTCGCTCCGGCTGGCTTTGCTTCCATTAACGGCATCATTGTCCCAAGCTTCTAAAAAATAATTGAGCTTCTGTCCAGGTTTTAATCGCAATGCTTCAATATCAAAATAATGTTGAAAGGTTGCTACAGCCCCGGGAACTATATGAAGTGGTATTGTTTTGTTTGAAATTGTTTGATTTTTATCATCAACAATGCTGTAATGAAAAGAAACATTTATAATTCCATAGTCATCGCCGGCAGTTCCATTCAGCAAAATCTGTTTTCCGGAAACGGTATCTCGAAACTCTTGAACTTGCAAAACAGGATATTGATCCGGTACCACCTGAACGTGATACTTGTATTCATCTCGAATACCAGAGTTTATATTTTGAAGTATAATTGCATAGTTCGTATCTCGAAGGAATCGAGTTTCATACAGAAACAACCCATTGTGTTGCTTCAGGGGATGTGGTTTTTCGTTTCCAAATCGGATAAACATTTGGTCTGTATGTTCTGCAACTATTCCCCAGCGAATAACGGTACCCGCAGGAATGGTCATATCGCCCATGCTATTTCGAACTTCATCTTTCTTTCCGGTATATGGAGGATAGTCAATCTGTATTTTAAAGTCCTTTAGAATAGGTTTTTGAACAACACTTAAAACATATTGTTGAGAATAAAAGCCTGCTGCATATAATTTGAAAATGATGGGTTCTGTTACGTTTTTGAATGTGTACTCAAATATGCCTTTACCTTTTGAAAGGGTTGCTAAATTTTCTCCTAACACTTGAACATCAACTTCTTCAGGAATGACATTTCCGACCATTTGTACTTTCAACAAAAAATCAGAGTTACGCACCGTTTGCAGTGGTTTTGATTGAATTATAAATTGAAATGGGGCTGGTTTTTCAAATGCTTTAGTAGGTTGCAACAGTCGCTCTGAAGCATCAATAAAAATACTGGGTGAAAAGACAAAAATCAATATAGCAATTGCAACAAGGGGGATTAAATACGGTAAGTATTTTTTGTTTTCTGAAAAATCTACTGCTTTAGCAAACGGGATGACCGCAATTTGTTTTGACTTTTGATCTATACTTGCTTCAATTAATTCTCTACTAATCCCTTCCTCTGATTGCTTTTTAAGTTGTAAAACATTGAGTAATTTATCGCTAATATTGGGAAAATGCCTTCCAACAATTTCTGCTGCTTGCTCGTGTGAAATTACCTTACCAAGCTTAGCCATTTTACTAAGCGGGAAAATAATCCACACCAAAAGAGCTCCGCCGCCCAATAAAACAAAAAGGGACAAAAGAGTGAGCCTAAACCAAACGGGCAAATAGAGAAAATACTCGCTAACACTTGCTAACAACACATACGCCAGTACACAAATAAAGAGAATAAGGCTACCACGAATTAGTTGGTTGGTATAATACTTTCTAATAAAAGCATCTAACCTTGTCAATAGCCAGTCATAGTGATTCATTCTTCAAACTTCGTCTTTTGCAAATTAAGGTATTTTACCCGCTTCGCAAATGACCCAAAGATTCTTCATACAATTATAACTTACTACTTTTCACTTTATCTTTTGAAGGTAATCACTTTAGGTTTAGCAGAGTTGTCAAAAACTTATCTGAAAGCACCTTTACTTTTCAACCTTAGAAAGTATATCCCACACAAAAACCTGTTCGCAAGCCCGGTAAAGAGATCTTGCTATTAGCAGTTACGGAGGTGTTGGTAACGGAAGCATCCGTTTTGTTTCCATTAAATCCAATGCTTTCAATTGTTTTTTTCAGTTCAGCTTGATCTTGTTGGGATAGATCAGAAAAATCTCCTGACGCATCTAATTTTACGTTGTAACTGCCATACTGGGGACCAAGTATCCACCAATCAAGTAATACATGTTTGCCTATATGCCATTGCGCACCCAATAAAATGCCACCTGAGAAAGCAGTGCTTCTACCCATTAAATGTACAGGCTTAACAGTTCCATTATTGCGTTCGAACTTATAGTCCCAGTCAATGCCATATCCACCAATGCGAAGAAAGGGTGCAACATAAAAGCCATTCAGTGGCTGTTTTCCAAAATAATAACGAAATTCAGGCGTTATTGCCCAACTACTGATTTGCGCATTATTAACGAAGTCTAATCCGGCATTATTACTATCGGCTGGGTCGTTTTTCACGGAATTCCGTAAAGATCCTTGAAATGGTACAGACCCTTTGGGCATAAATCGTACGCCTAAAGAAGCAGATATTTTAGGATTAAGTCCTCGCTCATATTGTAATGAGAAATTCCTAAGTGCCAATCCAAACAAGTTTAATTTAATATTGTTCTTGGTAAAAGTTTCTTTCGTGGTTTTTTGAGCTTTAGAAGTAAAAGAAACAAAAACGAAAAATGAGAAAAGAAAAACAAAATACTTCATAAAAAATAGTGTTTTAATGAGTAAAACAATTTCAGCTTTCGATTACAAAATAAAGAAAAGTTGGCACAAGAAGCAATACTACAATTGTGGTATTTTATTTTACAAAATCGTTTTCGATAGTCAACATAATAGACAAAAAAATGAGGCTGAACCTTTTATATTTTGGGTCAGCCTCATTGAAAAAAGAGGTTCAATCAAAATTGTTGCGACTATCTGATCAGTGTAACATTTCCGGTATAGCTTTCAGAAACACCATTGGCAAAAGTTACACTTATTTGGTAAACATACACGCCCATAGGTTGATCTTTACCATTGAATTTTCCATCCCATCCACGTCCATTGATGCTATTGGTTTGGAAAACTTCTTGCCCCCAACGATCAAAAATGGTCATTTTAAATTGGCTTACACTCTTAGATAAAAGTTGACGTGGAAGGAAATAAGCATTTGCTCCGGTTCCATTGGGTGCAAAGGCATTAGGAATGTCCAAATAGCAATCCTTAAACACCTCAACACTATCACTGGTTGTGCATCCTTTTATGTTTATACGAGCCGTATAAATTCCCGGATGACGAACGTTAATGAAGCTGGTTGTATCGCCTGTATTCCAAGTCCATTTTGCGTAAGGGTTGCTTACATTGATATTATCTGCCAATATAAGAGATGCACCATTTGCACACATGCTAGTATCAGGTCCTAAGTTCAATTGTGGATAAGGATTGATATTAATTAGCTTAGAGAAAGTAGAATCCGGACAAGAGCGGAAATGTACGGTTAAGGTTACATTATAGGCACCCGCAGCATCGTAAGCATGAATAACCGGATCTGTATTTTTTATTTTAAATCCATCACCTAAATCCCAATCGGCACTTCTTGCATTTTGGTGGAGATAAAATCCTTTTAGTATGATTGTTTGACCTTGGCACAAAATGGTGTCAGATGGGATATAATCAACGGGAGAAATAGAATCAACTACAATATTCTTATAAGCTGTATCCAGACAACCATAAATATTACCTACAATTAAGCTTGTTTTATAGGTGCCTTCATAAGGATAAATGTGGTTTGGATTTTTTATACTATCAACATTACCATCTCCATACGTCCAAGCCCAGAAAATAGCCGTAGTGTCAGATTTATCCGTAAAGTTAACTTGTTGCAATTGACAAACAGAATCTTTACTGACATTATATCGGGCAACTACACCTACTACATCTGCTGTAAAATGAACGGTATCTTGACAACCGGTAGAATCTGTAACGGTAAGCACAACCGTGTATTTTTTACTTCCCTTTGCTTTATAAGTATGGGTAATTGGATTTCCGGTTGCTGTATCACCATCTCCAAAATTCCACTGATATATTGCTGCTGTAGGTCCCGTTTTCTTGAATGGGAAAAATGTATGTGTACGACAACCCACAACGGTATCCCGGACACCATAATTTAAGCTATTAAGGGTAATGACTCTGGTAAGCGTATCAGTACAGCCTGTTATATCTTGAGCAGCAACTTTTACGGTATAAGTTCCGCCAGCTCCATAAGTATGTGTCGGGTTTTTAGCGGTATCGGTTTTGCCGTCACCAAAACTCCACCACCAAGAAAAAATCCCAACACCAACAGCGACTTTTGTTTTGTTGACAAATTTAATAGTTGCACATTTCGTAACTGAGTCTAGAAAATCTAAATTATACTTTATTAAAAAGGTATCAATTGGAAAATTGAAATTCAGATTATTGACTGTAACGCCCACTGAACCATCTTTTGAACCGTTTGAGGAATTAATAAATTGAGGTAAAACGCCTTTAACTCCACCCGTCGTATTAACAGTGACACCAGCAGGAACAGTTGCATTTTTAAACCAAACAGCACCGCCGCCGCCGCCGCCACCGGGTCCGGGCATAAAGGTTGCATTCACGGTAATGCTTGAATATATTTTTGATCCCTTACCACCACGAGCATATAATTTCAACAAGTTGGTAACATTAGTTGCATTAATTAATATGGATCCACCTGCACCGCCGCCACCGCCGCCATCATCTTCACAACCGGGTCCGGCAGCTGTACACATAGCTGCACTGTCACCATCTGCAATTACACTATTGTTATTACCAATGATGGTGGGTGCATCCAAGATGATGATTCCTCCACCATTTCCTCCTGCTTTCTCACTAAGATTATCTCCTTGACCACAGCCGCCGCCGCCACCAAGGAAAACTTTACTCAAAAAAGTATTATTACCTAATGCCAATCCGCCAATACCGCCAAGATTAGACATGACGTTGTTTGGACACCAAGCTGATGCAGCTTGATATTGATCACCGCCACCGCCACCGGTACCACCATTTCCACCACCGGCTCCGCCTGATCTGCTATTCGTTCCACCTCCGCCGCCATTTGTCAGCTTGCCGCGGCCATAATTTTTATTATTTGAAAGGTATCCTATCCCTTCTCCTTTTTGCCCTCCATCGCCATTTGCGGGATAATAGTAGTCTGATTTATTACACGACACTGCATTTTGAAGAAGTAAAGGTTGACCGGCACGAAATCCTCTACCGGTAACGTCTATGTTTGCGTTCAACACAATACTATTTCCTCCACGAATTACTACAACGCCACCTTTAAAACCATTCCAGGGCATACAAGTAATTGGTGAATTGACAATATAATTGTTTGCATAGGCTACTCGAACAATTTGTACACGTCCAAGTGTCCAATCGTAAGTACGCTTAACTTGGTATTTGAATTCAATCTTATTTCCAAGAAGAATTTTTTTAACAACGTTATACTCATAATTACCGGCACCATTATAGGCAAGTGTATCGCCAAAAGTTGGGGTGTTGGTTGAGTCAACGGAGAAGGTCTTCATCTGGATGATGAGGATAGTATCCCCTGCATGAAATTCACTGGCATCATCTACAGTGATACGGTTGTTGCAGTTGATATCAAAATTGACAACAGCAGCATATTTGTTGACAATTTGCGCCTGAGCTGTTCGTGAAAACGCTGTGAAGACAAAAAGGAAAGAAAGTGTAGCGAATACCTTGTTCATGTATCGTATGTAAATGATGGTTCGAAATTCTTTTACTCTAAAACAAATTTATAGACGGTTGTTCCCTTAAAAAAGTAAGGGAATTCCTTAAAAAAAGCGAAAGATAGTGAACAAAAATAAAAAAGAGAACACAAAGTAGTGTTCTCTGAAACTAAATTATTTTTACAGCTATTAACTGTGGTGAATTTGCTTTTTTTCTTTGATACGAGCAGACTTCCCGCTACGCTCACGAAGATAAAATAATTTCGCACGGCGAACACGTCCTACTTTGTTTAACACAATTGAATCAATACTGGGCGAAAACAAGGGGAACAAACGCTCAACACCTACTCCGTCTGAAATTTTTCGAACGGTGAAAGTTTGAGTTGATCCACGACCTTGACGTTTTATAACATCGCCTTTGAAGGCCTGAATACGCTCCTTGTTTCCTTCTACGATTTTATAGTTTACGGTAACGTTATCGCCCGCTTTAAATTTCGGAAATTCTTTCTGTGCCGACATTTGCCCGTGTACGAAAGCTATAGCATCCATCTTTACTACTATTTTGGGTCTGCAAAAGTAAGGGGTTTATTTAGGATTGCAAAAAAAAATTTGATTTATTCTTCCTTGCTCTGATTTAACAATTCGGGGCGGCGTTCTTCAGTTCGTTTAATTGACATATCGTGTCGCCAAATTTCTACCTTTTTGGGGTCGCCGGATAACAATACTTCCGGCACTTGATGCCCTCTAAAGTTGGCTGGGCGCGTATAAACTGGAGGAGCCAATAATCCATCTTGAAATGAGTCAAACAAAGCGGATGTTTCATCATTCAAAACACCCGGAATAAGCCTTCCTATCGCATCTACTAAAATAGCTGCGGGTAATTCGCCTCCACTTAATACAAAATCGCCAATAGAAATTTCGCGAGTAACGTATAGGGTACGAATTCTTTCATCAACCCCTTTGTAATGTCCGCAGATAAGGATGAGGTTCTCTTTCAATGAAAGGTAATTAGCGGTTTTTTGTTGAAAAACTTCTCCATCTGGTGTCATGTAAATGACTTCATCGTAGTTCCGCTCTGCCAACAATTTATCTAACAAAATTGCCAATGGTTCTGGCATCATTACCATTCCGGCACCACCACCGAATTGATAATCGTCAACCTGACCATGCTTATAGGGTGTATGGTCACGTAAATTATGCACCTTTACTTCCAGCAATCCTTTTGCCTGCGCTCGTTTCATTATAGAATGATTGAGTGGGCTTTCTAATAGTTCTGGTACGACGGAAATGATGTCAATTCTCATAGCTTTTTCTAAATTTCCAAAATGCCTTCCGGTAAGCGCATTCGAATAAATTTGTTCCGGATGCTGATTTCTATAATCATTGGTTTCACCATTGGCAACAATACTTCTTTACCCTGATAATTTACTCTTGCAATCCACTGATGTCCGGCCTGAAACACATCTTCCACCTTGCCTATGGTTCCCAATTCTGAATCTACAATCTGAAAGCCAATCCATAAAAGTGGACTTGACTTGTCTGTTTCGGGCAATGTTGCTTCGGCTACATAAACCTGCTTGCCAATAAGTTGTTTCGCGGCTTCCACATTGACGACTTCGTCTAATTGTAGAATGGCTTCTTCATCTTGCAATCCTTTTGACTGAACAACAAAAAAGGGAATTCGACTATCTTTTTGGAGTTCTAAAAACAACACGGTGTTTTCTTTCAGCCAGTTGTTTTCGCCCAGAATGTGTGCCAATATCACTCCGCCCTTTAGTCCGTGTGTAGCCACAATTTTACCGATTCGAATCATTGCGCGACAAAGATAGTATTCCATTACATCCGTACTTAAACTGAGTTGAATAACTGGATTGCGTAAATCATTTCTTTTTCCCATTTTTGGCATCCGCACCTTAATAGCGGTTTTATTTCATGCAGCGTTTTCATGGCCTTATTGGCATAGCATTAATACTGGGTATTGCTTTTTTATTTTCAAATGCAAAAAAGCAAATCAATCTCCGCTTGGTTATTTCAGGCTTACTGCTTCAAACAATTATAGGTTTTCTGGTTTTTAAAGTTCCTGCCATCAACCATTTCTTTACTTATATGGGAAAGGGGATGGAGAAACTTGAGGGATTTGCCAAAGAGGGAGCCAACTTTGTGTATGGTGGCATAGGAGCTTATGATTTTACAGGGCAGCTAACAGATTTTAAAAACCCGGGAACTTTCGTTTTTGCCTTTAACATTACTGCGACCATTATTTTGGTAACATCCCTTGTGGCGGTATTTTATCACATTGGCTTTATGCAGCGAATTGTAGCGGCTATTGCTCGAGCCATGAACTGGATTATGCGTGTAAGCGGTGCAGAAGCATTAAGCAATGTAGCAAGTGCATTTGTTGGTCAAATTGAAGCTCAGGTAATGATTCGTCCATATTTGCCAACCATGACCCGAAGCGAGCTTTTAGCATCCATGAGTGGAAGTTTGGCTTGTATTGCCGGCGGCATCTTGATTGTATATGCCAACATGGGGCTTAGAGCAGGATTAAATATTGCACCACAATTAATAGCGGCAAGTTTAATGGCAGCACCGGGTGCACTTGTTATTTCCAAAATAGTTTTTCCGGAAACGGAAGATTCTCAAACAATGGGCAAGGTAAAACTTGATGTAAAAAGCGGTTACAGCAACTTGATTGATGCCGTGAGCCATGGAGCCGCTGACGGGTGGAAAATTGCCATGAATGTGATTGCCATGCTTATAGGATTCATTGCATTGATTGCTTTTTTAGATTGGACACTATTGAAGATCGGACATGTTTTCAATCCTGACTTTCACTTGTCTTTAAACTTAATTTTTGCAAAAATATTTTATCCATTTGCTTGGGCTATGGGCATTCCGTCTTCAGACATAAACAATGCGGCTATGCTGTTGGGGCAAAAAATCACGATCAACGAATTTGTCGCTTTTACCAGTCTTACTTCCCATACGGTTCCCATACTTACGCCTAAAGGGTTGACAATTGTTACTGTTGCTATTTGTGGATTTGCAAATTTCAGTAGTGTGGGAATGCAAATTGGTGGTATAGGAGCCTTGGTACCGGAACGAAGAAGCGACTTAGCAAAATTGGGCATGAAAGCCCTGTTGTGTGGTACTTTAGCGTCCTATTTAAGCGCGACAATTGCCGGTATGTTATTTTAAATCAACCAATGTACAGTTGCTATTTTGGCTTTCGCTTGTGGTGCTGAGTCCTGACAAATTGCCCAAAAGCTATTTCTACTTTTGTGTTCAATCATAAACTTGGCAATTAAATTTTATTTTCAAACAAACCATAATATTGTTCTTTGAAAAAGTTTACCTTAAAATTTGGTCTTGGTTTTGAAAATAAGATTGCTGTAAGAATCTAAAAGCATGTTTGGTAGCTGATTTCAGTGGCAATTCATCAATGTGAACATTAAAATACTTCGATAAAAGTTTGGGCAAATCATCAATGGGAATAAAGCTTTCTTTTTTAATTTCTCCCACAGTAGAAATGAGATGTTGATTGATGATGCTGATGCGCCCATCTTGGGTTGGTAAACTACAAATTAAGTTTTGTGTAAAATGCGATTCAACTGAACTTTGTTTAAATTCATTAACCGGAAAAAAATCAGATAATATGCAGTTTTTTGTTGAAAATAAATATTCAATTCGGGCAGTTTGTTCTGTATTTTTCTGCTTCATCACACAATAATCAGTATCATGAGGAGTGATACAATAATGGTTTCGCCCATCCCATTGAGGTGCTTCTGTGTTCATGGAAAGGGGCATCAATGCAAAATCTCCAAACCCTACATCTACCAACCATTGCTGTCTTCCCAACCGCACTAAAATAGCGAGATGATCAAATTCATCGCCAATTCTCTTTCCCTTCACTACCCTACCGGAAACTAATGAAATATCAAAACCCAACTTGTTTAACAAAATGCTAAACAAACCATTCAACTCATAACAATATCCACCTCTTTTACGATGAACAATTTTATCAAATAACAAGTCTTCTTGTAAAATAATAGGGATGCCTTTTTGAATATCAACATTTTCAAAAGGTATATTAAACACATGCTGCCTTTGTAAGCCGGACAGCGTTTCTATACATACCTTGGTTGAGCCAACGTAATGAATCCGATCAAGATATTGCCTCACATCCATAACCAACTATGTTATCAATAATCAGCTTCTAAAATAAAAAAAGAGAACAAAAAAAATCACCGCAGATAATAATCAACTATGCTTTGGTTGTTTTTCGGAAGGCAGCCAATAAAAAATAAGTTATTAAATATCCGGCAACTGAAATGCCAATTGACAAAACAGTACCGCCTAAAAAGAATGCTAACCCTTCTTCTTTTACTCGTTCAAGTGTAAGCGTTTGCCATTCTAAAGACCATGTATGGTATCCTAAAATCCATTTACCGGTTACTAAGCTTGCCATCCACCAAAAAGCGGTGAAAGGAAAGATGCTAATATTGGCAGCAATCAGAAATAAGGCTTTATTGAGGCGAAGTGCAATAGACGCAGGAATGCCAATAGCCAATTGAAAACCCCACACCGGAACTATCCCCATGAAAAAACCAAAAGCAACAGAGGCTGCTTTAGTATGGTTGCTTTCTTGAGGGTTGACAAACAACATTCGCCACATGGTTTTCCAGCCTTCTTTTTTCATCAGCAATCGAACAAAATCACGAGGCTTAATCCAGAGTAAGGCTATTAAAACCAAACAAGTATTCAATACACTAATTCGTGAAAAATCTTTGAATGGACGAAAATGAGAAACCCTTTCTTCCGCCTTAGGGTAATAAACAGAAACCGGAATACTAAGAACCGGTACGCCGCTCCAAGAAGCGCGTACCATCACCTCTATTTCAAATTCGTATTTTGTAGTAAAATAATGCTTCCCTACAATGGGCTTTAAAGGATAGCATCGGTATCCGGATTGCGTATCTGGCAAGGATATGCCCGTGTTTACCCAAAACCAAAAATTTGAAAAACGATTTCCAAAGGAGCTTTTGGTCGGTACATTTTCTTGATTCATATTTCGAGCACCCACTAATAAAGAATGAGGGGCTTCATCCAATTTCTCCAAAAAACGAATCAAATCATGGGCATCATGTTGTCCATCACTATCTAATGTAATAGCATAATCGAAACCCTGATCAGCAGCGGCTTTAAATCCGGCTTGCAGGGCTGCACCTTTCCCCTTATTGGGTAAGTAGCTGATTATTTTAACTTCGGAAAAAACTGATAAAATTTTGGTGGTATCATCGGTTGAACCGTCATTGATAATGATCAAACGAGAAGTACATGCCAATATGCTTCGTACTACGGTTTCTATGCTGCCTGCATTATTAAATGTAGGGAGCAACACACAGGCATTGTGTTTTATAAAGGAAGCTTCGTACTTTGGTATGGACATGAGGAAACGATCGTGAAACTACTGTTTTAATCTTTTTTCTGAAATGGCAATCTTTTTAGAAATTGCTTCACGCTCATCCTTAGTAGCCACTTCATGTTTTAAGGCTTGATTATAATAGTTGATAGCTGATTGATACCAACCATTTTGTAAGCAATAATCGCCGGCGATACGATATGCGTCATACATATTGGGATTGCTATGCACCACTTGAGCAGTATCAATATTGAGTCCATGCAAAAGAGCTAATTTGTTTTTTCTATAATCAAGAAAATGCAGAAATTCTTTGGATGATAAAAAACTATCGGGAGCTATATTTTCAGCCACATTAGCTATGTCTTTATCTTGTTTCAAACCGTTTAGAGAAAATATTTTTCTAAGGTCATAGCAAACATAAGTGCCCAACTGCCAAGGTGAAGTGCTGATCCAAAATTTAAGACTATCGGGTTGAAAAATAATGGAATGATGAGCAATGAGTTGATTCACTGCTTTTTCATTGCCATCACCAATATTTGCCCCGCCTAACCCTCGCCTGTCTCGTAAGATAGTTGCCATTTTTTGTGGCGTTAACGGATAGTTTTGTTGCATCAATTCTTGCAATCTTTGATACCTGTAAACAGACGCACTCTTATCTTTTTGCTCAAGGTTTAATTTTTGATTTTCAAACAATTTACTTTGATAGTGATTGGTGCATTGAATGACGTTTACACCCGGATCATATACATCTAATTGACTTGGTGTTTTTTCTATAATGATAGACTTTTTATCGGCTGTACTTCCTACTAAAAAACTTTCAGACACAAACATTTTTCTTTTCTTAGCAATGGCTATTGCTTGGTCTATATTTGCGGCATATTGCAGCACTTCGCGTGCAACTAAAGAAACCGGAGTTGCAGCACCAAAGGGTATGTCAGACCTAGCAGCATTGATGGTAACAGTCAAACCCTTTTCATTCATTCCACTGACAACACCCGTAAATCCACCCCAAGTGATGGAGGCAAATGCGAACCCATTTTTAGGCTTGTAAAACGAAACAATTTTATTTTCTGCGAACTTATCTCCCACCCAAAAATCAAAATTTCGACCTAATAACATGGATCCATTCACTGTTTTGTCGCCCCATGCTCCGAAACTCGTGCAACCCACCAGCATCATATTTTGCAAAGCATGTCCGATATCGTGAGCTGCATGGTAATTCAAGATTCGTGCATATTTGTTGCCAATCCAACTAAAGCTATCTGCAGCTGCATGAGAAATGCCGTAAATCTCTTGTTTATATTCATCGGTAACGTGATCTGGTAAATCTCGATTGATAAACCCTACAACATACTTTAGAAAATGCAGATAATCTTTGGAAGGGATCATTCGCTTTATTTCATCGGTGAAGGCAATTTCTTGTGAAACGATTTCTTCTTGTGAAAGTTTACCTTCCTTCACACCCATTTCAAATGGTGCACCCGATATATACATTTCATATAAACCCCAACGATTTTTCCGTATCCAATTATCGTTCACATGGTAAAGCGTACCCTCAATATGATTTCGAGGTAAAGAAAAAGCTGAGGTGTCAGCAACAGAAGGTGGCTGAATATCGGAAACCTTCCATACATACAGGCAAAAACTGAGAATGAGTAAAACAAAAATGCCCACGATAATAGCGAGCACTTTCAGCGTTTTTTTCAAAATTCGCATAGTGCAAAAGTAAGGCAACCTTTAAAAATGAGCATAAAATGGTGATGACAAACTGAGTATCAGTATTCTATATTCAGATTCAATTTTTCTTTTAAAGAAGCCAAGGCTGGATTATGCTCCATCATTACCTGCAACAAATCTGATTTTGAAAGTACGGTCGGCTGATTTTGAATATTGGATTCATCTATGCGCACTTCTGTTGTTACTCGAACCAATACACCTGTTTTTTCTCTAAAAAAATCAATAAGTTGATTGCGCTGCTCTTTAGCATATTCCTCCGATAAATCGGAAGGTGCGACAATTCTAATTTCATCATCGGATGCTAATTCTACCGACATAGAAGAGAACTGAGCAAAGAGCATTGTTTTTCCATCTTCTTTAAGCTGCCGTTTATAGATTTCAAAAGCCTCCACAGCCATTTCTATGGTTAACGTTTTTTTTTCTTCTACTTTTAATTGCGAAGATTTTTCCAGATCGTCTATATCATCTAATAATGTCTTTACCACACGCCTTGCCACCGGTGGTGTGGGTGATGGTTCAGAAACGGCATTTACAATCTCTTGTCGAGGTGCAGGCGGTTGATATGAGGACAACGGCTGTGTAGCAAGGGGTGTGGGCTTTTCCGCTACCGGAGGTGAGGGTATTGTTTTTTTGACTACTAATTCTTCAGACTTTTTTTTTTCTGCTTGCCCTGATGTAACTTGTAAAATATAACACAGCCGAATCAAACACATTTCAATGTGCAGTCTTTTATTGGAAGCATTTTTATAATTCAGTTCAGCTTCATTAAGTACATTCAGAGCAGAAATAATAAAAGAAGGCGGTGCTTGATTTGCCTTTTCCAAATAAATGGGTTTATGATCGTTTGGCACTTCTAATAAACGCACCATTCGCTGATCTTTACACAATAATAAATTTCTGAAGTGCTCTGCTAAACCTTCAATAATTACATTTCCTTCAAATCCTCTTTCCAGCACATGATCCAATGCCAATAAAGTTCCACTTACATCTTGACTAAGTAAACAATCTCCCAATTGGAAATAAAAATCAGCGTCGAGCATATTCAGATGCTCCATAGTGGCTGCATAGCTTAGTTGTCCATTTGTAAAACCCGCTATGCGATCCAACATGGAAAGCGCATCACGCATACAACCTTCACTCTTTTGAGCGATGACGTGTAAAGCAGCTTCCTGCGCAATCATTCCTTCCTTTGTGGCAATTCCTTGCAGATGATCTACTATATGCTGCGTAGTAATTCGCTTAAAGTCAAAAATTTGACAACGGCTCAGAATGGTTGGTAATATTTTATGCTTTTCAGTTGTTGCCAAAATAAAAATGGCATAGGGAGGTGGTTCTTCCAAAGTTTTCAAAAACGCATTGAATGCCTGCGAACTGAGCATGTGCACCTCATCTATAATGTAGATTTTATACTTACCTTGCTGGGGTGCAAATCGAACTTGGTTTACCAACTCTCGAATATCTTCTACACTATTATTGCTGGCTGCATCCAGTTCAAAAATATTGAAAGAGGCATTGTTTTTAAAACTCTGACAACTGCTACATTCATTGCAGGCTTCCATTTCAGCTGAGGGATGCTCACAGTTAATAGTCTTAGCCAAAATACGAGCACAAGTAGTTTTCCCAACTCCTCTTGGTCCACAAAAAAGGTAAGCATGTGCCAAATGCTGATGGCGAATGGCATTTTTTAGGGTAGTGGTAATATGCTCTTGACCGATAACGGTGTCAAAAGTTTGTGGACGATATTTTCTCGCGGAAACGATATAATTCTCTGCCATAGAATGAGGTTCAGTTCAAAAATAACGGGCTATATTGGAATGAAAAAAAATAACTGCTCACTTACTTAAAAAATCAAGAAAGCGGTCATTCTCATTCAGGCTTTTTAGCTTTGAAATCAGACTTTTTACGTCCCGCATCTTTTAATGCTTTGTCAATTAACCACTCAAGCTGACCATTGACACTTCTAAATTCATCTACAGCCCATTTTTCCAAAGCTTTATATGTAGCCTCGTCTATTCTTAACACAAAATTTTTTTTCTTGTCAGCCACTGTTCAATGCCAATTATTGATATAACGATCCCGTATTTAAAACCGGTTGTGCTGCTTTTTCGCCACAAAGTACGACCATCAAATTGCTGACCATCGTTGCTTTTTTTTCTTCATCAAGCTCCACAATATTTTTCTTGCTCAACTCTGCTAACGCCATTTCCACCATACCCACAGCACCTTCCACAATTTTATATCGTGCCGCAACAATAGCCGTTGCTTGTTGCCTTTGCAACATGGCTCCTGCAATTTCGGGGGCATAAGCCAAGTGGCTGATTCGCGCTTCCATGATAGATATACCTGCTGTTCCTAAACGCTCAGTTAATTCTTTTTCCAGTAGCTCATTTACTCGTTGTCCACCATCTCGAAGGGTAATAGTTGCACTTTCATCTTCAATATTATCATAAGCAAAACTCGTTGCCAGGTTTCTGACTGCCGCCTCGCTTTGGGTTCGAACATAAGTTAGATAATCAGCCACTTCATAAACTGACTTGTAGGTGTCCTTAATTTGCCAAACGATTACAGCCGCAATTTCTATTGGGTTGCCCATCTTGTCATTCACTTTTAGTGTGGGGGTTGCTAAATTTTGTGCTCTCAATGACAATTTGAAAGTTGCATATAGCGGATTGACAAAAAACAATCCGTTCTCCTTAATAGAAGAAACATACTTACCAAAAAAGTTCAACACCCGTGCATGATTGGGTTGCACGATCATCAATCCTTTCCACAAAAAAATAGTGATCAAAATGCCCGGTATGGCTACCCATAACATCTCTATATGGTGCTCAACTAAAGAAAAACAATAGATACTAACTGCAAGCAGCAATATAGACAACAGGAGGGCGAGATAGCCGTTCATTGGGCGAGAAATTTTTTCCATAAAATTTAGTTTTTAAAATGATGTCATTTTAATATCAAAATTATAGCTTCTCATTTTTCTATCCAAATTTTTATTTGAAGATGGGTTGATTTCAGTGTGTCAAACAAATAACAAGCTGAGCGAAACGATTAATAAATTTTAAAGTACATGAATAAAAAAAGTACATCCTTCAAAAACCTTCTTGAATTGTACTTTTTGTCGTCAGTCTTTTCAACTACTTTTGCACAATTTTATTTTTATGGCTGCACTTCAATCACCGCACAAACCGGCTTGGCTTTTATTAGAAGACGGAACCTATTTTACCGGAAAATCATTAGGAGCAAGCGGAACAAGCGGTGGTGAATTGTGCTTCAACACCGGCATGACGGGCTATCAGGAAGTTTTTACTGACCCTTCATATTTTGGGCAAGTGCTCATCATGAACACGGCTTATGTAGGGAACTATGGTGTAAAAAAAGAGGATGTAGAGTCCGGAGGAATAAAAATTAAAGCATTAGTGTGTAAAAATATTTCCAACCGATATAGTCGAATGATGGCTGATGCGAGTTTGGAAGAATATCTAATTCAAAATGGTATTGTAGCCATTTATGATGTAGATACCCGAGCATTGGTACAACACATTCGCAGTAAAGGTGCCATGAATGCGATTGTCACAACGGAGTTAATGGAAAAAACCGATTTGAAAAAAGAGTTGGACAAAGTGCCCAATATGCGTGGGCTTGACCTGACAAAAGAAGTAACAACCAAGGAGCCTTATTTTTTTGGAAACGAAAATGCAAAGTATAGAATTTCAGTACTTGATTTTGGCGTAAAACAAAGTATGTTGCATTTGCTTTCTTCTCATGATGCCTATCTAAAAGTTTTTCCCGGCACTTCTTCTGCCACCGAAATATTTGCCTTCAAGCCCGATGGAATCTTCATTTCAAACGGACCGGGCGATCCGGGTTCAATGGACTATGCGGTATCTACGATAAAAGAAATTTTAGCTTCTGAAAAACCATTATTTGGCATTTGTTTAGGGCATCAATTATTAGCAAGAGCATATGATGTACCCACGTTTAAAATGCACCATGGACATAGAGGTTTAAATCATCCGGTAAAAAACCTAATAACCGGAAAATCTGAAATCACGACTCAAAATCATGGCTTTGGTGTAGATGAAAAAGCGGCTCAACAATCTCAAGAAATTGAAGTAACCCATATCAACTTAAACGACGGCTCAATCGAAGGACTACGAGTTAAAAACAAGCCGGCATTTTCAGTACAATACCATCCTGAAAGCACACCGGGACCCCATGACTCTCGATATTTATTCAACAACTTTATTCAATTGATTGAACAAAATAAATAAGTCTCATTCTGTACCAACCAATATAAATCGCAATTGTTAGCAACATAATTTTTCATGGAAAAGATTCTCATTATAGGCGCGTGTGGACAGATTGGCGTTGAATTGACACTGGCCTTACGAAAGGAATACAGCAATCAACAAGTCATAGCAACAGATATTCGAGATGAACACGAATTGCTGAAAGGTACCGGACCCTACGCCATACTAAACGCCATGGATGCCTCGGCACTACTCGAAATAATCCGAAAAGAAAAAATCACACAAGTGTATTTGCTGGCAGCGGTGCTTTCTGCCACCGGCGAAAAAGATCCTAAGCGTGCTTGGGACATCAATATGCAAAGCCTGATGCAATTGTTGGACATAGGCGTGCAAGAAAAACTTCACAAAATTTATTGGCCCAGTTCAATAGCTGTTTTCGGAACAAGCACACCTAAACAAAACACAGTTCAAAAAACAATTATTGAGCCGCAAACTGTTTATGGAATTAGTAAATATGCCGGAGAACTATGGTGTCAATACTACAACGATCGCTGGGGGCTTGATGTTCGTAGCCTTCGTTATCCCGGTTTGATAAGTTGGAAATCTGCACCTGGCGGTGGAACCACAGATTATGCTATCGAAATTTTTCATGAAGCATTGCGTAGTGGGCACTATACCTCATTTTTAGACAAGGGAACCTACCTTCCTATGATGTACATGGATGATGCCATTCGTGCTACTATTGAGCTTATGGAAAGCCCGAGTGAGAAAATAAAATCTCGCATGTCTTATAATGTGAGTGCCATGAGTTTTTCACCTGAAGAAATTGCCGCCGAAATACGCACCCATATTCCTAATTTCACCATAGACTATGCCCCCGATTTTCGTCAAAAAATAGCCGAGGGATGGCCACAAAGTATTGATGATAGCGCGGCTACATCTGATTGGGGATGGAAGCCCGAATTTGATTTGAGGAAGATGGCAAATGAAATGCTTACCCATTTAAAGGGTTAGTATTTTCTCAAAAACTGCATCGAATACCTAAAATTCTCAGGTTGTTATTTTTTGATTTGCTTACAAACCTTCCCATGTTTACATTTCAATATGAAATTTTCAACATCGTCAACCAATGTGAGCATTAAAAACATCGCATTTCCTGCATTGTTATCCGTATTGGCTGCTGTGATTGTTTATAACAATTACTTTACTGTACTTGATACCGTAAAAGACGGAATAATCGGAATTGCAACTTATGAAGGGGTTGATGTAACTGCTCGAATTCATAGGTTTTATTTTGCAGGAATCACTTTTGCCGTAAGTCTATTTACATTTCGCCTTATATATTTTAGAGAAATATCCAACTTATACTTTAGAGCGAAAGAGAAAATTCTCATTAATGCCTTAGCAACTTTAAGCCTCATCACCATAGTTGCTACCTCAATAACAGAGCCTGATTTGTCAAAGATTTCCAGAGTATTTATTGGAATTACCTTTACCACTATACTGCTTATTATTTTCTCCAAGCAACTTAAACTCAAGCTTGATTTAACCCAAGACAAAATTGTTTTTGCCCTCATTTCCGCCATAATCGGATATATATTAATTACCGACACACTACACTTTTTTAAACTGCCCCTTGTACCATCTTGGGACTTTATTCTTATTTCAATCTTGTACTTAGGGGTCATTATCGGTATATCAAAATATCGTTCAATAGCCCGATTGTTCTATGTTTTCATGCCGTTATTTGCTATTCCTTTATTATTTGCACTGAGCAGTGAGGTCTATTATTTTTTTCTTAAAAGAAATATTAACGTACATCAAGGCATCATTTATTCTATATTATTTGTGCTGTTTTGGATTTGGTCAATAGTTCGATTCAAAAGGCATAAGACAAATGAAATCAGAAAAACAAAATTCCAAGTCGGGTTATTGCTGGTCATTTGTGCATCGTTAACGGTTTTCTATGAACATACCAGCAATTGGACAATAGAAGATTTTGAGCTTGCCAATCCAGCTAATGCGATGATGAATATTTTCAAATTCAACCAAATACCGATAGTGGATTTTTACAGCTCTCATTTACTATCTGAACAGTTTTATGGCGCACTTTATTTTTTCATATTTGGCTATAATGGCAGTTTCGATTTTCTAGTTTATGAGTTTTTAGTTTCGATTTTTAGCTATACGGTTACTTATTGTTTTCTTCATCATGTTTTTAAAAATGGTTGGATAGTAGTTTTTTTCATTTTGTTTTTTCCCTTTCTGCCCAAGTTGATTTTTACGGCCAATTATTTCCCGATTTTATTGTGTTTTCTTGCTATGGCGTGGTATATGCGTCAGCCTATTAGGGGGCGATTTGCCTTTTTAGTAATTACTCTTGTATTGACAACATTTTGGCGTGTTGATAATGCGGTGGTTGCATTCCCGGCAGTTGCACTTTGCTTATTGTTGTGGGCTTATGAAAATAAAAGTCTGGTTTCTCTTGGAAAAGTTTCTTTGTTCAGCTTAATCAGTTTATTAGTAATCACTGCCGGAGTTGCGGGCATATTACAAGTTTCGGGTCATCACATCTCCGACAATTTCAGGAGTGCGTTTGAATATATCGGGGCTTCGCAGGCGCATGGTTTTGGTGAAATTATGAATGGAAATGCTTACAATCTCCATACGGCTTATTTCTTTCTGCCGATAGTGGTAATATTTCTCAGTATGCTCAGTTGGTACTTCTATCGCCTTCAAAAAATAACGCTAAAAGACCTAATTATAATTATATTTTTCTCAATAGTTTATGTTTTAAATTTTCAGCGCGGATTGGTTAGACATACAATTGGGAATGAGGGTGTAGATAAATTTTTTGTTTCCTTTCTTTATTTTCTGATACCTTATTGTTTCATCGTTTTCTATCGTGTAAAAAAACATAAGCTATGGATTTTTAGCATTGTTGGATTTTTATTTTTAATGGCATTCAAAACACCTCATCCGCAGGAAGATAAACCGCTCATCAATGAAGCACTTAACAAGATCTTCCAAAGACATATTTTAGATGAAAAAACCAGCCCATCAAGGCATTCAGGTTCCGAAGAATACAAAACTATATATGCCGGTTTCAGAAAATTTATGAATGTAAACTTTCCTGCGGATGCAAGTTTTATTGACATGTCTAACACTCCGCTACTTTATTATACTCTTCAGCGTCAAGTACCGGGTTATTTTTGTCAGTATATTCAAAATATGGTAACAGCGTCCACGCAAGAACGAGATTTGAAGCAACTGAACACAATGTACTTGCCGATTGCCATCTTTTCATCTTACCCCAAACATGATTTCTTTGACAAAACAGACGGTGTAGAAAACACGATACGCTACCATAAAATTGCCAACTATATTTTTAATCATTACCGTCCACTGGGTGTAATGGACGGAAAATACCTATGGCTTAAAAAGGATATTAAAATTTTAGCACTGGACAATACCATCCATTTACCTGATAGCATAATATACGAAACCGAACATTTCGACATTCAGAAGTTAGCCTATTTATGGGCAAAAGGAAAATCCAATATTGACACACAGGGTATTTTCTTAAAAAAAGACACCAACGGAAATTGGCAACTTCCACCCCATTTTTCAAAGATAAATGGGAATTATATAAAAATTGACTTAGAGAACAACACGGGTAAATCACAAATGCTGAAAACCGCTTATTTCCAAAATGGAAAAGAAAGGGGAGCATTCAGCTTTTGGGTTTCAGATCAAAAAAGTGCCTTTTATCTTGTTCCGGTAAGCACACAGTATAACTGGTATGTGTGTCAACCTGATTGTATAACCGTTCAGATGCAAACTACTGGTCTGGTGATAAAATCCGTTTCTTTGTTTGGAAATTTATAATGAACACAAACACTCAGATATTAATTGACCACAAAATTCTTCGCCGAGTTGCTTGGCTACTGAATCTGCTGGTTACTTTTGCCGGAAAGATTGCCCCCAAAGACCATAATCTTCGTTTGCCTTTTCGCAAAATAGCAGTATGCAAATTCAAAGGCATGGGAAGTATTGTTCAGGCTACCCCATTATTGCAATCCCTAAAAAAACAATACCCTGATGCTCGCATTAGTTTTATTTCCACTCCTACTAATGAGGCGATGCTTCAAAATATTCCTATTGTAGATGAAGTCATCATCCTGAATGATCGCTCGATTGGGCAACTATTTTTCGATTTCATTCCATTTATCCTCAAGGTTTTCCGAAGAAATTTTGATGTTTACATTGATCTTGAAGTGTATTCCAATTTTGGAAGCATCGTATCTGCACTTTCTAACGCTAAAAACCGTTTTGGATATTATCAAAAAGAAAGCAACTACAAATTGGGAATTTACACACACATGATGTACTATAACAATGCTGTGCCAATCTACCAAACCTATCTTCAATGGACACGTCTCTTAGGATGCAAGAATATTACAACCACGCTTTACCCTATTAATTCCACTTATACAACCATTAAAATAGACCAAGAAATATATCCACTAACTGAAAAAAAATATTTCGTCATCAACCCGAACGCTTCCGACCTGCGTATAGAAAGAAGATGGCCGGCAGCCTCGTTTACTGAATTGATAACCAAACTAACACAATGCTATACTGACACAGACCTTATTTTAATTGGCTCAAAAGCAGAGAGAGATTATGTAGCATCAATCACCCCTTCCTTCTCGCCAAGCATAAAAAATATAGCAGGGCTAACAAGCATCTCAGAATTGATCGCCGTGATGCAACATGCCACTTTAGTCATTACGAATGACACAGGACCAATGCACCTTGCCTTCGCTTTGAAAAAGAAAACTTTGGCACTTTTTGGGCCTTGTGCGCCTGATCAGTATGGCAATCACGAAAATGCACAAATCATTTACAAAAACGTCTATTGCAGCCCATGTGTGCATGAATTTAGGATACCTCCCTGCTTAGGCAATAACCAATGTATGAAGCAAATTTCGGTGGACGAGGTATTGACTGAAATCAACCGATTGACATCCGATATTCCATTGCAAAAGGTTGCCGAGAAAAACAGAACATACACGACCAATGATCCGGACTATGATATTTTGGGAATGGTAAAAAGAAAAACTTATTAGCTTGGCAAAACCAAAATTAGTAGTTCTTTCCGGTGCCGGAATCAGTGCTGAAAGCGGACTAAAAACTTTTAGAGACAGTGATGGGCTTTGGGAAAACCATCGCATTGAAGATGTAGCAACACCGCGTGCTTGGAGGCAAAATCCCCAACTTGTTTTGGACTTCTACAACATGCGCCGTGCTGCGGTAAAAGCAGCTGTTCCAAATGTTGGCCATTTAGGATTGGCAGCTTTGGAAAGCCATTTTGATGTGCATATTGTTACACAAAACATTGACGACCTGCACGAACGTGCCGGCTCTACAAAAGTGTTGCATTTACACGGTGAAATATTCAAGATGCGGAGCGAAAATAACCCATCTCTTATCTATCCTATTCATTCCGACATTCGGATGGGAGACAAGGCTGAAGATGGGGCACAATTGCGTCCACACATCGTGTGGTTTGAAGAGCCGGTCCCGATGATTGAACACGCTATTCCAATCATGCAATCAGCCAGTATTTTTGTTTTGATAGGCACTTCTTTGGCTGTTTATCCTGCTGCAGGATTGATTGATTATGTACCACCCAAAGTGGAAAAATATGTACTTGATACAAAAATTCCACCTACTTCTTATTATTCCATCATACCTATTGAAATGCCTGCTACGCAAGGCATTGAAATATTGACAAACCTACTTCAGGCATATATCTCGTAAGAAACTCGTTCTTAAAACTTCAAACGAAGTCCACCAATCAAATTAGTTCCATAAACCGGATAATTATACCAGCGTTGGTATTGATTGTTGAATAAATTATTGACTTGAATAAAGGCAGATAATCTTGGGATGAACTGGTATTCACCACTAAATCCAAAATCAAAAATAGAGGGAAGTTTTACCGCCTGATGAGCTTGGTTGCGAGCATATAATCCCCCCATCACATTCAGGTAAGCAGCTACATCGAGTTTAGGAAGAGGCTTCCAGTGAAAATCACCTTTTAGACGAACACCCGGTTGATGCCAAACATAAGCATAGGAACTTTGAGTGTAGTTAGTAAAGATGCCCGAAAGTCCCACACTGATGGTTCTGGCAATCTGATATCGTGCGGTTAATTGAAGTGCAATAGCAGTTACATGACTATCGTATAATAGATAGAATTGTTTTTGGTCGAGTGTATCATTAAGAAATAAAGGCAGGTTATTATATTGAAACCAGCTGAACTTTCCACCAAAAGAAAAATGATTACCTACTTTACTTTCTACGGAAGCGAATATCTCGTCTATGCGTGTCTGCTGAACATCAAAAGTTGGGAATAAATATGGATTTTGATTGCTTAACTCTCTTAATGTATTTGCCTGTAAATGAGCTTGCCAACCCAACCCTATCAGAACAGATGTTTTTGCCGGAATATAAGAAAGTGAAAGATCCGGCAACAAGTAACTATTGCCATTCATGCCAAGCGTAGGATTGACCCCTAATTTTGCTTTAAACCCCGCACTGCGAAAGGAAACGTTAGGAGTAAGTTGAAGGATATAATTATTAAAAGTCGCTTGAGATTGGGACATGTAAACATATTGACCGTTTATCCCAACGCCGGCAGAAAATGAACTATCTATTATTTTAGATACCGGAACGTCAAAAGAAATGCCTTGTTCTGATATTCCTTGATCGTTATTGTAATTCGTAAATCCAATCGTTGCTTTATAGTCGAGTCCAAATTTATTAGACAAGTTGTTTTGCACACCCACAAAAGCTTTTACTCCGGTGTAGGTAATTTGTGATTGAAGAGAGGAATAGTCATACAGATTATGATCATAGCCGTAGTAGTGAAACCGATTACGTACTATATCAATTCCGGCACACCATATATTTCCATTTGTCTGAAGGGTTCCCTCGGCTTCTATGCCGGAAAGAGAAGATTTTTGATTTTTAATATTTCCTTCTTGCGATAAATGATGTAGATGAATAGAACTGTTGTAATTTTTATCTTTAAATTGGGCAATACCTGCATCAAAAAAGATAGAAGATTGAGTTCCACCACCCATCATGGCATAGTTTGCAAACGGCAGTGCAGATGAATCCTTTCCTAATGCTAACGGTCGCAAAGGGAGCGAGGAATAGGTATAGTATAAAGTTTGTTGAGGAACATCATATTTAAAGTTTGGGCGCGAAGTGTCGTGTGGTGGCAAGTCAGGTTTAAAATCCGGCTTAGGTGTTTGTTTAACTTTAGGTTGATAGGTCTGAATAACCTCAATAGTTGCCGGTGGCAATGTGGAGTCTGTTCGTTGTTGTGCAAACGATTGTGAGGCTCTACCCAGCAACGTTAGAGCAAGACATAGTGTGATTTTAGTTCTTTGCATGTTCATCACTGCTTCAATTTCGACTGTTGCTGTTCTAATTTTCTTACTTCATCCAACTTTCGTTCAGCTTCCTTTTTCAAGTCGGCAATTTTGGTATTTTTCACTAAGCTTTGTAGAGTTGCTTTTGCGTTAAAATAATCTTTTTGTTTGGTCAAAATATCGGCAATCAAGAGGTAGGATTTTACAATCCAGAAATCATTGCCTGCATTTAGCTTCAGGGCGGATGCAGCAGCACTCTCTGCCTCCTTTAGGTTGCCCTGTTTGAAATAGCTTTCGGCAACCCGATAACGTGCTTCAGCAGCCACTTCAGTGTTTGAGGCATCCGTGAGCGATTGATAGATGGTCAGAGCATCTCGCTCATGTCCTTTTTGTGTGGCGACCTTTGCTTTGATTATTTTTGCTTGATTAGCCAAGGTCAAGTTCAAATCCGGAATTTGGGATAGCGTATCGGCATAAGAGGCTGCCTTATCCAATTTTTCGTTTTTATAATAAGCGTTCATTAAGCCCGCATACGCACTTTGTAATTGCTCTTTGCTCATAGCTGTATTTCGCAATTGAGCATAATAATCAGCAGCCTTGTCAAACCGTCCCAGCTTATAGGCAATATCAGCAGCTCGTGCGGCTGAAGGCTCTGTAAACTCACTCCAGGGTTGGTTTAGTACCATATCAAAATCGGGCAAAGCACCTTCATACTCCTTCAACTTCCACTGGCTTTCTGCTTTGTAATAGTGAGCACGAGTAGCAAAGATTCCTTGTGGAAATTTTTCCAAATAATTATTCAAAGCTGCTTTTGCCAGAGTCCATTTAGCAGCAGCAATTTGCGCTTCAGCTGCTGCATAATAGGTTGAATCCATTTGTGCTGAACCGGCAGAAGGCAAGTTATTTTCTTTCAACAATTGTGCAAATGCTTCAGGCTGATTGGATTCTACAAACAAACTTTTTAAAGCATCTAATGCAGGCATTCTTTCAGTGCTTGAAGGGAAATCAGTTACAACATGCTTATAGGCATCCACTGCTTTTTTATGATTGTCTAACTGCTGATAAGCAAAGCCAATTTTCATCCAACTGCGTGCGGCAAAATTTCGAGTATTATTATCCGTTGTGAGTGGCAGCATGGCATTGATTGCTGATTGATATTTTTCTTCTTCAATGAGGGTTGAGCCTAATTCGAACCTTGCATCGCCGGCATATTTAGAGTTTTGGTTAGTGGCTAATTGCTGCAATAAGGAAATTTTTTCTACGCTCTTTCCTTGCGCACCCAACACAATTGCTTTTTGTAGTCTTGCATAGTCTGCATCTTCCCCACCCAAGCTGATAGCTTTGTCATAGAGAGCCAATGCGTCTTTATAGTTTTTCCGCATGAATGCGGCATCCGCTTCGCGAGCAGTTGCCATTGCACTAAGTGTTTGGTCTGAATCTTTAGCTTTAGCAAAATACCCTTGAGCAGCTGCATAATCGTTTTGATTCATGGCATTATAACCCATCAGTAAAGAAGCATTGGCTAATGTTGCTTGAGGGCTTATTTTGCTTACGTTGCCACTTTTGTCAACCTTAACCATAAACTGTTTCAGATAGTTTAATGCTTCTTCAGGGCGATCATTTCGAGTTGCCAATTCGCCCAACCAAAAATAGGCTGCGGCTTCATAAGCCTTGTCTGACGGTTGTAATAGTGATGCGTTTAAAAGTTTTTGGGCTTGTGTCCATTCTCCTTGCTGATATTCATCCATTGCATAGCCATACGTAGCTTTTTGCCATATTCGCCAATAATCAGGCGACTTGTCAAGTACTGTTTTCAAATATTGATAGGCTTCTTCATATCGCTGAGACTTCATCAATACATCGGACAAATAAGTTTTAGCTTCTCCAGCATAATCACTTCCAGGAAAAGATTGAATCAAGGATTTAAAACTTCTAACAGCATCTTGATTGAACCCCAATTCGTAAGAAAGTTTACCATATAGTAAAAGTGAAGCTTCTTGTTGACCTACATTAAAAGACATATCAGAACAAACACCAAAGGCATTTCGAGCACTTTTTTTATCCTTTGCTTTCAAATAGCAATCGCCCAAAAGGTACATAGATGTTTGCCCTAATGAATCTTGAGCATCGCTTAGTGGTTTAAATTTATCAATAGCATGTTTCCATTCATTGACCCGATAATAGCTATAAGCCATTTCATACAATTCTTCTTTTCGAATTGCATCTACATTGTCATAGTAATGTTCAAAAAAAGGCAATGCCTCACCATAGCGTTGTTCTTCAAACAAAACTTGTGCAGCCAACAAATACAATTCATTATCGTAAAAGAGTTTATCCTTTTGTTTGGTCAGTCTAATAGCCTCTTCCAACGCTTTTTTACGAGCACCGGTGAAATAATAAATCTCAGCTATATAGTATGGAACAATTCCTTTGTATTGTGGCTCGTTTTGAATACGTTGAAAACTATTTAAGGCTTCTTCATACTTACTATCATTATAAGCTAGCAAACCATAGTAGTAATTTCCTTGCACAAAATATTTTCCCGGTACTTCTTTTATGGAAGCAAAGAGTGTGGTTGCTTGGTCAAAACGACGACTATTAAAGTATGCGTAAGCGAGTTCAAATTTCGCGATTGCTATTTCCTCGTTGGTCAGATTGGCAATTCCTGCTGATTCAAAATAAGGAATCGCCTTGGTGAGTTGCTCATGTTCAAAATAATAATGCGCCAATGCTAAAGACACTCTTTGTTTATAGGCTGGCATTACATGCTGTTGTAAAAACTGAAGAGCAGAATCTTCGGCACCGAGGTCGTCCAATTTTAATTGGGACAAGGTACGTATCCAAACGGCTCGACTTTTTTCATCTTCAGAAGTATGAGTTGTTCGAGCATGATTTAAAAACGCATTGGCAGATTGTATAGCCAGTCTATAATGTCCACTCTCAAATTGATTGTTTGAAAGACACAACCAATCTTGGTTAGGGCGATTTTTTAATAGTTCCTGCGCCCCTGTCTTTAGGCTACAAAAAATCAGAATTGCTACACAAAAAAATAGTCGTTGCCTGTGGCTCAAATAGCTCATTCAATTATGAATCACGTTAAAAATTCCATGTAATGTTTAGACTCGGGAAAATAGGTAACTGATACACGCGCTTGGGACTGGTTCGGCTTATGTAAAAGATATTGTTTCGGTCATAAACATTCGTAACACTTAATGTTGTTTCTATATTACTAAACTTGGTTATCACAAAGCGTTTTTTCACAGATAAATCCAAGCGGTGATACCAAGACAAGCGTCCTCCATTAATTTGATTGGCATAGATAATACCCAAATTGCCATTGTTTTGAGTTACAGAAGCATTGGTGCCGGTGATGGAAGGGTCTTCATAAAATCCTTGTGTTTGTGTGAACGGAAAAGGAGAACCCAAATTAAAGCGCAGCGACAATTCGAGATCTTTCTTTTTACCGGCAGAATAAGATGCAACGATATTTGAATTGAACCTTCTATCAAATGGTGGTGGATAAGATTGTAGAGAAGGTGTATCTAACACTGTTTGTGCTACAAGTGTCTTATATAGTATGTGCTGATAAGACATTACACCCCAAAAGAAAAACCTTCCTTTGCTATATTTTGCGGATAAATCAACGCCATAAGCTTGCCCGCTTCCAGCCAAGAAATCGCCGGGGTTATTTATACTTTTGGTACGGTTTAGTTCAATGTTTTGAGTGAAGTTTTTATACCAAGGCTCAAGGTTAAATTCAATATTTGCCACATCAACCTCTATACCACCCAGAACATGGTAAGCAGTTAATAGGTTTGTTGGAATATAGTTTCCATCTGTGTTCTTGATAGAGACATCGGGACTAAGTAAAAAACCGTTGAAAAAGTTAACGATATCGCGGTCAGAGCGAGTACTAATGATGCTTTGAGAGTACAAACCGGCTGCTGCTTTCAATCGTATGTTTTGTGTGATGTTGTATTTCATTCCCACCCGTGGTTCCGGTGAGAATTTAGAAATGGCTGAATAATATTGAAGACGAACACCCGGTTCAAAAATGAACTTATCATTGATATTCTTTCTCCAAATGACATACAAAGAGCCTATGGTGTTTCGACGATCTAAGCCAATGTTTGTTCCGGCTCCGGTTGCATAGTCAATGGATGTATGCAATCCACTTACTTCAACACCATATTTTAGCATACTATGTCCTGGCAAAAAATAGGAGAAATCCAATCCACCTTCAAAGCCATCAATCTGGCTGCTGCGTGGTGAAAACCCAACTTCATTTGCCGTAATATTATACCGACTATAAGCAAACTTGCCGCTGATAAGTGCAGCAGAACTGCCTGGAGTAACAACAAAAGTTGCTCCCGCTCCTTTCGCATCCCAATGGAAATTAGCCGTTTCCTTACCCGGGGTATCCGGATCAAAAGTTCGAGCTAAGTCATTAAAACTAAAGCCGAATAAATTTAGCTTACTACCATTTTCGCCGCTAAAAGTTACTTTTCCATAAGCATCTGTAAAAGAATAGGGAAGTCCACTTTTGAATGGCTCTCCCATGCCTCCATACAATGTTTTGCTGGTACTTTCTAAATAACTATTTTTAAATGAAAGTAAAAAGGTAGTACTCCCACCTCCTTCTTTTTTGGGCTTTCTTAGCGGGCCTTCTAACATGGCACGAGCCATAATGGGGGAAACCGACAATTTTCCGGAAAGTCTATTTTGATTGCCATCTTTTGTGCGAATATCAAGTATGGCACTGGTTCGATTTCCATACTGGGCATTAAATCCGGCTGATTGAATTTCCACATTACGAATAGCATCTGTTTCAAACACAGAATAAAGACCAATCGAGTGAAATGGGTTGTAAATCGTAACACCGTCCAGCAAAATTCCTGTTTGTGAAGGTGCCCCTCCACGAATATATAATTGCCCACCTTGGTCGCCGGTAAAAACAACGCCAGGAGCAACTTGCAAATATTGTGCAATATCCGGCTCGCCGCCAGCACTGGGCAATAGTTTCATTTCGCGTGGTGTAACGGTTGTGATGCCAATATTAACCGTATTGATTCGTTCTGTTTTGCGGGCACTCACCTCCACCCCACTAAGCATTTTATCTTCCTTATTTAGGAAAAATTTTTGACTGACAATTCCATCATTTTTTAGCGTAAGGTTTGCTGTTGCTGTATCATATCCCATGAGGGTAGTCCAAATTGTATAGTTTCCAGCAGCCATTTTAGGGAAAGAAAAATATCCGTTAATGTCTGTTTGAACTGCCGTTTTAGTTCCCTTAATTACCACATTCACAAAGCTCATCGGCTCGCCGGTAGCTTTTTCATACACAAAGCCGCGAATGGTGCCATTTTGAGCTAAGGCAGTACTGTAAGAAAACAGCAAAGCCAATAAGATGCTGAAAAGTTGTCTCATTGTAGTTATTTGTAAACGTGTAGATAGTATTGGTGAAAAAAAATTAAGTGCGCTAAGGTAAACAAAGATAGGCATTGACTAAACGCGAACTTCTGTAAACTCTTAGCATTTTTCTAATAACCCCAAAACGAACCATAAATGCTGTAATTTGCCTAAATGAAATTGTTTTCAGCCTTACAAATAAAGGCTTGTGATGCTTATACCATCACGGCATCCGGCATTTCATCGTTGGAATTAATGGAGCGTGCAGCTACTGAATGTGTGTCTTGGATAACTCAAAATTTTCAACCCTCCCAATTATTTGTCACACTTTGTGGAACTGGAAACAATGGTGGCGATGGACTGGCCATCACTCGTCTGCTACATGAAGCAGGTTATGGCGTAAAAGCTTTTCAGATTGGCGACATAGACCGAATGACTCAAGATTGTAAAGCAAACCTAACCCGCTTGCAGCAATTAGATTCTTCGCTGATTCAAACTGTTCCTGAGCAAAGTTTTATTTCAGACATACCACCTCACATCATAATTATTGATGCCTTATTTGGCACCGGACTCAATCGTCCTTTGGAAGGTTGGTTAGTATCTTTTGTAGAGCATGTTAATGAATTCCCCAACTTAAAAATTGCCATTGACATACCCAGTGGAATGCCTGCCGATACCGTTCCTGAGCCAAAAGCTGCTATTATCCATGCTGATTTCACCCTCAGTTTCCAGTTTTATAAACGATCCTTTCTTCATAAAGAAACAGGAGTCTTTGCTGGTGAAATTAAAGTGTTGGACATCGGATTAAATAGTCATTTTATTGAAGCTACACATACTCATTATGAGATGCTAACGACAGAAATGGCTCAGCAATTAGTCAAGCCTCGATTATCCTTTTCACACAAAGGAACTTATGGACATGCACTGATGGTAGGCGGGAGCAAAGGTATGATGGGTGCTATTTGCTTAAGTGCCTTAGCAGCTATGCGTGTAGGATGTGGGAAGTTGTCTCTGCTTGTGCCTCAAATAGGTTATGATATTTCACAGATTCTTGTGCCCGAAGCACTTTGCCAAACGAACGGTCAAGACCATATAGAGTCTATAACCTCGCAGAATACAATTTTAGCAATTGGCATTGGACCCGGAATTGGCAAAGCACCACAAACTGCTCTTGCATTAGAGCGTTTTTTAGACCAACAAGTACTTCCTGTTGTACTGGATGCTGATGCACTCAATATTATAGCAAACAAACCGGAACTGCTTGCTAAAATCCCACCCAACTCTATTCTTACGCCACACCCTGCGGAGTTTGAGCGTTTATTTGGCACAAGCACCAACTCTATGCTACAAGCCGAACAAGCACGCGCTCAGTCCATGCTGCACAATATCAATATTGTATTGAAAGGACACTATACTATCATTACATCACCGGATGGTTTGTGTAGATATAATTTATCCGGCAATGCAGGTCTGGCAACTGCAGGAAGTGGAGATGTGCTGACAGGAATGATCACCGGATTATTAGCGCAAGGATATTTGCCCACCCATGCAGCAATGCTTGGTGTTCATCTTCATGGATTAGCTGCTGACAAAGCATTAGATACGGAAAGTATGGAAAGCATGATTGCCCGCGATGTTATTAAGCATATTGGGAAAGCATTTGGCGAACTACATCTTCGCTAATTTAATTGCGGATTGGGCGGCAAGTTGAGCATATAGTTATACGATGATCCTAACAATTGAATACACCGCTTCCAAATATTCAGAGCATCTGTGTGAAACAATAATTCTTGAAGCTCTGCTTCTGTTGGAGCATACACCATCCAATGTCCTTGAATAACCTCAGTGTCTAATTGTCCTTTCTTCCAACCCGAATAACCTACTAACAAGCGAACATCAGAAGAATTACATTGCTGTGCTAACAAAGCCTCTTGCAAAGCTTGATAGGAACCGCCCCAAAATATATTTTCAGAAATTCTTGTTCCACCAAATAAGGTTGATTCTTTGTGCAGCATGTGCAATGTATCAGGCTGCACCGGCCCACCTTGGTAAATAGTAAAATCGGCTAAAGACAAGGCAGGGAATAAATCGCCAAGCTGAAGATTGGTTGCATGATTGAGTACAAAACCAACCGAACCTTCATTACCATGTTCACATAAAAGTATCACAGAACGATAAAAATTTGGATCATTCAGAAAAGGCTCTGCTATAAGCAATCTCCCTGATAACAGGGTTGCATTTTCAGGTCTTTCAAAGTTAACAACGTCCATGATGAAATAAATGTAAGAAGTTTTGAGGTTGCGAAAAAAGGTAAATCAAGTTTCAATAAACATTAAAAAAGACACTTTATAAAGGCAACAAAAATAAAAAACCAAAGAAGATGGTACTTTTATGCTCCTTTGCCGGAAACTGACCAACTCATGATTCTCTATAATCTACTTTTGTTTTTGCTCACCATCTTGGGTGGCAGTGCGCCCATGTGGATGAATGCGATCAATGACAAAAGCACTAATTATCTGTTAGCTTTTTCAGGTTCATTTTTACTGAGTATCACCTTTCTACACTTATTGCCCGAAACATTTGAAGACATGGGGCATCGTGCTGGCTTGTTTTTGCTGGTAGGCTTTTTTTTACAATTGGTCATACAACGATTTACGCACGGAGTAGAACATGGACATACGCATATTAGCGAAGCTTCCACACACGAACATTCGCACCATCATCATATTGTTCCTATCTTTTCTATTGTTGCTGGGCTATCCATTCATGCTTTCATGGAAGGATTGCCATTGGGTTTTCACTACCGTCTTCCGGCTACACAATCCTCTTTATATCTAGCTGTTGCAGCCCATAAACTACCGGAAGCTATGTTGTTAACCTCATTGATATTACACTATCGAGGTAAAGGTGAAGCCTGGAAACTGCTCATTTTTTTTTCTATGATCACCCCTCTTGCAGCTATGTTAGCCGGTGCATTAGGCACTCGGTATTATTTAATGAGTCAAGTAGTCATGTGGATCGTGCCGATAGTCGCTGGGGCATTCATTCATATAGCAACAACCATTTTTTTTGAAAGTGGAACCAGCCAACATTTACTGACTGCTAAAAAATTAGCTGCAATTATAGCAGGAGTAGCTTTAGGACTAACAACCTTATTGATTCACTGAAGCGAGTTTCTTTTTTTTAACACTCAATCGAAAGACAATCAAAAGCTAATTGAATTCCTTTCGGTAATTGTTTGTTAACCTCATCATGTAAACCAAGCTGATGGCTAATGTGTGTAAAATAAGTTTGCTCTGCACCTATTTGCTGGGCTATATCAATAGCTTCCGATAAGGTAAAATGAGAAACATGCGCTTCTTTACGAAGGGCATTCAACACCAATACCCGACTACCTTTCATCTTTTCCATTTGCTCGGGTGCTATATAATTGGCATCCGTGATGTAGGAAAAATCACCTATTCTAAACCCAAGCACATTCATTTCATAATGCTTAACAAGCAATGGAATAACTTCTAAATTTCCTATAGAAAAGGGTCTATTGTCATGAATGGTATGGAGATCTATTTGAGGAACGCCCGGATAGTGACCATTCTCAAAAATGTAAGCATATTCACGTCTAAGGGCAGCCTGAGTTTCGATGGTTGCATACACATCCATTGGCTTTTTCTGAAAATAGTTATAGGCTCGTACATCGTCTAATCCGGCAATGTGATCTTTATGACTATGGGTAAATAATACAGCGTCTAATTGATCTACTTTACTACGCAACATTTGATAACGAAAATCAGGACCTGTGTCAATTACAAGCGATAACCCATCGGCTTCTACCCATACTGAGCTGCGAAGACGTTTATTGTGTGGGTCGGGAGATGTGCAAACGGCACAGTGGCAAGCTATGATGGGTACACCCTGAGAAGTTCCGGTACCGGTAAAAGTTATTTTCACGCTTAGAGATCCATTTGTGTTTGAACGCTGGTTTCATCATCGAATGCTAATGAGCCCTGTAATTGTTTATACCACTTTTGCATTTCGCTGCTCAATTCTTGCTCTACAATTTTTATGGAAGGTAAAATTTCGATCAGTGCATTGATACGACCTTCTACATTCAAAAACTTATTGATGACAACAACTCGTTTTTCTTCTAAAATGCAATAGCCGGAATTGAAGTTGCCTTTCTCAAAGCGTATAATATAGCGTGCCTCGTCAAAAAGTTGTTCCATTTTTTTCAGGGTAGTTGCAGTATATTTGAAGCTCATTTTCCAAGTTCCGGTTTCGATGGCTAAAGTAAGAAAATTCGCTGCACTAATTGGATTTATAACATCTATCCTCCCCTTACTTTCCAAAGCTCAAAACCCATCAAACTATTACATTGAAGATCCTCGAACGTTTTATGCAGGCATCATTGCAGGTGGCAACTTTACGCAAGTTGATGGTGACAATTTTGCCGGCTACCACAAAGTAGGATTAAATGTAGGCGGTATCGTCTATACACATCTGGGTGATCATTTAGCAGTAAGCCTTGAAATTCTTTTTTCGCAAAAAGGAGCCAAAGGAAATAAAGAGCAAGGAGCTTCCACTCAGCAGGGAAGTTTCCTAATCACGCAATATAAAAGTGCATTGAATTATGCAGAAATCCCGATTCAGCTTTGTTATTTCGACAAACGTAGAAGCCATTTTGGCGGCGGCTTTTCTTATTCACAACTGATCAGTGCAAAAGAAACTACCGTAACCAATCCTAACTACCCTTACAATTTTGAACAATATCCATTTAAAAAATCAGATCTCAATATCGTGTTGGGAGGTAATTTACATTTAGTGAAAGGATTGTTTTTAAACCTTCGATTTCAATATTCGCTAATTTCTATTCGCAATAATATTCCGCCCGGTTTTGGCGATCGTGGACAACAGTTCAACAACATGTGGACAGCACGCTTGATGTATCTTTTTTAACTAGGCTATTGCCTGCTTGATGATGTTGATTTTTTCACAAAACGATCATCTGTAAGCGTCAGTAAAAACGATTCTAAATCTTGCTTTTCTTGCTCCGAAAGTCCTAATGGTTTCGACAATAAACTATCTCTATTTTTTCCGCTTGGCAAGGCTGCTTGTGGATTGTCGTAATAATCTATGACTTCACGTAAAGTGCGCATACTCCCATCGTGCATATATGGTGCTGTGATAGCCACATTGCGCAAACCCGGAACCTTAAATTTCCCTAAGTCGTTGAGGTCATGAGTAATCAGATATCGCCCACTATCTCGATGTTTAATACCGTCAAACAAGCCTATACTTCTAAATTCATCTCCCGTAAAATCAGGAGAAAAATGACATTCCACACACTTTCCTTTTTCCCGAAAGACCATCCTGCCCCGTATTTCCTGCATTGTCATTGCAGTGCTGTCGTCATTCATCCATCGGTCGTTTGGGGTGTTTGCTGTTTCTAAGGTTCGTTCAAAAGCTGCCAAAGCTTTCGCTAAGTTATGTTTGTTAGGTGCTTGTTTAAAAACTGAAACAAACCAAGCCCGATATTTCTTTGATTGATTCAATCTGACGACAGCTATTCCAATTGGCAAGCTCATTTCATTATGATCTTGAATTGGAAATAAAGCTTGCATTTCTAAGGATGCTGCTCTTCCATCCCAAAACAAATATTTTCTGTCTGCTACATTCATGGCAGAGGGTGTATTTCTAAAGCCGAGTCTTTCCTTTACACCCTTGCTTACTGAAGTTGTATCTGCAAATGCAAATTCTGGCTTGTGGCAAGATGCACAACTGATTGTTTGATCTTCAGAAAGTATCGGGTCGAAAAAAAGTTTTTCTCCTAATTTTTCCATCGTCATTTTAGGTTCAGAGCGAAACGAACTGATAGCCCCCAATGCCATCACCAAAAAAAGGATGACAATCCATTTTTTCATGGTTCAAAACTAAAAGAACTAAGCTATATCCAACCTACAATATGGACGCTCGACAGGGTTCAATATTCTTCGTTTTAAAACCTATTTTGCAAATAATTTAATCTTCCCTAAAAATGCTTTTAAGCACTCTCTATAATCGCTCCTATCTTTTTGCCTTATTTCTATTTGCTATTTTTCTTTTCATTGGCATATCTACATATCAAGATTATGGAATAAGTTGGGATGAGACAAGCCAAAGAGAAATTGGGTTGACCAGCTATCGCTACATTTTTGAAGGAGATCATACACTGGACAATTACATAGAACGCGATCATGGTGTAGGATTTGAACTGCCACTAATCATGATAGAACGTGCCTTACGCCTTTCTGACTCAAGAGAAATATACTTGATGCGGCACATTGTATCGCACATTTTTTTCTTATTTGGCTGTTTGTGTGCCTTTTTTTTGGCACAAAGAAGATTTCAACGCATTTGGATTTCATGCCTTGCCTTTTTAATGCTCGCCATGCACCCTCGTTTGTATGCACATTCTTTTTTCAACAGCAAGGATATTCCCCTCTTGGTCATGTTTATGGTTTCTTTATTGCTGTGGGACATGGTGCTGGAACGAAAGAAAACAAGTTGGGTTTTGATGTTGGGAGTAGCTGTTGGTTATACCATGAGCATTCGTTTATTAGGAATCGTGTTGGTAGCCGGCATTTCGTTTTTTCTGCTTTTGAACGCAATTCAAGCTCGTTTTCAGAAATCAACGACTAAGAGTACATCACCGCTACATTGGTTAGGCATTCTATTTATTTTCTTGCTCACCTCATCCCTAAGTTTGTATGCTTTTTTTCCTACCCTTTGGGCACATCCCTTTCATAGTATTGTAGCATGTTTTGAAAGCTTATCCCATTTTCGTTGGGAAAGCAATGTATGGTTTCAAGGAGTGTGGATTTTATCGTTTCAGCTTCCGGCATCCTATTTGCCTGTGTGGATTGGCATTACCACACCCGTTTTATGGCTACTGCTTGGCTGCATTGGCATCGGGATGGTTATCGTCTCTGCCATTTTTTATCCATACCAATCTTGGTTAAACTTAGACCAACAACAGACGCTCCTATGGCTATTCTGCACCCTTGCTCCCATTGTTGCGGTTATTGTTCAACATTCTGTAGTTTATGATGATTGGCGACACGTGTATTTTATCTATCCGTCGTTTATCATGTTGGCTTGTCTTGCTATTCACCGGTTGTCGAAGAAGAAACTCGCACCAATTATTGCAACCTACTTATGCTTACAAATAGGCTTTCTGGCACGCCATATCATTTCTCTACACCCCTTCGAGCAAGTGTATTTCAATCGGTTAGTTTCTCACGACAATGAGTATTTGCGCTATCATTATGAATTAGAATATTGGGGTACCAGTTGTTTTCAAGGGTTAGAATATTTGATTGCTCATGCACCACAAAGAGAAATAAAAATCGCTTGGGGAAAAGACCCTTTGAACAACAACGTAAACATGTTGCAAAAGCAAGACAGAGACCGCATCCAATTTGTAGATGAAAAAGATGCCGACTACTATGTAACCTTCTTTCGTGACCATCCGGAAGATTATCACTACTCAAATATTTTCTATGAAATAAAGCGGGAGGGCAGCACCATTCTTCGAATCTACGCGCTGCATTGATGAAAAAACACAATTCTATACAAGTTCTTTTTCGAGTAAATTGTTTATCAGATTCTTTTCTCAATACACTCACATTGAAACGTCTTATTTTCCTCTTCTTGTTTAGCACTTGTCTGTCTGCACAAGCTCAAAAAATTGACAAAAACGAACTGAGTGAAAAACTTGCGCCTGCCATTCAGCGAATGGGTGCTATGGAGGGCTTTACCATTCGGGCTATGGTGGACAGCTTCAAAACCCTTCGTTGTAACGAAACAGAAATGAGCTTTGTCATTTATTATTGGATCACCCATCATATAGCTTTTGATAGTAGAGATGCAAGTCTATTTAAGCAAGCAAATTATACAGCTTCATCTACCCTTTCTGAAAGAAAAGCCGGTGCTAAAGGTTATGCAGCCTTATTCAAAGCCTTTTGCGATGTGGCAAGAATTAAATGCGTCATTGTTGACGGGTTAGCTAAATCGCAACCGCAAGACATTGGTAACATTTCATCCAAAAACAACCATAGCTGGAATGCCGTATTAATAGACAATAGTTGGTATAACATAGATGCCACTTGGGGAGCGGGTACGGTGGATGAGCATTATAAAAACTTCCGTTTTGATTATACAGATGCGTGGTTTTTCACCAACCAATGGCTATTTAATCGGTCACACTTTCCCAACAAAAGTGCTCAACCTGTTTCTGACGATCCAATCACCAAAATTTCTTTTGCTAATGCCCCCATCATCTATCCAGCAGCCATTATTTTTCAATTAAAATTTGCTTCTGACACGCGTGGCTTACTGACGGGTCGAGCAGGCAGTTGTAAGCGATTTTTAATCACCCTGCCATCTACTGTAAATATTCATTCTGCTCAATTACAAATGGGTGCTGAAATAATCGCTCTTGATATTGACCATGATGAGAAATACTTGTACCTTGATGTACCTATTCTTTCCTACAAAAAAACGCCCGCTCTTTTATTCCTAAACAACATACCAGCACTTGGTTTCAAGATGGATTCAAAATAGACTGAACAGAAGCCGAACAAGTATTTCACCTTCCTATAAAGTGGCTCATTACGCTAAGAATCTTTCCATTCTTTCTGCAATTGCTTTGCTGTTTTAGAGCTGCCATCATGGCTCCATCCGGGTGGATAAAAAAGGTATCGAATCTTATCCCTGAAAGAAATTGATTTTTTTAAATCTCGAAAAATGGCACCCCATTCATGAAAGATAATATAGAAAGGATGATGTGGTTTTAAAACCGATTTTGTCAGTCCGTAATGTGGCTTTTCTTGAGGCAATTCAGGAGTAAAAGTGCCAAATATCCTATCCCAAATAATTAATACCATGCCCATATTCTTATCTAAGTAAGGGATATTACTGGCATGATGCACCCGATGATGAGAAGGAGTTACGAATAGAAACTCTATCCAACGGGGTAATTTTTGAATTCGTTGCGTATGAACAATGATCCCGTATGTTTGAGTCAGTGCATACATAAAGAATATGTCAATCGGCGCAAAGCCAAGCAGGGCAAGCGGAATAAAATACAGATAGCGATAAAAGGGCATTAATACTGAAGAACGAAAACCGGTTGTTAGGTTGTATTCTTCCGATGAATGGTGCGTTACATGAACAGCCCAAAACAAACGAACATGGTGATCAATATAATGTTCTGCCCAAAACAGAAAATCTTCCCCAATAAATAGCACCAACCAATAAACAACAGGATGCCAAGCTATGACCGGATGAAATTGATAGAAAAAAAGCAGTACCGCAAGAGCCATTCCCCTCAACAGAATATCAATACCTGCATTTACTAAATTGAGATAAAGATTTGTCAGTGTTTCCTTCCAAGTATAGAAACGCCAACCATAAAAATGGCTCAATAAAATCTCAGCAGGAATCAATACCGCATAGATCGGAATGGAAAGCAGCAACAAGATGTTTTGATAAAACTGACTCATGATGTTCAGCCGGAAACGGTTCCGATGGAAATTAAATGGTCATGATTTCTTTTTCCTTGTCTTTGCAATGCTGGTCTATTTCTACAATTTTACGGTCTGTAATACCCTGAATTCGACCTTCTCCATCTTTTGCTACATCTTCACTCAAGCCTTCTTTTTGCTCTTTTTTGATTTGTTCAATGGCATCGCGGCGAATGCTTCTAATCGAGACCTTTGCTTGCTCACCTTCATTGTTCACACGCTTCACTAATTCCTTACGACGCTCTTCTGTGAGGGGCGGCAAAAACAAGCGAATTATGTTGCCATCATTTTGAGGATTCAGTCCAATATTAGAAGCAATGATTGCCTTTTCTATGGCACCCAACATTTGCCTTTCCCAAGGTTGAATAGATAGGGTGCGAGCATCAGCTACTGTAACATTTGCTACTTGATTAAGTGGTGTGGCAGCACCATAATAATCCACATTAATGCCATCCAAAATAACCGGATTAGCTTTTCCAGCACGGATTTTTGCCAATTCATTTTCCAAATAACGAATAGCTTTGTTCATTTGCTGAGATGCGTCATCAACAATCATTCCTAAGGCCTCGCTCATAGTCAGTATAATTATTTAATTAAAAGGTGCACAAAACTAAGCGAAATCATTGTATTCTGTCAAACCCTAAAATTCAAGTAAATAACAAGCTGCAAAAAGCTTTATAAAGCTTGCTTTTCTTTAATCAATTTGTCTAAAGTAGCTTTTATGTCAATCAATGATTGAGACATTTCCATTAAAGACAATTCTCCCGCAGGAATAGTATCACTTATATAATTTACAAATTGCCACACCTCCAACACATCTCCCACATTGACTTCGTAGGGTGCATATTGAGGATTCAGCGAACGCAATAATAGCGACCTATTTGCTGCAATTTGATTGGTTACTAATTTGAAAACAATACCATCTTCTTTAGTTATTACAATGCAGGGTGTATCAATTTTTATGTTTTGCCAATCTTCTATATAATTTCCAATCACTAAGCTATTTTCCGGAATGGGAAACATGGAATCGCCAACCGTAGCAAACATTCTAAACTTACGATCGAGCGGAAGATGAGGCAAATGAAAAATTGGTAATTGGCTGATAAATTCCGGATCAGAAAAGCCCGAAAGATAGCCGGCTCTGGCTTTTCGGGGTACAAATTCAATATTATCACGATTGTCAGGGGTAACAGTAGTAGCAAGCACTTTCAACTTTTTGCCGGAAATAAATTCTTCACTTGCAGATTGCAATTCTATCAATTGGCGATCGGAAAGTTTAGAAAGGTCAGTTCGTAAAAGGGTATCAATACTCATGTTATAAAAAGAGGAAAAGCGGAATAAATCTTCAATTGTCGGATTGATGGTTTGTCCGTTTTCATGCGCATTGAGCTTAGAACGAGAAATATTTAGTTGCTCACTCAGTTGCTCTTGATTGACCCCTAATCTACTTCTCAAAATTTTTAAATTTCCTGCCCAGTAGCAAATATGGTTTTTAAAATCAGACACTATTACACGTTTATGATTGTGACTAATAGTGTCAAAGGTACGATACCCTCACTATAAAGAATGTGTTAGAATTAGAAAGGATTAGAAAGCTATTGGAGAACATTTACCAACTTTGTGTTGCGATGTTTTACAACGTTGATTTTCCATCCGGATCGGTAACTTATCTTTTTGAGGAAGTCTTTCAAAGTATTGAACGATTCAAGAAAGAACGAAGAACAGTATATCTGACAGATGATGTTGTTTCAGGTTTATATCCCGATTTATTTCCGGCAGAATCTACAGTTATTGTTCCATCCGGAGAGCAACATAAGACAATGGTGCAAGTGGAACGAATTATAACACGATTGCAACAACTAAATGTTGATCGAAGTTGTTTGTTGATTGCAGTTGGTGGCGGTGTGATAACTGATATGGCTGGATTTGTTGCCAGCATCTACATGAGAGGTCTTCATTTTGGTTTTGTGCCTACTACCTTTTTGGCAATGGTTGATGCGTCAATTGGCGGTAAAAATGGTGTCAATTTCGGACTCTTTAAAAATATGATTGGCGTAATTCGTCAACCGGAATTTATAATTTTCGATCCTTTATTTTTAAAATCATTACCGCAAAGGGAATGGAGCAATGGCTTTGCTGAGGCTATAAAATATGGCTGCATTTTTGATGAAACCTTGTTTACTAATTTGTTCAAACACCATCTTTCCGAATATCATCACAACTTATCACTGGCATCTTCCATTATTCGGAATTGTGTGGACTGGAAAAACCGTACAGTGCTCGCAGATGAACAAGAACGTGGAATGAGAAAGCTCTTGAATTTTGGGCACACCGCCGGACATGCCTTAGAGTCTGTTTGCTTATTGCCACACGGGTTTGCCGTAAGCATCGGTATGTTGATAGCTTGTAAAATTTCAGAAAGAGTAACTGGCTTGTCAGCACATGTTACAGAACGAGTACAACAGATTTTAGTTCATTACCAATTGCCAATTCAAAACGATTTTCAAGTAGAGGAAGTCATGCGGGTGCTAATGGGTGACAAAAAAAGAACCGGCAATCATTTAGACTTTATTGTTCTTGAAAAATTAGGAAAAGGAAGTATAGTGAACCTCAATTTTGAGCTTATTCGACAAGTGTTAATTGATTTTAAAGATGCAAGTCACTATTAATCCTTCTTTTGTTTTTGGAAAAATTATAGCTCCTTCTTCCAAAAGCATGATGCAGCGTGTGTGTGCCGCAGCCTTACTGCATCAAGGTTCTACCACCATTTTCAATCCCGGCACTTCCGCCGATGACCAAGTAGCACTTACCATTATTGAACATTGTGGTGCCCAAGTTTTAAAAACAAATACACACAAAACAGTGATTCAATCTACCGGCAAGTTGAATGCTGTTTCACAAATTGATTGTGGCGAAAGCGGCTTGTCTGCACGACTTTTTACGCCTATTCTTTCCATGAGTAATCAACCCGTTTTAATCAACGGACAAGGCAACTTATTATCTCGACCAATGCCGGATATAGAGCCTGTTTTAAATGCACTTAAAGTAACTTTTAATAGTCATTTAAATTGTTTACCTTTTACTATTCAAGGTCCCTTGCAACCAAAAGATTTAAGAATGGATGGGAGAAATGGTTCTCAATTTTTGACAGGACTTCTATATGCTCTTTCTTATGCTCCCAAAGAAACAATTACGATTACGGTTGAAGCTCTTCAAAGCAAACCATATATTGATTTGACCTTAGATATTCTGGCACATTTCGGAAAGCATATTAGACATGAGAACTATGAACGGTTTACTATATCAACCTCATCCATTTCTACACAAAAGGAGATAGAAATAACCATTGAGGGAGATTGGAGCAGTGCAGCCTATTGGTTAGTAGCAGGGGCTATTCATGGTAATGTAGTTGTAGAAAATTTGAATCCTGCTTCATGTCAAGCAGATAGAAAAATCATAGAAATCCTACAAAAGGCTGGTGCTAATTGCTTTTCAAAAAACAATACTGTTTTGGTAACGGAAAGCAATCTATCTGCTTTTGAAGTTGACTTGTCTGATTCACCCGATTTGTTTCCTATTGTTTCTGTTTTAGCTGCTTGCAGCAAAGGCATGAGTTTGCTTCATGGTGTACACCGCTTATGGTATAAAGAAAGTAATCGTGAACAAAGTATCAAAGCTCTGTTATCCGCCTTTGGGGTGGTGCATAAAGTAGAAAATAATTCTTTGATTATTGAAGGTCAAGATACCCTAAAATCCTTTCCTGTGAATGGTTTTAACGATCATAGAATCGTTATGGCAGCCACTATCGGAAGCCTTCGAGCAGAGGGATTGGTTACCATTTCCGATTCACTTTCGGTAAGAAAATCTTATCCTTCATTCTTTGAAGATGCGGCCAGTTTAGGTTTAGTTTGCAGTGTAAATTAAGAATGTAATGAATTCTTTTGGGCGATTGTTTCGTGTTTCAATTTTTGGCGAAAGTCATGGAGAAGCTGTTGGTATTATCATTGACGGATGTCCTGCCGGTTTACCACTTCATTCGAATGATTTTTCTGATGACCTTTCACGTAGAAAAGCAGGAAACAAAGGCACGACACCGCGAAAAGAAGACGATAAACCGGAAATCATAAGTGGCTTATTTGACGGACATACTACCGGTGCACCATTGATTATTTTGTTTAGAAATAGCAATGTTCATTCAGCAGATTATGATGCAATCAAAAATACACCTCGCCCTGGTCATGCCGACTTTGTGCTTCATCAAAAATTTGGAGGCTATAATGATTATCGTGGTGGCGGGCATAGTAGCGGCAGGCTTACGGTAGCATTGACCGCAGCAGGAGTTGTAGCTAAAAAACTATTGCCATTTGCTACTATTCAAGCTACCTTGATAGAAGCAGGTGGCGATAAAGATATAGACAGAGCCATTGCAAATGCCATAATCAAACAAGATAGTATTGGCGGCATTGTACAATGTGTTGTTTCAGGGTTTCCAACAGGCATCGGCTCTCCATTTTTTGACTCTGTTGAGTCTTATATTGCACACCTTATTTTTGCTATTCCTGCCATCAAAGGAATTGCATTTGGTAGTGGTTTTGCATCCGCATCTATGACCGGAAGTGAACACAATGATGCTATTTTAAACGAAACCGGTAAAACTAAAACGAATCATGCGGGTGGCATCAATGGCGGCATAACTAATGGAAACGATTTGACCTTCAAAGTTGCCGTAAAACCAACCAGTAGCACACCCAAGCAACAACACACATGGAACAGAACTACAAATTCTATAGAAGCATTTCAAGCCAAAGGGCGACATGATTTATGTATTGCGTTAAGAGTTCCTGTGGTTGTAGAAGCTGTCACAGCCATAGCCTTGACTGATCTTTTATTAGTTAGCCAGCGTATTGACTTGATAAAACCTCAATAAATAAATAGCTTTTTAGGAAAGCTTGTCCGTTACCAAAATGCTAATGAGGTGTTGAATTTCATCTGCCCGTTGATCTTCACGGTTGTAGCGATAGCACAAACAAAGTTCTTCCAGCATTTTTATGATTACTCTTTTTGTAGTTAGAGGCGAAAAATAATGCGAGCGGTCTGTTGCGTTTATCTTTTTCAAATAAGCATCCACATCTTTTTGAGTATAAACCATTCCATTCATCGGGTCTATGAAAAACTGTATTTGCTGAATACCATCCGTATCCGGGCTGTAAAAATTATACAGTGTGTCCACATAAGCAAAGATAAATTGGCGAGGCACATCAACAGCAAAAACAGGAATATCAAGCTGCTCGCATAATGCTAAAATCAAAATACCAATTGAATATCCATTGCCTTGCCTTCCATCCATGACTTGATTGATGAAAAAGTATTTAGGCTCACGCTCTGTAAGCTCATGTCCTTGCAGCTTGTAAAAATTATATAGAATGCTATTAAAAACATTTACTTGCTCTAAAGGTGTCAGGTAATTATTCAATTCCAGCCAAACATTTCGTCGAATCTGGTCAAATTGAGAAAGTAGGGACGGCATATTCATATCCGGAAACTGATATTTAGCAATCAGAATAGCTCCTTTCAAAATGTCCGGATGGCGAGATTGGCTCCAGTCTAAAAACTCCTGTTGTAAATCTTGGTAATGGACACGATGAATCAGTTGTTCAATTCGTTCTTGAACATTTTCATCCGGCGTATGCTCCCAAAGGCTTTCGAGATTAGGAATAATTGCCTTTCCGTAGTGTAAGATTTTTTCACTAACAGTATCAAATACTTCATCATCCGGATCATCAATCAGGCGAAGCAAGGCGGATACTTCCTTATTCTCCCACATAAAAAATAGCAATAGTGTTTCTGTTAGAAATATACAACAAAACGGCGAATCACCAATTTTACCGATACTTTTCTATGCTTCGTCTATTTCTTTTTAGGAGAAGTTTTTTTTGCAGTTACAGTTTTTTGGGTGGATGCTGCTTTTTTCGTTGAAGTTTTCTTAGGTGTTGTTGAAGATTTCTTGGAAGCAGCCTTTTTAGTAGCTTTAGTAGCAAAAGCATCAGGCATTTGATCTGTGATCATTCGCTTGACTTCCTCTAACGAAATATGCTCAATTTCTTCCGGCATATACTTCTCGCCATCTTTCTTCTTACCGAGTTTCAACATAAGTTTCCCGAAACGAATAAAAGCACCCCAACGTCCATTTTCAAGAGCAATTTTTTCATCAGACCATTGTTGAATATAGCGTTTTGATTCTTTTTCCACTTTTGTAGAAACCAATTCTTCAATATCCTTTTGAGAAAGGTTGTCGAAGTCATACTTACGCGGCACGTTGATGTATAAGTTTTCCCATTTAATGAATGGGCCAAATCTTCCTTTTCCTTTAGTAACTGGTTTGCCTTGATAGTTGCCTACCGGAGCATCTGCTTGTTGCTTCTCAGAAATTAATTGAATTGCCCGATCTATGCTTACGGATAGAGGCTCTTCATTTTTGGGAATGGAGATAAACTGATCGCCCCATTTTACATAAGGACCAAAACGCCCTAAATTGACAGACACTTCCTTACCCTCGTATTCACCAAGGGTCATGGGTAGTTTAAATAAATCAAGAGCTTCTTCTAATGTGATGGTTTCAATACTTTGATTTGATTTCAAAGTAGCAAAACGTGGTTTTTCTTCTTCATCGGCATTACCTATTTGCACCATCGGTCCAAATCTACCGAGCCTTGCCAAAACGGGTTTTCCACTTTGTGGGTCGTTGCCCAACTCGCGTTCTCCTTTTGCTCTGGCTGCTGTTTCTATCGTTTTTTCTACTCTTTCGTGAAAAGGGTGGTAGAAGCCGTCAATCATCTTATCCCAAGCAATTTTCCCTTGTGCTATATCGTCAAATTCTTGTTCAATTTTTGCCGTGAAACTATAATCCATGACGCGGGTAAAATGCTCTTTCAAAAAATCAGTTACCACCATACCTAAGTCTGTAGGAAAAAGCTTAGCTCGCTCTGCACCTACGTTTTCAATTTCTGATTTCCCTGAAATTTTTCCGGCTTTCAAACTCAATATTTGATAGGCTCGTTTTGCACCCTCTTTATCTCTTCTTTCTACATACCCTCTTTGCTGTATAGTGCTAATGGTGGGGGCATAGGTAGAGGGTCGTCCAATGCCCAATTCTTCCATTTTTTTCACTAATGAAGCCTCCGTATAGCGTGGTTGTGGACGAGTAAATTTTTCTGTAGCCCGCATCTCATGTAGATCTAATGCTTGCCCTTCGTGCAAAGGGGGCAAGTTTGAACTACTTTCTTCTTCACCATCTTCATCATCCCGTCCTTCCGTATATACTTTTAGAAAGCCATCAAATTTCAAGACTTCTCCACTGGCAGTGAGTGGATCGGAATGAGTTGAAACAGCAATTTTTGCTATGGTTCGTTCAAACTGGGCATCAGCCATTTGGCTGGCCATGGTTCGTTTCCAAATCAATTCATATAAGCGTTGTGTATCTGCATCTCCCACAGCTGTCGTGTTCATATCTGTGGGGCGGATTGCTTCGTGAGCCTCTTGGGCGGATTCATTTTTATTTTTGAAAGTACGATGTTGAAAGTATTTATTACCGTACTGTGCTGTAATAGTTTGTTGAAGTGCTTCCAATGCCGTGTCGGACAGGTTTACGGAATCGGTACGCATGTAGGTAATGTGTCCACTTTCATAAAGTGATTGTGCTACCCGCATAGTCTTTGCTACGGGATAACCCAGTTTCCTACTCGCTTCTTGTTGCAAGGTAGAAGTAGTGAAAGGTGCTGCCGGTGTACGTTTGGCAGGTTTCACTTCTATTCCGGCAACTTTATAATTGGCCGAAACGCATTTTTTCAAATAGTCTTCTGCCCCCTTGGCATCTTTTACATTTGTTGGACCTTCTGCTTTAAAAAGGATACTCTTTCCATGAATGTCCGGCGATTGAAAAAAGGCTTCAATTTTAAAACTCGCCTTAGGTTGAAAATGATTGATTTCTCGTTCCCGATCTACAATCAATCTAACTGCTACGGATTGAACTCTTCCGGCAGAAAGATTATTGCGCATACTCATTTTTCGCCATAGCACAGGCGATAATTCAAAACCAACAAGGCGGTCTAATACACGTCGGGCTTGTTGAGCATTCACTAAATCCATATTAACAGTGCGCGGATGTTCCACTGCTTTTTTTATGGCCGGTTTTGTAATTTCATGGAATACGATTCTTTTCGTGCTGCGTGGGTCCAGCCCTAACACTTCACATAAATGCCAGGAAATGGCTTCCCCTTCTCGATCCTCATCCGTTGCTAACCAAACCTCTTGTGATTTTTTGGCGAGGCTGCGAAGCTCTCCTACAACCTTATGTTTATCATCGGAAACGATGTAAGCAGGCTTGTATCCATTTTTGATGTCAATGCCCATATCCTCTTTGGCAAGATCACGAATATGACCATAACAGGATTTCACTTCAAAATCTTTACCGAGTATTTTTTCAATAGTCTTGGCTTTAGCAGGCGACTCTACAATCAATAAATTTTTGGACATGGTATTCTTCTATCAAAAGGTTCTTACAAAGTAATAGACTTCGCTTTGACACGAGGTGTGCAATAATAAAGGATTGTTTTGGAAAAAACGAAAGAGCGACCGGAATAGTCCGATCGCTCTTTGTGAAAAAAAATTGTATAGCAGCTTAGTGTGTTACTACAAAACGATTAGTCATACGCTGACCGTTAGCTTCAACAGTATAGAAATAGATACCGTTTGCCAAATCGTTAGTAGCGATAGTAACTTGTCCGTTCATGCCATTAGCAACTTCAGCAACTTTCAAAGTTTGACCAACAGCGTTAGTAACTTTTACCGTAGCAGCAGCAGCTGTTTTCAGTGCATACTTAATGGTGATTTCTGTGTTTGCAGGGTTTGGATAAGCCTTCATATCTGCAAAGTTAGAAACGTCTTTTACAGCCAATTCTTTCAAGCTCATACAGCTACCGCAAGTTACGCGAGCAGCAATGTTGTGAAACTCATAAGCCAAAGAAACAGGGTTAGTTTGAACAGCTTCTAAAACCACAGTTGGAATCCACCAAGGAGAAGCTCCGGTAGTGAACATTAAGCTGGAACCATTGCGATCATTGTAATCGTAGTAAGTATATGGCATCTTAGCAGTAGTGCTACCGTAAGAATTCATATAGAAGCGGTGATATTGTGTTACTGTGTCCATAAGTGGATTTTGAACCACATCGCCAGATTTGAAAGCAATTGAAATGCCTATATCAGCACCAGCTGGAATGGTGATGCCGCCACCGGGTACTGCCAAAAAGAAATCGCTAATTGTTACATAACCTGCAGAATCAGGGTGACCCATAGCTGCTGTCAAAGGATATTTCCAAGCAATTGTTGCGTTGTTGATCACACGCTTCAATGCGTTGGCAGCAGTACCTGCATCCGGATCAACAGCTTTAAGTGTATCCTTAGTAGTAACGTTAGTAACCCAAGAAGAGGTTGACTTAAGCCAATAAGAATACCCTGTATAAGGAGCCATAGAAATCACCAATGTGTCAACAATTGTAGCAGGACGACTGGGTTTTCTAACATAAGCACCGCTAAAGTATAAAGAGTCAACACGATAAGAATGAACTTTGTCAACACCAACAGTTGTGTTGCCGTATAAGGTACGGTCATTAAACAAGAAGGTACTTGGAGAGATCACTTGTGCTGCGGAAGCAAAATTGATAGGTGCCAAACCATTGGAATAAGCGACATTTACAGTAGAATCCCACCACATAGGGAAGATGTAACTGGTGATACTTGGTGCTACGTTTGCAATAATACCATCCAAATGATTGTACCAACGTGTTGAGTCGGTAGGAGCAGTAGTTTTGTTAGCTGTATTACCTTGATTGGTAGTAACAAATGTGCGTCCGGGGTTTTTAACCTGAACGTCGTTAGAAATCCCTACACGGTACTGATTGGTGTTAACCATGCTCCCCTGTGTTGCATACTGTGCGCTTGCACCAGCAGCCATGCACCCTGCTGCAAAAAGTAAAGCTAATTTTTTCATCGCAATAAATTTTTAAACCTAGTTTAGTTCGTAAAGATAATGATTATCATTTCAAACAGACAAATTTATTTGTTCAAACGTTTGGAAATTCTTCGGTATTTATTGTCATTCTTTAAAAATTCAAAAGGACTTTACTTTTGCCTGACATTTCAACGTATGCTTCCACAATTTGACAATACCGAAATTGCTTTTCGATACAAGACTTCAAAAGATCTGAAACAAGCACAATTTCTTTTTTCTTCCATGGGTTCGCAGGCATTGACCTCTATTGGAATTCAACTTACCACCTTTGCACTCAAACTCCGGCTACCCATTGAAGGGGTCATTAAAAGAACCATTTTTCGGCAGTTTTGTGGAGGAGAAACCATGCAAGAAGCGGCACAAACAGCAGACATCTTAGATCAATATGGGGTTGGCATTATCCTTGACTATGGCGTGGAAGGAAAGGACGATGAGGCAGAATATGACAAAGCTGTTCCTGAGTTTATCAAAGCTATACAATATGCGGCATCACAAAAGAATATCCCCTTTGTCAGTGTGAAAGTTACGGGCTTTTCCCGCTTTGCCTTAATGGAACGAGTGCACAACAGAGAGGAGTTATCGCAAGCCGAAAAAGAAGAATGGGCAAGGGTTGGGAGTCGAATTGCTCAAATTGGGGCTGCTGCTGCACAATATAAAGTTATGTTGTTGGTAGATGCCGAAGAAACATGGATTCAAGATGCGGTCAATGATTTAATTGATCCGCTGATGGAAAAGTATAATCAAGAAGAGGCTATCATTTTCAATACATTTCAATTGTATTGTCACGGTACGCTACCTTATTTAAAGCAAATGTATAATGATGCAAAAAGCAAGGGATATATTCTTGGAGCAAAATTGGTTCGGGGTGCGTATATGGAAAAAGAGAGAAAACGAGCTGCAGAAATGAATTATCCTTCGCCAATTCAACCCAATAAAGTGGCTACCGATCATGACTATGATGAAGCGGTTCATTTTTGTTTAGAACACCTTTCTAATATTTCTCTTTTTATTGGTACACACAATGAACAAAGTTGTTTATTGGCAGCTAAATACATGGATGAGCATGGATTGCAACACAACCATCCACGAGTTTATTTTTCACAGCTATTTGGTATGAGTGATAATATATCTTTCAACATGGCTAATGCAGGCTTTCATGTTGCTAAATATTTACCTTATGGACCTGTGCGCGATGTGATGCCTTATTTGATGCGAAGAGCACAAGAAAACACATCCGTGGCAGGGCAAACAGGTCGAGAACTTTTATTGATAAACAAAGAACTAAAACGAAGAAAGGGATAACTAAAAAGCCACCGTTAAGGTGGCTTTACTTTTTCTATCGTTCGATGAGAAATACGTCTTCGTTGTCCTTTTTCATCTTGTATCGTTCGCGGGCATATTGCTCTACCCGTTGTGGATTAGTCTTTAGCTCTCTGTACTCTTTTTCCATTCGAGTAATTTCATTTTGGAGGTAAGCTATATTTCTGTTTACGGTTTGAATTTCCTTTTTCTGGGCTTCTTGAGCCACCCAACTATTTTGGTCGAAATACACAATCCAAACGGCAAATGCTATTCCTACAATCAGAAATTTATTGGTCAGAATTCGAAATACTTTTTTCATTCTATTTTATTTACAAAAATCAATCCGGTGAATGAATAAAATGTGCTTTACTAAATCGTACCACTAAAATAAATTCATTTCTTAAAAAGAATACCAAAACTATTTTCCAAATTTCAAACTACGAGAAGGATACCAGCTATTTCCGCCTAATTCTTCTTCAATACGAAGTAGTTGATTGTACTTAGCCATACGATCAGAACGAGAGGCAGAGCCTGTTTTAATTTGTCCGCAATTGAGGGCAACAGCCAAATCAGCAATCGTAGCATCTTCTGTTTCACCGGAGCGGTGGCTCATAACCGTGTTGTAACGATTGTGTTGGGCTAAGGTAACGGCATCTATAGTTTCACTCAAGGTTCCGATTTGATTCACTTTTACGAGTAGCGCATTTGCTATATTTTCATCAATACCTTTTTGAATACGCTTAACGTTTGTTACAAATAGATCATCGCCTACTAATTGAACCTTATTTCCTAATGCGTCGGTCAATTTTTTCCATCCAGCCCAATCATCTTCTGCCATACCATCTTCTATGCTTACAATTGGATATTTACTACACCACTTTATCCAAAATTCTACCACTTCATCGCTGGTCATGCTGGCTCCACCCGATTTGTGAAAAACATACTTTTTAAGCTTATCATCATACAACTCACTGATAGCGGCATCCATGGCAATAGCTACCTCATCGCCGGGTTTGTATCCTGCTTTTTCAATGGCTTTTAAAACAGTTTCAATTGCCTCTTCATTGCTTTGAATATCCGGTGCAAAACCACCTTCATCGCCTACATTGGTAGAATATCCTTTTTCTTTCAGTACCGCTTTTAAGGTGTGAAATATTTCAACACCCCAACGAAGTCCTTCACTAAAACTTCCGGCACCAACAGGCATGACCATAAATTCTTGAAAATCAATTTTGTTGTCAGCATGAGCACCTCCATTCAAAATGTTCATCATTGGAACGGGCAGTGTTTTGGCATTAGCCCCTCCTACATAACGAAATAATGATAGTCCAGATGCTTGTGCTGCCGCTTTTGCCGTAGCCATACTAACGGCTAAGATGGCATTTGCTCCTAATTTTCCTTTGTTTTCTGTTCCATCAATAGAAAGCATAGCATTGTCAATACCACGTTGATCCGTAATATCCCATCCATAAAGCTCTTCAGCTAATGTGTCATTGACATGTTCAACAGCCTTCAAGACACCTTTTCCAAGATATATTTTTTTATTACCATCTCGAAGCTCTACTGCTTCGTGTTTTCCGGTGGAAGCACCTGAGGGTACTGCGGCACGCCCCATGTGACCATCGCTTGTGTGAACATCAACTTCTACGGTAGGATTTCCGCGTGAATCAAGTACTTGACGTGCCACAATGTTGGAAACGAAACTCATGATTATTTTAATTTGAAAAGTTTAGAATTGAGCGCAAAGATAATAGTAACGGATTGAGATAGGTTGTTTATATGATTTGATACTTTTTCTTTTTAAAAAGCAGTAGCTGTAAACAAAATCTTCGATTTTACTTTAGTTGGAAAAAAAAAGTGGCTAAAGGACTATATCTCAATAGAAATAGATTTTAACTCAACAATTTGCTCAATAAAAAAGGTTAAGCAAAACTTATCTTCTCCGTGTTTTCCAGATGTTGTTTTCGGATATTTTTTGTGCTTGCAACTTTTCTCCGGATTGCTTTTGTTTTTCCCAAAGTACCGAACTCAATATGGCTGCCACTTCTTCTGCCTCGTGATTCTGTTCGTGCAAAAATTCGGGTTTGAAATGTTTCTCTATAAACTTCGTGTCGAAATGTCCGCTTCTGAAAGGCTCACTACGAACTGCCCATTTTCCAAAACTAAGGGTTGTTTTAATACCTTGAATATGATATTCATCTACCGCTCTACACAGGCGTTCAATTGCTTCCTCGCGTGTAGCTGCATGAGCTACTAATTTAGCTATCATGCTATCATAGAAAATTGGGATGTCCATGCCTTGCTCAAAACCATCGTCCACTCTGATTCCGGGACCTTTGGGTGGTAAATACATTTCAAGTTTTCCGGTATCCGGCAAAAAATTATTTAAAGGATCTTCAGCGCAGACACGAAGTTCTAATGCGTGTCCATTTATTTTTAAATCTGCTTGTGTGAAAGTCAATTTTTCGCCCCGAGCAATGTTGATTTGTTCCCGCACGAGGTCAATTCCGGTTATCATTTCTGAAACACAATGCTCAACTTGCAATCGAGTATTCATTTCCAGAAAATAAAAATTCAGATTTTCATCTACTAGAAATTCAACGGTTCCTGCTCCGTAATAGTTGCAGCTTTTAGCAACGGCAACTGCACTTTCACCCATTGCTGAACGAATAGCTGGTGTAAGGCAACTACTGGGTGCTTCTTCTACTAATTTTTGATGTCGTCTTTGAATAGAACATTCTCGTTCGAAAAGATAAACATAGTTCCCATGCTGATCGCCTAATAACTGAATTTCGATATGGCGAGGAGAGCCGACATATTTCTCAATAAACACCGCATCATCGCCAAATGCGCTCATGGCTTCGCTTTTTGCCATTCGCATTTGCTCTTCTAATGTTTCCATATTTTCTACCACGCGCATACCTTTTCCGCCACCACCAGCAGAGGCTTTAATCAGTATAGGGAAACCGATTTTCGCTGCAATTCCTTTTGCTTCGGCTACATCAGACAAGGGCTCTTCTGTGCCTGGCACCATTGGGACACCAAACTTTTTGGCGGCTTGCTTCGCTGCAATCTTGCTGCCCATCATATTGATACTATATTCTGAAGGACCAATAAATATGATGCCGGCATCTGCACAAGCCTTAGAAAATGAAGCATTTTCGCTCAAAAAACCATAGCCCGGATGAATGGCATCTGCGCCGGTCTGTTTGGCAGCACTCAATATCTTTTCTGCTCGTAAATAGCTCTGAGATGAGGGTGCAGGACCAATACAAACAGCTTCATCAGCAAAACGAACAAAAGGCATGGTGCGATCAGCTTCAGAATAAACCGCCACTGTTTTAATACCCATTTCTTTTGCTGTACGCATGATGCGCATAGCTATTTCACCGCGATTGGCAACCAGAATTTTTTGCATAGCGTGGCAAAGATAATAGTCCGTCAATTAGCTTGATTGCTATCTACTTTATTTTCTGTTGCAGATAAAAAATATTGAAGTCAGCTATTCCTCTCTATTGTAGTTCCAACACTAAATCATTCGTATTTACTAAGGTTCCTGCATTTAATTCAACGTGCTGTACAATAGTATCATAAGGAGCTGTAATTACAGTTTCCATTTTCATGGCTTCTATAACAAACAACGATTGATTTTTCTTTACTACATCTCCTGCCTTAATCATCAGTTTAGATAACATTCCTTGAAGTGGCGCACCAATCTGCTTTTCATTAGTTTTATCAATTTTTTTGTTTTCGCGCACTTCAATTTTTATCGAGCGATCATGAACGTCAATTGCTCGAGTTTGCCCATTTAACTTAAAGAATACGGTACGCTTTCCATTTTCATCCACAGGGCTAATGCTCAACAAGCGGATTAAGAGAGTCTTGCCTTTAGCAATTTCAATAGTTGTTTCATCTCCTTGCTTCATGCCATAGAAAAACAACAAAGACGGCACCACCGAAACATCGCCAAATAATTTCCAAAACTTTAACCCATCTTCAAAAACTCGAGGATAAAACTTGTAGGACAACAGATCACAAAGTGTAAGTGATTCTCCATATTGTTCACGAAAAGCTTTCAATTCTGCATCAAAATCAATCGCAGCTAAGTGTTTACCGGCTCTTTCCGTTGCAGGTTTTTTATCTTTTAAAATGATGCGTTGCAATTTTTCAGGGAATCCGCCTGTCGGTTGGCCGATTTCTCCCAAAAAAAATTGATTGACAGATTCGGGAAAAGATAGTGATTCGCCTCGAGAATAAACATCATCCGGCGATAGGTTATTGGCTACCATAAATTGCGCCATGTCGCCTACCACTTTTGAGCTGGGTGTAACCTTGACAATATCGCCAAACATTTCGTTAACGGTAGCATACATTTCCTTGATTTGTTCAAACTTGTCACCTAAACCAAGTGCAACTGCTTGTGGTTTAAGATTAGAATATTGCCCACCCGGAATTTCATGTTGAAAAACATCGGCAGCACTTGCTTTCAAGCCGGATTCAAAGGGGTAATAATATTCTCTAATGGCACCCCAATAATCAGAGAACTGATTGAGTGATTTTATGTCGTAAGTATTTTCCCGTTGATGAAATTTCATCATTTCTACTACAGAATTAAAATTAGGCTGTGAGGTCAACCCGGACAATGCTCCAATAGCACAATCAACCACATCTACCCCAGCGTCAATAGCGGCCATATAGGTGGCGGGTTGAAGAGAAGATGTGTCATGTGTATGTAGATGCAATGGAATTTTAACGGCATCCTTTAGTGCAGCAATGAGTTCACGAGCTGCATAAGGTTTCAGCAATCCGCTCATGTCTTTGATGCCCAAAATGTGTGCGCCGGCATTTTCTAAATCCTTGGCTAATTGAACGTAATATTTCAATGAATATTTGGTACGTTTGGGATCAAGAATATCACCGGTATAACAAAGCGAACCTTCAGCCAGGCCAGAAGTTCGTTTTCTTACCATTTCAATACATGGAGCAATATTTTCCATCCAATTGAGCGAATCGAAAATTCTAAAAATATCAATTCCTTTTTCCGAAGATTGTTCAACAAATTTTTCAATCAAATTGTCTGGATAAGCAGCATATCCAACCCCATTCATTCCTCGAATCAACATTTGTAAGAGGATATTGGGAACAGCTTGTCTTATTTTTTCTAATCGCTTCCATGGGTCTTCTTTCAAAAAGCGAATACAAACATCAAAAGTGGCACCGCCCCATACTTCCATACTAAAAGTCTGAGGATGATGGTGGGCAAAGCTTTCGGCTGCACGGAGCATATCAATGGTACGCATCCTGGTTGCCAACAAAGATTGATGTGCATCTCGCAGGGTAGTATCTGTATATTGAATTATATTTTCCTTTTTCAACCAAGAGGCAAAGCCTTCTGCACCAAGAGAATCAAGCAATTGTTTCGTGCCGTTTTTCAGGGTTTCATTTTTTTTGAATTCCGGAATAATGGGCTTTTCAAACACACGCGTCTCATCCTTTTTCTTTACATCAGGATTGCCATTCACTGTTATATCAGCCAAAAATTGCAACATTTTGGTACCTCTATCTTGTCGCTCTGATATAGCAAACAATTCGGGGTGTTCTTGAATAAAATTTACGGTTGCGCTTCCGCTAATAAATTGAGGATGTGTAATAAGGTTTTCTAAAAATTGAATGTTGTTTCTAACGCCGCGAATACGAAATTCTTTCAATGCCCGGTGCATTTTTTGCACGCTTTCTTCCAGCGATTTACCTTGTGTGCTCACCTTCACCAACATAGAGTCGAAAAAAGGGCTGATTTTCATACCTGGATAGGTGCTTCCTTCGTCAAGCCGAACACCAAAGCCTGTTGCATTTCGGTAGGTAATAAGCGTTCCGTAGTCGGGCTTAAATCCGTTTAATGGATCTTCGGTGGTGATTCGGCACTGCATAGCCACACCGTGTTTTTCAATTTTTTGTTGATTTCCTAAATCTATTTCCGGCGCACTTAATGGATAACCTGATGCTATGTACAATTGTGTCTTTATCAGATCAACACCCGTTATCATTTCGGTTACGGTATGCTCTACTTGAATGCGTGGATTCACTTCAATGAAGTAAATATTTTCGTCCTTATCAACCAGAAACTCAACAGTACCCAAGTTGTCATAATTAACAGCACGAGTAATGCTTAGCGCATATTCGTACAACTTTTGTTTTGTGGTTTCTTTCAATGATATGGAAGGTGCTATTTCTACTACTTTTTGAAATCTTCGTTGCACAGAGCAATCGCGTTCAAAAAGATGCACCAAATTGCCGTGTTTATCCGCCGCAATTTGTACTTCAATATGTTTGGGATTCTCAACAAACTTTTCCAAAAAAACAGTATCATCGCCAAAAGCGTTTTTGGCTTCGCTTCGTGCTTCGTGAAAAGCTTTTTTTAGTTCTTCATCGTTACGAACCACTCTCATACCCCGTCCACCACCACCGGCGGCTGCCTTCAACATTAAGGGATAACCAATTCTGTTCGCTTCTGAAATGGCAACCCGATCATCAACCAACAAAGATTGATTGCTTTCAATGAGCGGAACCTGAGCATTGGCTGCAACTGTTTTAGCCGTTACTTTATCGCCAAGAGCAGCCATAGCTGCGGAGCTGGGTCCAACAAAAATGATTTTCTCTTCAGCACATCGAGCGGCAAAAGCGGCATTTTCTGAAAGGAAACCATATCCGGGATGAATAGCATTTGCACCACTTTCAAGTGCAATTTGAATAATGGCTTCTATATCTAAATAAGGCTTTAGTGGATCGTTATCTTCACCAATCTGATAGGCTTCATCTGCCTTATACCGATGCAGCGAATACCGATCTTCATAAGTGTAAACAGCAACTGTAGCAATGTGCATCTCGGTAGCAGCACGAGAAATACGAACGGCAATCTCACCGCGATTAGCGATAAGCAATTTTGTAATCTTCATTGAAAAGGCTTAATTAAAAGTGGGCTAAATCTGTTTATGGGGCTAAAAATAGGATAAGATATTTGAAGGCAAGAACTAATTCATAATTATTTATTATAGACCTTTGCTTTGTTCTCAGCTTTTTTCCTTTCGCAAGCTTTTCATTCTTTTCATTTTACCAATTCTATGGCGGGAACAACAATTCCATTTGTTGTTTGTAGGTTTGAATGGTTAACAACATCTTGATGAGCAGTAGCCGAATTTATCTTCAATGTTTTTTTGTGTGGCTCAGTTTATGTTTAAGCATTCCGGGCAAAAGTAATGTACAGCACCAACAAGCTGACTCTTTAAACTTAGCTGCCCAAAAGGCTTTTCGCCAAAACTTGGCGTTATCCTTCCATTTAGCCCAACATGCAAAAGAATTATCCACACGCGACAATTATGACCGGGGAAAGGTTGAAAGTATTTGTACTTTAGGTTTAATTCAAGCTTTATCTAAGTATCCTATTTCAGCTATTGACACGCTGACATTCCATTTAAAATTAGTGCCAGAAAACAACACTCAAGCGCGATTTGCTTTGGAAGCTACTTTAGCTCAATGTTGGTATTACCGTGGATTTTACGACTCTTCCCAATACTATTTTAATCGAGCCATTTCAAAGTTTACGACAGAAACAGACTTGCCTCAATATGGGTTGTTTTATCTATTTGGAGCGAGGCTTTATCTGAAAGTAGGGGCAATGGGAAAAGCTTTACATTGTTATGATGTAGCAACTAAAGTTTGGCAACTTTCAAGGAAAAAAGAAAAAGGTGTACAATGGGATGTATTAGGCTCCATTTATTACGCTCAGCGTTTGTATGATAAAGCATTGGAATGCTTCCGACAAAGTGTGCGACAACTTCTAAAAGAAAAAAATGTTTTAGAGTCTATCAATCCGCTAATCCATTTAGGCAATACGTTTTATTTAAAAATGGAAGACGATAGTGCCAAATGGTATTATACACAAGCCTTAGAAACAGCGCAGCAAGTGGGAGACAGCCTTTCAACGGCCATTCTTAATTCAAACCTAAGTCGCTTAGCACTTGAGAGCAAAAACCCTTCACTTGCCTTGCAATATGCCCTTAGAGCCGCAGATGTGTTGTCCGGAGAACAATATATTTCTTCTGAAGCCGGTAACGAGCAACAGATAGGTGATATTTATGGTGAGCTAAATGATATTCCATCTGCTATCAAACACGTTCAAAACGCACTCAGGCTTGCAAGAATTTCAGGCAACCAAACCATAGTTCGCGACTGCTATAAATCGCTTTCCGAATTTTATGCTTGGATTCATAAACCTGAAATTGCTTATGAAAACCTATTGGCTGCCTATCGCATCAAGGATAGTACACAACCCGCCATGTTTGGAAGACAATTGGCTGAAATGGAAGTGAAATATGCCACTGAAAGAAAGGAGAATGAAATCCAAATTTTAAAACAAAACCAACAAATAGCTACGTTAAAAATTAGCGAACAAAAAAGCAAAATGTCTAACCAGCGATTCATGCTATTTGCCTTAATAGCCCTGCTGATTGGCGGCATCACTTCTTTATATTTTTATTTGAGCAAACGAAAATTGATAGAAGGAGCAAAGCAAAAAGAAGCGGCACGAAAAGCAATTGAAGAGGAGCGAATTCGTTTAGCAAAAGACATTCACGATGAATTGGGCTCGGGGCTTTCAAAAATTCGCTTTTTATCTGAGTTAGTTTCTGCACCAAAAGATAACTCATCCAACCTAAACACTACTCTTCATTCTATCTCTATTACGGCACACAATCTTGTTGACAATATGAAGGATTTGATTTGGGCAATGAATCCATCTAACAGTACACTTGACAACCTTATAGCTCGTATTCGTGAATATGCAACTGACTATCTGGAAGACACACCAATCAAACTGACCTGGCAATTGCCCGACTATATTCCCAAGCATCCTATCACCAAAGAATTTAGTCGAAATATTTTTATGATTGTAAAAGAAGCTTTGCAAAATATTGTAAAACATGCTGAGGCAAACAGCGTTCATATATTATTGCAGATACAACCGAAATTTATTCTTTCCATTTCGGATAATGGTATAGGTTATGACAAGCAGAGTATTAAATATGGAAACGGGCTTCGAAATATGGATAATCGAGCCTTGTTTGTTGGAGCAACATTTACAGTAGAATCGCAAAAAAGCAGAGGTACTACCATCCTTATTTCATGTCGTACTTTACCACTTTCGTAGTATATAAATTAAATCCTCAAATAGTAGATTTGCAACATGGCAATAGAAGTAGGCATTATAGAAGATGAATTGGAAATTCGCGAGGGTTTACGACTATTGATAAACGGTAGTGAAGGCTTTTCATGTAAGCACATTTTCACTAATGCCGAAGATGCAATTGAGCAAATACCAAACCTACCTTTAAACGTAGTGCTTACAGATATTAATTTGCCGGGAAAAACCGGAATTGAATGTATTGCCGCCTTAAAACCTTTTTGTACGGACACAGAATTTGTCATCTGCACATCATTCGATGATTCCGAACATGTATTTGCTGCTCTAAAAGCAGGTGCCTCTGGTTATCTTATAAAAACAACACAACCTTCAAAACTACTTGATGCCATTACAGAAGTTCACAATGGTGGCTCGCCCATGAATGCACATATTGCCCGAAAAGTAGTATCTTCTTTTAATGAAACAAGTTTCAATCCGGAGCTTGAAAAATTATCTCAACGAGAAAAGGCAATCTTGGATTTACTGTCTCAAGGGCTGCGATATAAAGAGATAGCTGACAAACTCTATCTCAGCACCGAAACTGTTCGTACCCACATTCGAAATATCTATCAAAAATTACAAGTCAATTCAAGAACGGATGCTTTGAACAAAGTTTTTCGCCGATAATTACTACTAAAATGCGATTGCATACACGGTTTTGACTTTAGAATTTTGTTGCATCAACTAATCTCAACAAAATATGAAAAAGTCATCCCTTTTACTAACCTCAATGTTAGTGTTTTCTTCGCTCTTTAATCATAATATCTCATGGGGGCAAGCAAAAGAAGCAAGCCAAGATTTGTCAAAATCTGCCCGTAAGGGAATTTTGACCGGGACCCAAAGAAATGAAGATGGCAATATCCGACTAACCTATAAAATGAAGGTGGACAAGAAAAGTGATGAAGTAAACTATGAAGATTATGTTTTCAATAAGGATATTCAATTTGTTGGTATCGAGAAAACAAAAGAAAACAAAGAAGTACATCCCGACCAAAAGGTAACATCTGTAACTGCTTTTGTCGGCGGTTCCAATTCTTTCAATGTAATGAGCATGACTCTAAACTTGGAACAACAAGTGTGGGAGCGCATTTGGGACTATGACAAACAATCATACAAATGGGGAAAACGCTTGTCTAAAGAATCTGTAAAACCCAAAAATAGCGATGGAAAATATCGAGGATTTGCTGCGTATGACAATGATGATGATGGCAGCGTTCTTGTGATAGCAAGCTTCGACAAAGGCGATAATGATCAATTTGTCTTTTTGCATGTAAGTAGTGATGTAAACCTGACAGAAACTAAGGTTCCACTCACCGGAGATAATTCTTTAGTGTATTGTGGTCGGTTAAAATCAGGAAATATTTTTGCTGTATTCGCCCCCGACAAAGGTTCAGCAGACATCAAAAAATATACCTATGTAGAATGTACCAAAGATGGTAAAATCGCCCTAAGCAATGAATTTACGGCACCTTCACCCAACACCATGATTATGGACTATTCTGAAGCAAACGGAAGCCTATATTTCGTGGGCGCATCCGACAAAAGTGAAGAAGCATACAATAAGATTTTTAGCAGCTATGCACCAATTTATAATCCCGGCTACTCTACAGCCGCCAACCGGCAAATGGACAAATATGAAAAGCGCGTGATGGGCGAAGATTTTGACAATTTACACTTATTACGCTTCACAAACGGGAAACTTGATTTTGCCTCTACAACCCCTATCAAAGAGCTGAAAAACAATGTGGTTTCTCCTGCCTCTCAGCGAAAAAGCCATCCTTACAAAGGAAGAAAAATGATTGTGCAAAATTTGACAGTTGCCCCAAATGGAGATGTATTGGTAGCCGGACAATTGATGGATAAAAAATTGGTCAATCAAGGAAAATCATTTGAATACCGCTATTACGACTACGTTTGCTTACAGTTTAACAACCAAGGAAAATACCAAGCTCAATATGCAGTAGAAAAAGTTTTTGATGCAACCAAAGATGAAGTTTTTCAGGCAGCACAAGACTTTGTAATTAGCACCGATGGCAAAACGGCATATTGGGAATTGATGGAAGTAAAAGGTACAAAATATTATGCCTCAGTTGTTGACGCATGGAATGGAAGCTTAACTTATTCTGCTCATTACTTCCCACGCATAGCAAAGATAAATCTGCAATCAAAAACCATCTCAGAATTTGAAGGACTGGGAGAAAAAGGGAAGTTTTTAGTTTATCGAAATCATACCTCCCTTACAGATCCAAGCAACAAAATCCGCTACTATTTTGGGCATGATGAAGATTATGAAAAAGTTTGGATAGGTAAATATAATTTTGACTAAGGCAATCTCTTTCAATTCTACTAACACTAAATCGTGTAGGAAGTAAAGATAATCAGATTTCTGTGTCGGATTATCTTTACTAACCTCTCACGCCACCTTGTGTACCGCTCAATACACATCGGATTATTAGCATATATTTGGTTGGACTTCAGCCTTGTTTTGATACCTTTGAATTCAAGCTACAAATGCAACACTATGTAAAAGTAGCAATTTGTCTGCTACCGGAATCTACTATACCCCGCCCATCTTGGTGAGTGCCGAAGACGGGGCTACACCTTTAGACGGGTCATTTTCCTTATGGGCAGGATAAACTCCGAATGGAAAACTTAGGTAATAATTTTTATATCTTAAATACGCATCTGTTGACATGCAAATATGAGCATCGCACGCTACCGCTTCATAACTGGAATATTGCCTTTTGCCCTGCCCGCCTCATCGGTTATCCGAAGTAAGTAGCAGCCGGATTGAAGCCCTTCCGTAGCCAAACCGGTTGTCTGACCACTTGCCGTAAATACTTGCAACATCTTTCCCGTCATATCATAAAGAATTAACCTGTCGCCACTCGTTGTTCCATAAACAGTGAAGGCATCCGTAAACGGATTGGGGTAAACCATCATGCTTTGATGGTTTTTCAGGTCATTAACCCCTGTTGTCGTCCATACATACCGCACACCGCTCGTGTCATTGTGATAGCATGGATTGCTTGCCTTGTGGATGACAGCTATGATCGTATCGGTGCCGGGTGTTTTGAAATAGGAAAAAGTCGTGGAATGTTGTGTAGTGTCCATCACCCGATTCTTGTACCATGATATCGTATCACCCGGACTGCCTCCGGTTACGGTAACACCTTCTATGTTTAATTGCCCCACAGAGACCGTATGATCGGCTCCCTGCATGGTGATGGTGGGATGGTAGGTTGGAATGAAGGTCAACACCACCGAATCATATCCCGGGCAACCGGTATTGGTTTCTACAATATACGTGCCGCCGGTGGTGGCTTTGCGGGTGTTGCCCGTGCCGGGTAGCAGATTGCCGTTTTGATACCATTTATACGT
>JAFDXO010000164.1 GCA_018267925.1 Bacteroidota bacterium | reverse complement strand
TTTCTACACCATTTTGATAGTCGTCGGCAGTAGTGAAAGGAATACTTACGGTTGCTCCAGTAGCTGAGTTGTTGGCTACGAAGGTGATTTCAAGCGCGTTGCTCAAAGCAAGCTGAACGGTTTGTGTAGCTGTTCCTGATACGTTGGCGGTGCTGGGTGCTTGTGCGTTGGCTGCTGTTGCGAATCCGATGATAGCTGCTGTTGCGATGATGATCTTTTTCATGATGTTTTTTTTTGGTGTTTTGGTTTTTGTTTAGAAGAAATTTTGTTTTTGGTGATTGTCATTTGTTTTGTTTGACGATGCAAAGATTGAACGGCGGCACGGATGGGGCAAGAAACTACATACCCGTTAACGGCGACTTTGCAAGTGGTTAACAAGCCGTTTACAATTTTATAGCAGTAGAGTAGGGGTTAAAAACCAAAGCACTCATTTAATGAGTGCTTTGAAAAGCTTATTAGTAGCGAGTTTTAAAGAGAATTGAGTTATTGAGAATGTTATTAGCTTATTCCCTTAGGCTGTTTTTCTTTTTGCGTGATTCTATTTAACATACTAAGTATAAAACCTGCGACCATAACTATAATACCAAGCCATACTACGTTGATGAATGGAAATAAAAGAGCCTTCAATACGATATAGTCATCCTTAGGGTTTGTTTGTTTAATTTGGATTTCAACCGCATTTTGATCTGGTAATATTCTGACAAATCGAGCGTATAGACCCATACTCTTCAATGTGTCTTCTTTAAAAAATTGTTCACGATTATTTTCAATTGAATACATCGGCTTCATTTCGCCTGCTTTCCCCTTCAAGTCAAAAACATTCAGTTTTGCTTTTACAGAAATGTTGCCATTTTCTTGAGCGTAAACCGCATCTTCAAAATCAGTGAAGACGACAAATCCATTTGCAAGAAATACGCTGTCACCTTTTTTAAGTGTGTATGATTTGTACGCAGTCGTATCGGTCTTTTTAGTAGGATCAAGCACTTGCGTTACAAATGTGAAGATGTCTTTATGGAGATAATGTCGTGAAGATGGGTTGGCAATAAGACCTTCTTGTCCTTTAGGGTTTACAAAAGCATCAGGATAGAGTGTGAATGATTCTTTCAGTTGTCCGGTAGCACTATCCCGTCGCTCATATTGCACTTTAAAAAAGGTTCGTGGATCGCTGGGAGAAGTACTATCTCCTTCGTAAGAAACTAAGTAGTCGCCCATTATTACCGGTGTATTGCGAAAAAGCAAAACATTTTCTCGGCTTTCTTTTACATTTTCGGCAGCAGTTTTTTTACCAAAATCCATGGTTACACCAAGTGTATTAAAGGAAATAACTTCTTTTTTGAAAGAGCTGAGCAACACGCCGAGTAGGGTTAGAGCTAACCCTAAGTGCGATATAGCCGCCCCCATTTTTTTTATTTTTTTCTGAATACTGAAAGCATAATAGAGGTTAGCAAAAATGGCAAATACAGAAACAAAAAGCAGAATGGCATATTGAATGACGTTGATTTTTTCCAGCACTCCAATTGCTATTGAAACGACTAATGCAATACTGCTCAAAACGGCAATTCGTTTCCAAAATAACGAGGTGTCTGAAGTCTTAAATTTCAAATACAATACAGCAGCAGAAAGTAAGCCGATGATAATTGCAACCCATACTTGTATGCTGTTGTAATGATGAATAGGATCTACGGGTGGGGCAATTTCTTTTCCGCTAATCCATTTTGCCAATGGACTCCAGACCGGTATTGAAGTACTGATAGATATTTGTAGAGCTGAAAGCAGTAAAACGACAGAGCCGATAAACATCCAAAATTCACGTGAGTTTGTAGCTTCTTCTACCTGCATACGAGGCAGTTTTTTCCACCGTGCAATCAATAATCCGAAACTTAACAACAAAACAATTCCCATTACCACAATCAAATGCCAATAGAGTGATTTTCCTTCTCCCGTAAATGCGTGAACAGAAGTATTGCCAAGCACACCGGTTCTTGTCAAAAAGGTAGAATACCAAACAAAGAAATAAGTGAGTATATAAAGCAAAAGTGTTGTTGGTAAGGCACGTTTAGTTGCTTTGAAAATAATGAGCGTATGTAAGGCAGCAACACCAATGATCCAAGGCACTAAGGAAGCATTTTCTACGGGATCCCAAGCCCAATAACCACCAAAGGTTAATGATTCATACGCCCAAGCTCCGCCCATCATGATGCCGGTTCCTAATGCCGCACCAGAAAATAAACTCCAAATTCTGGTATCTCGAATCCAAGTTTGATATTCCCCTTTCCATAATGCAGCAATGGTATAAGAAAAAGGAATGAGCGTGGATGCAAAGCCTAAGAACAAAACAGGTGGGTGAATAACCATCCAATAGTTTTGCAAAAGTGGATTTAACCCATTGCCATCCTTGATAAAGCTCATGTAGTTTGCCTGTTGAAATACCGGTGCATTCTGCATGGCATCGCGTAACAATAAAAATGGTGTACTGCCTATTTTTATATGATCACCAAAATAAAAGCCAAGCAACATAGTAGCCAGAATTACCTGAACCATCGAAATGATTGTCATGACGCGGCTTTCAAGCTGTTTGCTCGTGAACATAACGATCAATCCAAGAATGCTATGCCAAAATGCCCAAAGCATAAAACTACCTTGCTGACCCTCCCAAAAGCAGGATAGCAGATATTTCATGGGTAAGGCACGAGAAGAGTGTTCCCAAGCATAATTGTATTCAAAAAGGTGGTTGGCAATGATGTAGTACAAAGTTCCAAAAATGCCAATAATCGCCATGGCATGAATGACGAAACCCGTGCGGGCTAAGCGAATCCATGGATTCGATAAGTTGTCTTGTTGAGTAGATTGTGTTGCTCTAAAGTAACTGAATGTACTAAACAGTGCAGCTACAAAAAATAGTATCACAAAAAAATGACCCAGTTGCCCAGGTCCCAAATGTTCACCAACGTATTGTGTATTCAAGGCTATTTATGTTTATGAAGTGCAAATTTTGAGAACACAGATTAGTGCTGCATTCAACGATTGCTATGATGCTTGTAAAACCGAGTATAAAATTATCCTGCATTACCTAATGCCACCTGATCTTTCTTGTATTTAGAAGGGCACTTCATTTGAATTTTGCTACATTTAAAGGTGCCATTATCAATGTAACCAGTCATTACTATTTGTTCACTTTTTTCAATATCCGTTGGCTTTGCACCATTAAATATGACCTTACTAACCTCTCCGGCTTTGTCTTTTACATAGAAGCTAAAATGATTTGGATCTTTAACGGGGTCATATTCCATCGTTTTGTCTTTTTCTAGAAAACCAATTACGTGATATTGTTTACCCGGCTCTTTTGCAGCCGAACTAAACGTTTCGTAGGTACTAAAATCGCCAAACATGCTAACAATAACGCAAACTGCGACAGCTACCAAAACTAGAATAACAATGTGTGTTCTTTTCATGCAACGCTGATTACAAACCTTATAATTTTTGCAAAAACGCAAAATTCTCCTCTGAAAATATACAAAACAGAAGATTCTCTTTTTGTTTTCGCACGCAAATTTACGCCTTTGCTCGCTATCTCTACATTTAGTTTAATTTTGTCGAGTTAAAAAATAACTATTCATGGCGATGGATTTGTCGGGCTTTGATCCGAATAGTGTCGGCTTAAAATCAAACAACATTTTTGGGTTGCCCTTTAAAGAGGCAGATGCAGAGTTGGTATTATTGCCCGTGCCCTGGGAAGTAACCATTTCTTATAGAGACGGAACATCTCGTGGGCCGGAGAATATTTTCGACGCATCAATGCAAGTAGATCTTTATGATCCGGATATGCCGAATGCTTGGAAACGAGGATTTCACATGCTTCCTGTGGATAAAAATATCAAAAGGAAAAGCGATTTTCTTCGTCAATGTGCCGAGCTGATCATTTCTTTTTTGATAGAAGGAGGAAATGTAGCTGAAAACAAGCAGTTGCAAACAAAGTTGAATGAAGTAAATGAAGCGGGAGTGATGTTGCACAATTGGGTGCATGAAATGACTTCTCGTTTACTTCGAGAAGGCAAAAAGGTTGGGTTAATCGGTGGCGATCATAGCACTCCGCTTGGTTTCATCAAGGCTTTATCTGAAGTGCATGATTCTTTTGGCGTTTTACAAGTTGATGCTCATGCCGATTTGAGAAATGCCTATGAAGGCTTTATCTATTCTCATGCCTCCATTATGTATAATGTGCTACATGAATTTCCTCAAGTTTCTAAATTAGTTCAAGTAGGTACTCGAGATTATTGTGATGAGGAAGTTGAGATGATTGCACAATCTAACGGGCGAATAAGCACCTATTTTGATCATCAGATTAAAGAGCGTCAATTTGAAGGCGAAACATGGAAATCTATTTGTGAAGAAATTGTTTCTAAGCTTCCTCAGAAAGTTTATATAAGCTTTGATATTGACGGGCTTGATCCAAAACTTTGTCCGAATACAGGTACTCCCGTACCTGGTGGTTTTGAGTTAGAGCAGGTTTTCTATTTGTTCAAAACACTGATAAAGAGCGGAAGACAGCTGATTGGGTTCGATCTAAATGAAGTGAGTACCGGTCAAAATACCGGCGATTGTATAGATAGTATTGTTGGTGCAAGAGCTTTGTATAAACTTTGCAACTTTATGATGGCTTAGGAATCAACAATTAAAAAAAAAGAAAACCCGCTATGGACTTGCCGTAGCGGGTTTTTCAATTTTGAGCGGAGACGGCGAGATTCGAACTCGCGATACAGTTTCCCGTATACACACTTTCCAGGCGTGCTCCTTCAACCACTCGGACACGTCTCCTTTTTTTGAAGGGCTGCAAAAATAGTTATTTAAAGGATTTACCGAAAATTTTTTCTCCATTTTGTGTGGTTATTTCTGCAACTTCTTCTATGGTTTTATTTAAAATAGTAGCAACGGTTGCAGCAATAGTCGGAATATAAGAACTCTCATTTCTTTTTCCTCTAAAAGGAACAGGAGCTAAATAAGGAGCATCCGTTTCTAACACCAAGTGCTGGATGCCAATTGTACGAATTACTTCAGGTAGTGTTGATTTTTTAAATGTCGCTACGCCACCAATACCCAATTTCATGCCTAAGTCAATCAGTTGTTGTGCCTCGTCAATTGTTCCACTGAAACAATGAAATATGCCCTGAAGACTCCCATTTTGTTTGGCTCTGATAATCTGAATACAATCGGGTGTTGCTTCTCTACTATGTACTACAATGGGTAGGTCATGAGCGAGTGCCAGGTCTATTTGTTTTTCAAAAGCTATTTTCTGCTCTGCTAAAAATTGAACATCCCAATATTTATCTAAGCCAATTTCGCCAATTGCATAAAATTTACGTTTACAAAGCCAGTCCTCAACAATATTCAGCTCCTTTTCAAATGCTGCATTTACATATACAGGATGCAAGCCCATCATTGGTAAGCAAGACTCCGCCCATCTTTCAGCAAGTGCTAACATGGGCGAAATAGTAGTTTGATCGCAATTGGGCATGTACATTCTTTTTACGCCTACATCCAATGCTCTTTGAATCATGGCATCTGAATCCTGTTCAAACTGCTCGTCATAAAGATGTGCATGTGTGTCAATAAAGTTCATAACTGAGTGGGTAATGGTTTAGGTTCCCAATTTTTTTGTTGGCAAAATTCTAATAGGGCAGATAATGCTACTTTCATTCGCGGTAATGCCTTTTCACTATCATGAAACACAATGATAGAGCCTGGTTCTGTATGCTCAATCACGTTGTTGATACAGTCTTGAGGTGAAAGGGTCGTATCAAAATCTCCGCTCAATACATCCCACATATAAACAGTCCATGGTGTTTTTCTATTGCTTAATATACGTGCTTGCGATAACTTAATTCGTCCATAAGGAGGGCGAAAAAGCGTTGATGGAATTAGCTTTTGTGCTTTGAGTATATTTTGGAGATAAATATTGTTTTCATTTCGCCATCCATTAAGATGGTTGTATGTGTGGTTGCCTAAAGTGTGTCCTTCGTCTATGATTCTTTGAAAAAGATCGGGATATAATGCTACATTTTTCCCGATACAAAAAAAAGTTGCTTTTGCATGGTGTTTGTTTAACAGATCGAGTATAAAAGGTGTTGCTTCCGGATGTGGCCCATCATCAAAAGTTAGATAGACAGCCGGAGTAGGCGGCATTTTCCAAACCAATGATTTGGGAAAGCATTTGGGAAGCCAAGCCGGTGTTTTCACCCAGTAAGTACGCATCATGCAAACCAACGAAAAAAACTGATTTTATAAGAAGCAAAAGTATGCGGAATTGCTTTGCTCGTTATTTTATAGGGATAGAAGCCAGCAATTTTTTAGTTGAGTTGTCATAAAAATTAATAGTGTGAACATTGAAAAATCGAGGAATGGTAGCAGTTACAATGGGATGATCCAAATAGGTGATTTTATGCTTTTCATATCGAATGTTACAATACACTTCAATGTAGCTTCCTGCCCGTGTGGCGCGGGTTTCAAAATCAAGGAACCATTGTTCGCGTGTGGGCTGCATGGCTAAGGCGATAAAATAATCAAATTGGAAATTGGGTGTGTCGGGTTTATTTATTTGTCCAAATTGTCTAATGAAATCCTTGCGGTTACTGATTACTAAGAAGTTTTGACCTTTTGAAAGAGGAGTTTTTGAATCCAGATAAAATCCCGTAAGCCGTCGAATATTAAATATGCGAGGTTGTGCAGCTATTTGCAGCGAAATAAAGCTCAGAAAAACGATAAAAAATATTCGCAAGTCTGCTGATTGGTTTTCCAATAAAGCTACTAAACGATGTTTAAAAAGGTACTTAAAATAAACTATTTGTTACCTTTGCGTATCATTTTTCCTTTTTAAAAGAAGCTAAAACGTACACCATGCCAGTGTTACACAATCGCATCTCAAACGAGGAACTGAAATTGTGTATGCTTGCAGAAACAGAGCCGCGCAAAACAGTTTCATTTTACCAGTATTTTCCTATTTCAGATCCGCAATCGTTTCGCGACAATCTGTACCAGAAATTTTATGAATTAAAGGTTTTTGGGCGAATCTATATTGCATCAGAGGGGATCAATGCTCAAATCAGTGTGCCGGAAAATAGTTTTGACCAATTTCGTAAAGTCCTCTATCAAACAGATCCGGCTTTGAATGGAATTCGCTTGAATATAGCCGTAGATGATGATGGTAAATCGTTTTGGGTGCTAAGAATGAAAGTGCGTGAAAAAATTGTTGCAGATGGAATTGATGACCCGACTTTTGATATGACCCGTAAAGGTAAATACTTGAAAGCAGCAGAATACAACGCTTTAGCCGATCGTCCGGATACTATCATAGTTGATATGCGAAATCATTATGAATATGAAGTAGGGCATTTTGAAGGGGCAATCGAAGTGCCATCAGATACTTTTCGCCAACAGTTACCTATGGCTGTAGAAATGCTTAAAGATGCACGGGATAAGGATATTATCATGTATTGTACAGGTGGAATTCGATGTGAAAAAGCAAGTGCCTATTTGCTTCACAATGGATTTAAAAATGTTTTTCATCTTGAAGGAGGTATTATTGAATATGCTCAAAAAGCAAAGGAGCAAGGGTTGCCTTTAAAGTTTAAGGGTAAGAATTTTGTTTTCGATGATAGATTAGGCGAAAGAATCACCCAGGAAATTATTTCTCAATGTCACCAATGTGGCGCAATATGTGATGATCATACCAATTGTGAAAATGATGGTTGTCATCTCTTGTTTATTCAGTGTAAAAGCTGTGCCGAAAAGTATGATGGATGTTGTAGTCAAGCCTGCGCAGATGAGAAAAAACTACCGAAAGATGAGCAAAAATCAAGACGAGCAGGAAGGGAAAATGATGCTATGATTTTCAATAAATCAAAAGACCATCCAATTCGTAAACACCGCCATGAATGGAATATTTTAAGAAAAGGAGAAGAGTAGCACTCCTTTTTTATAGAAAGCATAAAGGGGAATCATTGCGATCCCCCTTTATTGATTCATTGATAAGCAAACTTATTTTTTCTTAGACTCTTCTTTTTTTACAGCGTCTTTTTTGGCTTTTTCAGCCGGTTTAGTTTCTTTATTTTCTTTGTAGCGTTTGTCAGGCGTTCCATCTTTTTTAGTGTGTTCGGCTTTCTCTACTTTCTTTTCCTTATTTGCTTTATAGCGCATGTCAGGAGTTCCATCTTTTTTGTTTTGGGCAAAGGATGAAGCACTCATAATGACAAGTGCAAGCACGGCTAAAATAATTTTCTTCATAATTAATGCTATTTTAAAGGCAATATACAATATCACTTTTCATTATTGTATGCACTAACTTAAATTATTAACATAGCCTTGACGGGTTGGGTAAAACTGTTTGGGTTTTATGAATAAAAAAGCCTACATTTGCATCCCTTTTATGCGAAGACGTACCGCGCCATTCTTATATTTCTCAGTACTCCTTTTTTTGCTTGCTTCATGCAATGGTTATGAGCGTGTGTTGAAAAGTGATGACATAAACTATAAACTGACGAAAGCAAATGAATACTACGATAAACGTCAATATCAACGTGCAAACACATTATATGAAAGCCTACTTCCGATAATGAAGGGTACTAAAAATTTTGAACCCCTCTATTATCGCTTTGCTTATTCTGCCTATTATTTGAAAGACTATCTTTCTGCATCTTACCATTTTAAGAATTTTACGGATTATTTTCCAAGCAGTAAGGATGCGGAAGATGCAGAATATATGCACGCAGTTTGCCTCTACAAGCTTTCACCTAAACCTTCATTGGAACAAACCAATACACTAAAGGCTATGGAAGCCATGCAATCATACATCAATACACACCCTACGAGCAAACGGGTTGCTGATGCTAATGTATTGATGGATGAAATGCGTTTAAAGTTAGAAACAAAAGAAGCAGACGCTGCTCGACTTTACTACAACATCAATCAGTATAAAGCTGCAGGTGTTGCTTATAAGAGCGTTTTGCAAAATTATCCGGAATCACCCAACAGCGATTTCTATCAATACATGATTTTACGTTCGCTTTATAATTATGCTCGCGCCAGCATTGCAGAAAAGCAAGAAGAACGCTTTGCAAATGCACTAAACGCCTTTCATGATTTTAAAGATAGTTACCCAACCAGTAAATATCTGAGCGACGCAACGAAATACGAAAAGCAAGCAACGGAAAACATAAATAAATTAAGGCATGAGCATAAATAAGAAGGCATTAGCATCCGTAAATCCTTTAGTGGAAACTCGCGATGTAATTGCTATTAAAAACAAAACCGGCAACTTGTATGAATCTATCGTGGTAATGTCACGTAGAGCAAGTCAACTTGCCGTTTCAATGAAAGAAGATTTACACAAAAAATTGGATGAATTTAGCAGTCATACCGACTCATTGGAAGAAATTCACGAGAATAAAGAGCAGATTGAAATATCTCGTGCCTACGAAAAAATGGCTAATCCAGCGTTACAGGCAACGGCTGAGTTTTTTGAAGATAAAATCTATTATCGCAAGAAATAATCTAACCTTTTTGACACAGATATTTGAGCCTGACAAGCGTTTTATGCCTGTCGGGCTTATTAATTTGATACCTTTGATCCATCTTTATGACTAAGACTTACAAGCATCTTTTTTTCGATCTCGATCACACACTTTGGGATTTTGATAAAAATTCAGAAACCACACTAAAAAAGTTGTATGACGAATATCAATTACAAAATATTGGTGTGCCTGATTTTTCCTCTTTTATGTTTACCTATAAAGTTCATAACGATAGAATGTGGGAAAGGTTTCGAAATGGGTTTATCAAACGAGAAGAATTAAGGTGGAAAAGAATTTGGTTGACTCTGATAGACTTTAAAATTGGTGACACCGCACTTGCCTATGAAATGAGTACTGCCTATCTTGAAATTCTTCCAACACAAACAGCCCTTACTCCGTTTGCAAAGGAATTATTAGATTACTGCAAAGATCGTTATAGCCTTCACCTGATTACCAATGGCTTTGAAACAACACAGTGGCAGAAGCTGCAATACTCAGGAATTTCGTCTTACTTTGGGCAGGTGATTACATCAGAAAAAAGCGATCGCCCAAAACCTCATCGCGAAATATTTGATTACGCTCTTCAAGCAACCGGAGCAACTGCTGATCAAAGTATGATGATAGGTGACGCATTAGAAATTGATGTGCTTGGCGCATTGAATGCCGGATGGGATCAGATGTATTATAATCCGGCTCAATTAGCGCACAATAAAACACCAACCTATGAAGTCAGTTGTTGGCGCGAGGCTATGACCTTAATTTAGTTCATTTACTTTATTTGAGATTTATATTTTTATATGCGATCATAGATTATAATCTGCCAATTTTATCCTATAAGGTAAAAATGTGAGTTGTAGTTGAAAGAATACTAACAAAAGATATATTGTCAATTTGGGGAGGTAAGCCGGAGTAATATTCATTTTGCCCAAATTCAATAACCAATTTGCAAATTATTGGTTTTTATTTCTTCATTATCATATCATGGAGTGAACGCCAAAAAAACAAGGAAATATTTTACGCTCTACTACATTACTCTATGCCCGAACGGGATGTTTCACAAATGAACGATAGGGAGTATTGCTACATAGTAACAGCAATATTGAAAATTAGAAAAGAAGAGGCGAAAACAAGGAATCTGCGTTAGTGCTTTATTTTGATTTTGTAAACAATCTCAGCCACTAAGGCTACAAGAACTTGTGATAGAATGATAAGCGTAATTCCTGATAGAGCGTCAATAAAAACAACCCATCCAAATAGTATTAAAAGAAATGCAGAAACGGGAATACAGACCTTCCGGTAAAGCCACCAACTACCGAATGTGCCGAAGGCTCGATATAGAGCGGCGGCGGCAAAAGCCAGCAGAGCGACACCTATGAAAATGAATAAAAGAATGGCAATCATTATCAAGGAAGAAAACTAAATGTCTAATTTGCTTTCAAGCTCCAACACTTTTGTTTCGTTAATTTTAAGGTTGTATGCGGCAGAGAACAAACGGTTCAATGCTTGAACATAACTATTTTCAGCTTCTCTGGTCTCTATGGTGGTGGCAATGCCGGCACGAAAACGAGCTTCTTGAATCAATAGGTTTTCCTTAGCAAAATGAATGTTTTCTTGTTCTAAGTGATAGGCTGAGACGGCTAATTGGTAAGCTTTCCAGATAGTTCGATATTGACGAGAAATATCAGTACGTTGACGATCTAACAAAAGTTCTTGTCGTTTAGCTTCTAATCCGGCAACTTTCAGTTGAGTTTGTAACGTTCCCCCTTGATAAATCGGAATATTAAGGTTTAGCCCGCCACTTGGTCCGAAACTTCGGTTGAATAAAGCAAAGCCGGCTTGGCTTTGAGAATGGCTATAATTATAGCCTACATTAACGCCCAGCGAAGGAAGTAGATTGGTACGTGAAATGCGTTCCCCAAGATGAGCTAACTCAAGATTTCGTTTAGCAATATCAATAGACAAATTGGAATTTGCTAACCTCGAAGGGTCAGATGGTGTAAGATGGGTGTTGAGAGTAAGTGAGTCATCTACCTGATAGGAGTTAAATGGATCTGCACCCATTAGAAAGTTTAAATCGCCAAAGGCAGCATTTAAGTTGTTCATTAAGGCTAAAGAATCCGACTGTCTGGCATTGTAATCTACTCTTGCTTGTAGAAAATCCACTTTGGCAGAAAGTCCGGTTTCGTATTGCATTTGTGTTAGCAACATTCTTGCCTTGGCTAAAGCCAATGCTGTATCTGTAGCTGCTCGTTGTTGTTGTTGCCAAACAGCATTTGAGTATGTTTGAATTGTTTGTGAAATAGTTGCTTGCATTTGTTGCCGAAGCTGTATTTGGGCTAATTGATCTGTAGCTTTTAGTTGGCTACGAATCATCCAAGCACGACCGGCTGCAAACAGGGTATAGTTTGCCGATATGCCTGCATTATAACTTAATGTTTGTGCACCGGACACATTTTGCAATCGCCCGTCAGCAAATTCCATGTGTGTGTTTGCGGAGCTTAGGTTTAGTCCACCATTTCCATTGATGGAGGGTAACAAGCCTGCATTGCCTATTGTATTTCGAGTGCCTGCTTCCTGCGCTAATACAGCTATTACTTTTATGTCATAATTATGTTCTAAAGATCGAGAAACGGCATCAGGAAGAGTGAGTCGTTCGGATTGAGCATTTGCAAAAAGCACAACCACCAATAAGAAAGTAATTAAAAATGCAAATCTCATTTACTCAGCTAATTTTTCGATGGTGGAAATTTGGGTTGGTTTTTTTCGAGATAGCAAACTATACATGACCGGCACTATGAATAATGAGAGAATCAATGAAAATAAAACGCCTCCTACAATAACAATTCCTAATGGAATACGACTGGAAGATGCGGCACCCAATGACAAGGCTAAAGGCAAAGCACCAAAAGTCATAGCAAGGCTGGTCATTAAAATTGGGCGGAGACGCATGGACGCAGCATAAATGGCAGATTGCACTGCTGAAGCACCTTTGCTACGAATATGATTGGAATACTCGACAATTAAAATTCCATTTTTAGTTACCAAACCAATAAGCATAATCATACCAATTTCCGAAAAGATATTGAGCGTTTGTCCAAAAAGAGAAAGCGAAAGAACAGCTCCGGCAATAGCTAAAGGCACAGTGAGCATAATGATAAAAGGATCAACAAAGCTTTCAAATTGTGCTGCCAGAATAAGATAAATAAGTACTAAGGCAAGCACAAATGCAAATAGGGTATTCGATGAACTTTCCTGATAGTCTTTTGATGAGCCGGCTAAAGAAGTGGAGAACGTTTCATCAGCAATTTTTTGTTTCTGTAGTTGTGCATAAATATCATTCATTGCCTTTATGCCATCGCCGATTGTTTTTCCCGGAGCCAAGTTTGCAGAAATGGTTGCCGATTTATATCGGTTGTAATGGTATATCTGTGAAGGGCTGGTGGTTTCTTTGGTGATAATTACGTTGTCTAAAGAAATAAACTGCCCAATATTGTTTCGTACATAATATTTGGTTAGATCTTCCGGACGATCGCGATCTGCACGAGCCACTTGCCCCATCACTTGATATTGTTTACCGCTTTTAGTAAAGTAGCCAAAACGGTGATTACTTAATGCTAATTGCAAAGCTTCGGCAACATCGGAAACACTAATTCCCATTGCAGATGCTTTAGCCCGATCAATAGTTATGGTTAACTCTGGTTTATTGAACTTTAAATCAACATCTACACCTTGAAAAGTGTGATTTTGGTTAGCCAGATCTAAAAATTGGGGCAAAACTTTAGATAGTTTTTCAAAGTCTATATTTTGTAAAACAAAAGCAACCGGAAAGGCACTTCCTCCTCGTTGAACAGCTATTGTTTGTTCCTGAATGGCAAAAGCACGACCGAAGTTGAATTTCATCATGTTTCGGTTTACGGACTGAACAATTTCATTTTGGGTTCTTGTTCGTTTGTCTGGGTCTGATAAACGAGTCATGATAAATCCGGTATTTACAGCACCACTACCTGTAAAGCCGGGAGCCGTAACCGAAAGTAATATTCTTCGTTCTGGTACAGAATCAACAATAACGCCAATTAATTGATCCATGTATTTGTCCATAGCATCAAAAGAAGTGCCTTCCGGAGCCGTAGCTTGAATACGAAAACGACTACGGTCTTCAAGGGGAGCAAGTTCGCTTTGCAGCCCTCTGCCCAATACAAAGATGATGGCAATAGATACGATCATGCCAACAATGGCAACCCACTTATTGCGCATAATCCAAACTAAGCCTTTCTTATAGCTTTGTTCTAACCATTGAAAGAAAGGTTCAGTTTTGTTGTAGAATGCAGAGGGTTTGTGGTTGCTTCTTGTCATATAGACATTCAGAACCGGAGTCAGTGTGAGGGATACAAAAGCTGATACAAGTACCGCGCCGGCTACCACAATACCAAACTCTCGAAACAGTCGTCCGGTAAAACCCTGAAGAAATACAATGGGAAGAAAAACAACGGCAAGTGTTATAGATGTGGAAATAACGGCAAAATAAATTTCCTCACTTCCTTCTTTAGCGGCACGATGTTTATCCATGCCGGCTTCTATTTTTTTATAAATGTTTTCGGTAACAACAATTCCATCATCAACCACTAAACCGGTAGCCAACACAATAGCTAACAAGGTTAAAATATTAATGGTGAAGCCGGCAATATACATGATGAAAAATGCCGCAATCAAACTGACCGGAATGTCTATTAATGGTCGAAATGCTATGAGCCAATCACGGAAAAAGAGATAGATAATGATGATTACCAGCACAAATGAAATCAGCAAGGTTTCTTCTACTTCCGAAATTGAATTTTTGATTGTGACAGTATTGTCCATGGCAATATCAACATGGAAGTCTGCTGGAATGTCTTTCTTTAGTGCATTATATCGTTTGTAAAATTCTTTAGCAATTGCTACATAGTTGGATCCCGGTTGTGGCACTACCGCTAATGCAATCATTGGCACACCGCTTTCTTTCAAAACGGTTTCTTCATTTTCAGGACCTAATAATGCTTGCCCCAAATCGCGTAAATGAATATCAGTGCCGTTTACATTTTTGATAATTAAGTTGTTGAAGTCCTCTTCTGTTTGAAGTCTTCCAAAGGTTCGTACGGCAAGCTCTGTATTATAGCCATAAATTTTTCCGGAAGGAAGTTCAACATTTTGCTGATTTAAAGCGTTGGAAATATCCGTAAATGAAATGCCATATCCAGACATTTTCATGGGGTCAAGCCATAGGCGCATGGCATATCGTTTCTGACCCCAAATTTGGATACTACTTACGCCCGGAATGGTTTGTAATCGTTCAACTAAAACGTTTTCTGCATATTCCGTAAGCTGCATAGGGTTTTTAGTGTCGCTCTGCACCGTCATAGAAAGGATAGGAACAGCACTGGCATCCGCTTTGGAAACTACCGGTGGCGCGTCAATGTCTTGGGGTAAACTTTTTATTGCTTGCGACACTTTATCCCGTACATCATTGGCGGCAGCTTCAAGATTGCTGCTTAGGTCAAATTCAACAGTTATGTTGCTGGTTCCTTGTGCGCTGGTTGATGAAATGTTTTTGATGCCCGCAATACCATTGATGGATTTCTCAAGTGGTTCGGTTATTTGCGATTCTATGATGTCGGGGTTTGCGCCGGCATAAGATGTTTGGACGTTGATGATGGGCGGGTCAATAGAAGGGTAATCCCGAATACCCAGAAAACTATATCCAATTGCGCCAAATATCACAATAATAATGTTCATTACGATGGCCAATACCGGGCGGCGTAATGAAAGTGATGGTAAACTCATTTAGTCGTTTTCAATGGTGTGTAAAGATAGGGAGAAGCGGTGTTTGACTTCTATTGAATTGCTTATACAGAGATAGTAAAAAAAAGATTAGTTGTAATTGAATAAATTCTCATAGTAATTGAATGGTGTAGGTATTTTAAAAATGGAAATTAATATCCTCTACGCTCCTTTCGTTCTACATAATTCATAAAAGCACGGTTAGCAACTCTATTTCCGCCGGGTGTTGGATAGTTTCCAGTAAAGTACCAATCACCTTTGTTTTTTGGGCAAGCATCATATAGACCTTCTATACTTTGATAGATGATGTCAACACCTGCATGAACATCATCAGGGCGTAACATGGTTGCAATTTTTTTACTGATTTCTTCGGCAGTAAAGGGTTCATAAATGGCTTTTACAAAGTTTGAGTCAGATAGCGTATTGTCTGCTTCTGCTTGAAGACAACGCTGATAGGTTTGCTCAATGATTTCTTCTTTATGACGATCTTGTAAAAGGGCAATGGCAGCTTGAAAGGCAATAAAATCACCCATTCTGCTCATGTCAATTCCATAACAATCGGGATAGCGAATTTGTGGGGCAGATGAAACAATAATTATCCGTTTGGGTCCTAATCTGTCGAGCATCTTAATAATGCTTTGGCGTAGTGTAGTGCCTCGAACAATGCTGTCATCAATTACAACCAGTGTATCAACACCGGCATTTACGGTTCCGTAAGTAATATCATAGACGTGTTGCACCATTTCATCTCGCGACGCATCTTCCGTGATGAAAGTGCGCATCTTTACGTCCTTGATAGCAATCTTTTCTATTCGCACGCGTCTGTTCAACAATTCTTTCATTTCATCTTCTGAAAGATTGCGGGTAGTAATTTTTTGAATTTTAGTATTGTTCAAATAATCCTCTAATCCTTTAATAAGCCCGTAGAATGCGGTTTCTGCCGTATTAGGGATGAATGAAACGATGGTATGTTTCAAATTGTTGTCAATCGCATCAAGCACTTTGGGGGCAAGGTTCCTGCCAAGTGTCATTCGCTCTCGATAAATTTCTGCATCGCTCCCACGAGAGAAATAAATACGCTCAAAACTGCATGATTTTTGTTCTCGTGCAGGTAATATTTCTACATCGGAAAAGGTGCCGTTTGCCTTTACAATTAGGGCGTGTCCGGGTGTTATTTCTTTTACTTCTTCAAATGGGACATGGAAAGCTGTCATAATAGCCGGACGTTCAGAAGCGGCTACTACTACTTCTTCGTTTTGATAAAAATAAGCCGGTCGAATGCCATTGGGGTCGCGAAGCACGAAACTATCTCCATTGCCAATTAGTCCGCCACAGACATAGCCACCTTCAAAATGGCTTGCAGCTTGTTTTAGAATACCTTCAAGGTTTAAATGTTCAGGAGTGGTTTCATCGGCAAGGCAGAGGTAATAATATACCATTTCTATCATGGCTCCCAAATCGCTTTCTCGGATTGAAGTAGTAGGGTGGGCATCCAAAAGCGAAAACATGTCGGCGGTATTGACCAAGTTGAAATTTCCCGCCATAGATAAATTTCGAGTTGGGTTGATGTTGGTCTTAATAAACGGGTGGCAAAATTCAACGTTGTTTTTACCCTGAGTGCCATAGCGCAAATGCCCTAACATGACTTCGCCCATAAAACGCATGTATCCTTTCATTAAGCCGGGATGTTTATGGAAGTCAGGATACATTTTTTCCATCTCAGCCATTTCGTTGTTTAGGCTTTGAAAGATTTGGGCAATGGCTCCCGCTCCATTTTGTCGCTGGCGGAACATGAATTGGTTGCCCGGGGTAACGTCTAATTTTACAGTGGCAATTCCAGCCCCATCTTGACCGCGATTGTGTTGCTTTTCCATAAGCAAATACAGCTTGTTCAGCCCAAAAAATGCTGTGCCGTATTTACGGTGGTAATAAGCTAATGGTTTTAAAAGACGGATGTAAGCAAGCCCGCATTCGTGGCGTATAACGTCAGACATGAGGGTGCAAAGATAGGTATGGTTTGAGAAATTGAAAGATTCTCATCTGGATAGTATTGTCAAAATTTATCGGGATATAAATTCATTTTGATATGCTGCTGTTTCTTAAACAAATAAAGCGCCGACAAAACGGGAGTTGTCAACGCTTTAAAATATAGCTAAAGAAATTTTCTATCAACGTCTTAACTGCATTTCTTCCCATACTTGATCATACATTTTTTTGGAATGAAAGCGAAGGCAAAATCCTAAAGAGTAGGTTGTATAGCCATCATATTTGGCTGAGAAAACTGAATATTTATAACCGTCTAAGTTGTCTGTAAAAGTGAAACGGTAGCCGGCTTCTGCAAATACAGATACGTGTTTGCTGAGGTCATATCGAATGCCCAGTCCGGCAGGAATAACGAACACCACGCGATCAGGCTTATTGGCTGAGTCTTGCTCAATACGATCCGGTGCGTCTAAGCGGAAATAACTACGATCCATTTTTGACCAGTCTCTTTGAGCATTTACAAATGCTACACCAACGCCTAAATTTGCATAGACACTCCAACGCTGAGAGTGGGGTGCATCTAAAATGTAGGAAGCAAATTTTCGACGTCCAAAAAGATCGGCTTCACCCATTATTGAAAATTCGCTTAGTGGCGACCAAAATTTATAGGCACGCTTTTGTCGCCATTCTTCTTGGAAATCAGCATCATTGCCGCTCAATTCTCCTTGATAGTAGTTTGCTCGAACAGCAAAAGTTGGGCTGATATAATATTTGACATATAGCCCGCCACCCAAGTGCATGTCTTTAAAATTACCGTATGGCTTGTCTGATAAATCGCCTTGATAAAGAAAACCGCTTCCGTTAGCACCGATTTCAATAACAGGTGAAAGCTCCTTTGTTTTGTGTTGCCCAAAAGAAACAATGTTGCTTGAAAGGAATAAAACAGCAACAGATAGGCATTTTGTGATCTTTTTCATCTCTCTGATTATTTTGCACAAAGGAAGATGTATGCGGAAAGATGAATTGTATAAAGTATGCTCAATAACAATTCTTTTACATAAAGACAAACGCTACCTATTTCATCCTACTCCATAAAAAAAGCTCTGAAACATGCTCCCGTGCTTTGTTTTCATGAAATACTTAAAAAGAAATCAAGCCATTGAGGTATCTTGTTTATTTCTTTGATTTTCGATTTTGTTTGTTGCCTTGTTGTTTGTTCTTTTTCGATTTTGTTTCTTGTTCAGGCATAGATACTAAGATATAGTCGAGTTGGCGCTTTTCAATATTTGCAGCCACTACTTTGATACGCACTTTGTCGCCCAATCGAAACCGAAGTCCTGTATGTTGTCCTACCAAAGCATAATCGCTTTCAATCAGTTGAAAATCATCATACTGCGAAAGGTCAGTAATAGATACCATTCCTTCGCATTTATGTTCAATTGTTTCTGCCCAAAAGCCAAAGCTGGCGGTGCCACTTATGACAGCATCAAATTCATCTCCAACATAGTCTTGAAGGAATTCTACCTGTTTGTATTTATTGGCAAATCGCTCACAATCCATTGCTTTTCGCTCCATTTCACTACAATGTCTGCATTGCACTTCTAAGTGTTTAATTGGTTTCATGTTTTGTTGAATACACTCAAACAGAATTCGGTGTACTAACACATCTGGATAGCGACGGATGGGCGATGTAAAATGACAGTAGTAGTCGAATCCAAGCCCATAATGCCCAATATTGTCGGTTGTATAAACTGCTTTTGCCATGGTGCGAATTCCCAAGCTTTCTAACACGTGTTGCTCCGGTTTGCCTTTTACTAATTCCAGCATTTCATTGAAAGAACGAGCAATGCTTGCCGGAGTGTTTAAATCAAAACGATATCCAAAACGTGAGGCAAAGCCGGAAAACATGCGTAATTTTTCTTCATCCGGTACATCGTGAACACGATATGGAAATGGTAATGGTTTTTCCTTTATCGTTATTTTAGAAACATGTGTGGCAACATAACGATTTGCCAACAGCATCAGTTCTTCAATTAATTGATTGGCTTCTTTGCTCTCTTTAATAACTATGCCTATGGGCTTTGCTTTTTCATCTAATTTAAAACGGACTTCTTGTGATGAAAAATTAATTGCTCCTTTACTGAATCTTTCTTTGCGAAGTTGTTGTGTGATTTCATACAGTTTCATCATTGATTCTTTATGATCGCCTTCTGAGCCTTCTATCATGGCTTGCACATCTTCATAAGCAAATCGTCTTACAGAACGAATAACGGTTTTGCCAAGCCAATAATCTTTTACCTTCCCTTGAGAAGTAATTTGAAATACAGCAGAAAAAGTATAGCTGTCTTCATCCGGACGAAGTGAACAAAGCTCATTAGATAATCGTTCGGGCAACATAGGCAATACCCGATCCGGTAAATACACACTGGTTGAACGCTTATATGCTTCTGCATCTAAAGCAGTTCCGGGGCGAACATAGTGGGATACATCAGCGATATGAACGCCCACTTCAAATAGATTTTCTGAAATTTTCTTAAAGGAAATGGCATCATCAAAGTCTTTAGCATCTGCTGGATCAATAGTAACGGTAAGAATACCTCGAAAATCGCGCCGATAGTGCAATTCATCAGAATCAACACCTTCTGTCATTCGGGCTGTTTCTTCAATTACCTCGTCGGGAAAGTGCAAGGGAAATCCGTTGTCCACCAAAATGCCTTGCATAGCTCGTTCATTATCGCTGGCATTGGTAAGAATGCTGACCACTTCTCCAACGGGGTTTTTTGTTTTGGGCGACCATTCAATGATTTTTACAATAGCGGCATCTCCATTTTTACCTTCATGCAGCAAATTCAGTGGAATGAATATATCAACCTGCATATTGTGTTTGTCTGGAATCAAAAAAGCAAAATGTTCTTTCACCTCAAGTCGTCCGGTAAATTCATTTTGATGACGTTTCAATACCTCTTTAACGATCCCTTCACGTCTGCCATTTTTTGATCGGGCTGGCAATAATTCTAATCGCACTTCATCACCGTCTAATGCAGTACCCAATTTTTCAGGCTTCACCATGATGTCTTTTTCTTGTCCATCAACCGATACAAAGCCAATGCCGCTCTTCACTATTTCTAAGATTCCTTTCAGTTCGGTGCTGTGGTCTTGAAACTTTTTCTTTTTTCCTTTTTTATGTCCCATCTTTTTTTCTTTTTTTTTAAGCAACCTCATCAATTGCCTTGCCGTGTAAGTTCAATACTTTTTTTGATGATTGAACAAGCCGTAACAATTTCTTCATGATTAATGATTAATGGCGGGGCAATTCTTAACGCATCGGAAGCATAAAGAAACCAATCAGAAAAAATACCAGCTTCTAAGCAGTGGCTCAGCACTTGTAATACCTGCTCTGGATTGTCTAAATAGAGGGCTAATAATAATCCGCAACTGTTTATCTGTCTTATGGCAGGATGCGATAAATGCTTATGAAATAAGGCTTCTTTTGCTTGTACGGTTTTAAATAGGTTGTCTTTTAGCAATAATTGAAAAGCGGCTTCACCTGCTGCACAGCATACCGGATGCCCGCCAAAAGTAGTGATATGCCCCAAAACGGGATTTTCCGTCAAGGTTTGCATGATTGTTCTTTCGGAAATAAATGCACCTAAAGGCATTCCACCACCTAAAGCTTTTCCCAAAAGCAAAATATCGGGTACTATATCATACCGTTCAAATGCCCATAAGGTGCCGGTTCTCCCAAATCCGCATTGTATTTCATCTATCACTAAAAGGGTTTGGGTTTGGGTACATTTGTCTCTTACTTTCTTTAGCCAATTGTTTTTAGGGGCTATGACTCCGGCTTCGGCTTGAACGGTTTCTAAAACTACACACGCTGTTTGGTCATCTATGGCTTGAATCAATTCTTCACTATTGAAATCATAATGATGAATACCGGGCATCAAAGGACGAAAGGCATTTCGCCAATATTCATCTCCCATGATTGCTAATGCACCGGTGGTGTTGCCGTGATAGCTTTTGTTTGCAGCAATTATCTTTGGACGACCGGTAAATCTTTTTGCCAGTTTTATAGCACCTTCGGTAGCTTCTGCTCCGGAATTGGTAAAATATACACTGTTTAAACTTTGCGGTAAATATTGTGTAAGTTGAGTTGCATACAACACTTGTGGAGATTGAATCAATTCACCATAAACCATGATGTGCATATAGGCATTGCATTGATCCTTTACTGCGTTCACTACTTCTTCCCGACTATGACCAACATTACAAACGCTAATCCCACCAATGAGATCCAGGTACTTTTTCCCATCTGCATCCCAAAGATGACAGTCTTTTGCTTTTGTGATATGAAGGGCAATTGGAGAAGGTGAAGTTTGAGCGAGATGTTGCTGAAACAAAGTGCGAATATTCATATCGCAAAGGTAGGCGGCAGCACAACTTAGTTTACTAAATCCCAACTAAAACCCATGCGCAACATGGCATCTTGAGCCGGATATCCGGGTGCTGAAATCATATTTCTGGCACCAAAAATTTTCTGAAGTTGATCTCCCATTACGAAAGCACGAAAACTCTTTACTTTAAAATTGAAGAATAAACCAACTTCAGGAGCATTAGTCAAATTGTATGTGTTTTGAAAATAGAAACGATTAAAAAATGGTTCATATCCAGCAGGTTGATAAGCACTATGCCAACGGAGATCCAATCCTGTCGCTATTTTCAATGCGTTGCCAAATAATTTGGTTTCAAGACTCAATTGATGTCTGCCCATAAAGGCGGGTATATTGATGGGGGCATTATTTGTTTTTTGTTGAAAAGCCAATTCGTTGTCCAATATCCATTGCTTCCATGTAAAAACCTTTTTGGCACTTATTTGTGTTAGGTTAAATGTTGGTGCATATTGATCGAATTGCAGAATTGGATTGATGTAGATATAGTTGGCTATAAGGTAATTGTTCAACGCGGCACTTACTTTTAAGGCAGGAATGAATGTAGAAAGTTGAAATCTTGTTTGGCTTTCTTTGGTAAACGTTTGGCTTTGTTTGAAATATTGATTGGCGTAAAGGGTATAGCTATAAGGTGCCGTATTTAATGATTGTTGAAATCCTGCTTGTATGTTTCCCCAACCGCTTTTAAATTCTTTTCCTACGTTAGCTTTGAAAATAAAATCTCCAGCCGCCATACCGGTAAAAAACAACTTGGCATCCGCACTATAAAGCCATTGTCCGGCTTCTTTTGCATCTTTTTTTAGCCCGCCGAAAATATAATTGCTGATTTCGTCTTGTCGTTGTGAACCGGTAATATATTCGGTTCGAAAACGATCAAAACGATTGCCTATTCCTGCAAAAAATTGTATGCCTTTTTGATCGGAGCCAATAAAGCCTTGAAGAGATAACCCGTTGTCAATATAAAACCAAGTTTGTCTTGAAAAAACAGAATCTCCTGATTGAAAATTTTGTTGAAAAAAATAAGCATAACGAAGAGAGTCAGGAGCTAAGTCTTTAAATTGATATTTTTCAGTGCTTAGGCGAAATGTATGTTCAATTCTAAATCGAGGTTTGAGAACTTTGAAAAATTGTGTTGAGTCATTATTGAAAATGGTGTCTGTTTTACCCAAAGTATAGCTATGGTTTAAAAGTAAGGTAAAGTCCCGTTGTAAGGTTGTAACAGAAGATCTTCGTGTGCTGTAAGAGGTGTTTTGAAATGCAACTGGAATTGTTCGTTTGTCACCAAAGCCGGGCGTAGTAAGGAAACTGTCCGTTAAAATTCCTCCATTTTCATCATTTTGCAATTTGTTGTACACCAAAGCTAATTTTAAAGCATAATGTTGATTTTTGCTGATATAATTTGAGGTGAGATTAGCTAAATCATGGTTTGTACGTTGAATGTTATAATAGCCAGGGGCATTTATCTTTCTATATCTCGCTGCAAAATTCCATCGAGGTGAAATGTTTTGGGTGTGTAATATTTCTGCCATTTGCTCTGCATGACTTCCTAATTGATAAGTGAAAACACTAAAAGGGCGGGTGGTGTTAAAGTAAAGCAAACTATCTGCATGGAAACGATACACATCAAATGTGTGATAGCCAAGTGTAGGAGCAACACGGTTCTCAGGAGTAAAAAATAAATTGATGGAAGGTGCGCCTAAGTTTCCCAAATTGCGCATCCAAGGTTGAGAAAATGGACGGCGATGAAAAAAATGAATAGATGAATCTGGATAGTTTTTTAGATCACTATTTCCTTTTGTAAAGTAGATTTTTGCAGGCTCATCACGCCATTGATTGTTATTGGTTTTGTTTGTTGAGTCTTTATGAGGTGCATTTTGCAAAGTAACAGGTGTGCCCGGCATGGGTGTAGTCATCTGTTGGGCAGAACCTATTGCATACATGAATGTGAGTAACACCATAAGCAATAAGTGCTTTCTAATATTTGCTTTTCGTTTACCACAAAATGTTTGCACCGATTGGCTCATGAATAGGAGTCTTGCGCTTTTTGTATATTAAGGCATTTGATGAATTAATTCGGCAACTAATCCAGCAAGCTTTGGAGCGGCGGCATTGGCAGCTTCTAAAACTTCTTCATGTGAAATAGTGTTTAGGTCTTCTCTAATGCCGATATCTGTTACCACACTGGCTGCAAAAACGTTTAGTCCACTATGGCGTGCAACAATGACTTCGGGAACTGTGCTCATGCCAACAACATCACCACCTATCACTTGAAGCCAACGATATTCTGCATGGGTTTCAAAAGTAGGTCCTTGTAAGCCAACATATACACCCGTATGGATTTTTAAGCCTTTTTCTTTCGCTATTTTTTGTGCTGTTTCTATCAGCAAACGGTTATAGGGTTCGCTCATGTCTTGAAAACGAACGCCTAAACGCTCATCATTTCTACCCCTTAATGGATGTTCAGGAAATAGATTGATGTGATCTTTGATAATTACCAAATCTCCTACTTGATAGCTTGTATTCATAGCTCCGGCGGCATTAGACACAATTAAAGTTTCTACTCCCAACGCCTTCATTACTCTAACCGGAAAAGTAACTGTTTCCATGTCATAGCCTTCGTAATAGTGAAACCGTCCGGCCATCAATACCACATTTTTTCCACCTAATTTTCCGAATACTAATTTTCCGGCATGTCCCTGAACCGTGGATACGGGAAAGTTTGGAATTTCGTGATAATCAATTTCAACTTCTTTTTGAACAATATCTAAAAGTCCGTTCAACCCACTTCCCAGTATAATACCTACGCTTGGCTGATGCTCAATTTTGTGGCGAATGTGTTGTGCCGTATGTTGTATTTTGTCAAACAGGCTCATGTTGCTCGATTAAGGACGCAAAATAACTATAAAGATGTTCCCGTTTGTAAGGTCTCTTTGGAAGCTTGCTGTGATTGTAACCATTGCTCAACGGCAGCCGGTCCGGCAAAGGAAGGCAAATCCAAACAATGTCTTTGTTCTATAACTTCCATTAATGCCTTTCGTTCTAAATGCTGCCCAACCAATAGTTTCATGTTTTTTCCTGCTAAAGAAAGCACTTTGTTTTTTAACCGAATACGCCTTGTCATGCGGGCTATCACCAGGGAAAAAAGCCCAAGAATAGCTACTAATGTATGAACGGCTATACTCAAAACTTCTGCATCATGAAGCAAACTTAAATCGGAGGGATTATGCAGATATCGAATTCGGCTCAGTTGATTAAAAGGATAAAAAAGATTTAAAGAGATAGTTGCTACAAATAAACCAATAGCCATTAAGTAGCAGAATATTTCGGATGACAACAGCAGAAATTTACCAGCTAAACGATAAGCCGCCGGTTGCCTTAATGATTTAGCCATGGGATCAATCAACTCTATCTGCTCTATTAATATCCGCTTTTGGTCTTTAAAATCCTTAAGCAAATCATCCTGTAGTCGTGGCAGCAACATGGTCTTAACTCCCAATTTTTTATAGTAAAGTTGAAAGTGCGAAAATATAATCAAAGTACATTTTAACAACCAATCAGCAACAATATATTATGCGTGTCAATGTTTTTCTGCAATTTTGCCCGCCCTTAACCATGTACTATTCATTTGAATAGGTAAGTTGTAAATAATTTAGTAATTCCAAGTCCAAAGTTTTGAAATACGATATTGAAATAAGCCGCCGTAGAACCTTTGCCATTATATCTCACCCCGATGCGGGAAAGACAACCCTTACCGAAAAGTTGTTGCTTTTTGGTGGTGCTATTCAAGTTGCCGGAGCCGTAAAAAGCAATAAAATAAAAAAACATGCTACCAGCGATTTTATGGAAATAGAACGCCAGCGGGGCATTTCGGTGGCAACCTCGGTAATGAGTTTTGAATATGCCGATACTTTGATAAACTTGTTAGATACTCCCGGACACAAAGATTTTGCAGAAGATACTTACCGCACTCTGACAGCAGTAGATAGCGTAATTTTGGTGATAGATAGTGTTAACGGGGTAGAAGAACAAACACGAAAACTCATGGAAGTATGTAGAATGAGAGATACACCCGTGATTGTGTTCGTTAACAAACTTGATAGGGATGGAAAGTACCCCTTCGATTTGATGGACGAAATCGAAAAAGAGTTGAACATTTCTTTACACCCACTTTCTTGGCCCATCAATATGGGAAAGGAATTCAAGGGTGTATATAATTTGTACAATAAAAGTTTAAATTTATTTACGGCTAATCAAAAAGCTACAGAATACAATACTGTACCGATTGCTTCCTTAACAGAAAAGTTGTTGGATGAAAGAGTAGGTGAGCGCGATGCCAATCAATTGCGTGAAGATGTAGAATTGTTGGAAGGTGTTTATGGTGATTTAGATGTGGAAGCCTATAGAGAAGCAAAAGTTGCCCCTGTTTTCTTTGGAAGTGCGGTTAATAATTTTGGTGTAAAAGAATTGCTCGACACTTTTATTCATATAGCACCCAAACCATTGGGACGTGCTACTGACAAGCGTTTTGTTGAGCCGAACGAGGATAAATTTTCGGGATTTATTTTTAAAATTCACGCCAACCTTGATCCTCGTCATAGAGATCGAATAGCCTTTTTAAGAGTATGCTCAGGGAGGTTTGAAAGAAATAAATATTTTCATCACACCCGATTAGATAAAGATATAAGATTCAGCAACCCATATTCCTTTTTAGCACGAGAGAAAGATGTGATAGATGAGGCATTTCCGGGCGATGTAGTAGGCTTGTTTGATACAGGCAACTTTAAAATTGGCGATACACTCACCGAAGGCGAAGTGCTTCAATTTACAGGTATCCCCACTTTTTCACCGGAACTCTTTAAGGAACTGGTGAATAAAGACCCTATGAAGACGAAACAGATGGAAAAAGGTATTCGACAGTTGACGGATGAGGGAGTAGCTCAATTGTTTACCCAACATGGAGGCAATAGAAAAATTATTGGCTGTGTGGGTGAATTGCAATTCGAAGTCATTCAATATAGATTATTACAAGAATATGGAGCTTCCTGTGCCTTTGTGCCACTAAATTTTTACAAAGCTTGTTGGATAACCGGCGATAAAAAGAAGATGGACGATTTTGTACGCTTCAAGCAAAGCAATATCATGGAAGATAAAGATGGCAACTTGGTTTATCTTGCTCAAAGTGAATGGTTCTTAAATACAGAAAGGCAAAATAATCCCGATATTGAATTTCATTTTACCAGCGAATTCAAAACAACACAAATAAGCTAAACTTGTTGCATTTGGTTCTTGAACTTAGGCTTCAAGATATTTTTCAGATAGATAGCTCATTATGATATATTCATTTTATTGCGTGAGTATAAATTTAGATGTATGATTTTTAATTTTTTTCAAATTCTACCTGTATATTTGTATTATTGTAACCATTAAGCCCAACACAAAGGAGAAAGTGGGGAAAACAACCTAAAATGTTTTTCCATGTTGACCAAAGTCAAACATCAATTAACAGTATCAGCTAAACGTTTATTTAAACGCACTACCGGCTATAACTTTTTTAATAAGGAGCAAACCTTTAATTTTTTGTCTCCTTATGAAGTTCACAATTCAGTTTCTGAAAAGTATTCATTACCCATAGTTGAAGATGTAGGAGATCATAAGCTCTTATTCAACAAAGGCTCTGTCTCAATGAATCGAAATACCACTTGGGTTTTTAAGCATGATGAGAGAGCGTGCAATCTATTGCCAATCGGAAGTTTATCTGTAGATCATCAAGTTCTTCGAACAGATTTTGGCTATCCCAATCCTTTTATCAATGATTTTGGCGGACGAGCAGCTATTCAAGATTTTATTTTGCCTCATCCTCGAAAAAAACTCAGTTGCCGAACTGTTATTGCTCCTTGGAGCCATTATTTTCGTAAAGAGTATTATCTCTATTTAATGTTTGTTGCGGCAAAGCTTTGTAGAATTAAACAAACTGTACCTTCAGCATTGATAGAAGATGCTATCGTTGCCTATCCCTTATTTTACTCATCATTCGAGCAGGAATATTTGCGTTTACTCGGCTTTAAAGAAAACCAAGTCGTGGATACTCGTTTAGTAGAAGTTGACTTTGATAACTGCATTTTAGGAAATCTAGATAACTGGTTGTATCCTGCTGCTCAGGATGTGATGTGGATGCGTGAGTTGATGTTTGATAAAATGCCTCAGGCAAATAACTCAAAGTCTGAATTAATTTACATTTCAAGAAGTGGAAGAAGAAGGGTTGAAAATGAAGATGAATTGGTGAAAACTTTGATGGGCTTTGGTTTTGAGATAATTGAAGATCAGAAAAGAAGCGTAGAAGAGCAATTTCACCTTTACAATAATGCGAAGTTCATAATAGGTCCGCATGGGGCTTCATTCAGTAATATTATTTGGTCTAAAAAAGGCACCAATCTACTCGAGCTTTTTCCGCAGCGATATGTTTATAATTTTTTTCAGTACTTGTCAAGTATTGTTGGGGTAAACTATGCAGCATATTGCTTAGGACCGGTGAGCCATAATCAACCTTATCGCGCTGTATCTGATAATCTGAAGGTCTCGGTTATTGATATTGCACGATATTTAGAACAGGTGATGGTGTTATAAAATAGATCTTGGAAAATAAAAAATAGTCAACAGAAAGTATTGAAAGCTGCCTTTGCAAAAAAAAAACTAAAAAAAGTAAATTCAAAAAAATCAGAAATGCTTTTTAATGGTGCTATATATCATTGAAGAAATTGCACTTTCTCAATTTACTTTAGCGTTCAATTTTTATCTTGCAAAAGAAAAAAATT
>JAFDXO010000163.1 GCA_018267925.1 Bacteroidota bacterium | reverse complement strand
TAACATCGTATTGCCAAAAGGCGGGCAGAAGTACAAATTCTCAACTTTTATTCATAATTTAGCTGTGGAATAAAATTCAACTTGAGTTCGCTATTTTCCGCCCTTCGGCAATACGCGGCTCGTTGCAAGCAAGCATAGCAGAGTTTCTTCAAGTTTGACAATTTTTTTTTGTTAATCCCGTTAAACCATTATGGCGATTATCAATCAAAGGAGAAACAAAAAATAATATGAAACCATTAATAATTGTTTGCTCATTTCTAATTGCGCTGAACTTCCTGTTTTCTTGCAAAAAAAATTCAACCCCCACTATGCCACCTGCAAATACTGATAGCTTTGCGGTAGCCGTGAACAATGGTTATGGTAGCGGTAAGTATAAAGTAGGTGATACGGTTCATGTGTTTTGCAATAATTATTCAAGCAATCAACTTTTTGATGTGTGGAGTGGAGATATTTCGTTACTTACTGCCCCACAGGAATGGCATACATGGTTTATTATGCCTCAAAAAAATGTTTCGCTAACAGCGGGGTTTAAAACCAGTAGCAGTTTTACTTTACAATACGAACAAATAATGGGCCGAGACAGGCTAAAACCTGTTTATTATTATTTTCCTGCCGGCCATAAAGGATTTGTTTATTTATTGCATGGCACAGGCGGCAGCGCTGCTAATTTGGTAAGTGATTATGAGTGGCAAATTTTAATAAGAGATTTAGTGAGCAATAATTTTGGTGTAATTGTCACCGAAGCAGAAGAATCAACGGTAGGACATGATATAAATGGCGATGGGGCTATCAGATGGTTTTTAACGCCGGTAACCGATACGGTAAATAATGTTGATTTTGCTAACATCAGGATTATTACCGACACGTTTTATAATCGTAATGTAACCAATCGTTCAACACTTCGCTATTCAATAGGAATGAGTGATGGCGGATTTTTTTCAAGCTCGCTTTCGTATGTTTACCATTACACAACCAGCATTAATTATTGTTCGCAAGGCGCCGCTTCAATTATGCAAAAAACAACCGTGCCTACACAATTTTGTATGGCAAGCAACGATACGCAGCCTGGTGTTGGGCAGCAGGGAAATGCTGATGCATTAACATATTCAAATGCATTTTTACAAAGAGGAATTTGCAGTAAATATTTTATTCAGCAAAGAAGTCCCGTTTATCAGGAAAGGTTTTCAAGAAGAGGAGATATTTCTGTTTCACAATCTGTTTCTGTTTATAATGAATTAAAAGCAAATGGATATATCGATGGTAAAAATTACTTTATAGGGCTTATCTCCGATGCGTTACAAAGCGATTATCAAACCCATGCTTCAAAATTTCCGGTTATTAATAGTTTGTCTTTATCACAACAAAGTTTTGTGTTAGAGCAACTAAATATTGCAGCAGCAGCACATCACATGTATTGCGATTTTAACCGAGCCACTTTGAAATTTTTGAATACTCAATGCTTATAACAACTTGACAAAAAGGCTCATAATGCCTGCTTGCAACATTGGGTTTTGTGCAAGTGTGGCTTGACGTTGCAAGCATCAGCAGCAGTTCGCTATTGGGCTGCGGTTCCAGGCTTGACGTTAGTAATTTGGCATTTAGTTTTTACCTTCGTCATCAGTTTTTCAATCGGCTATTGTTCCGGGCTGGACGTTCAATGAATGCCACACCTGCACAAAGCCCTGTTCGTTAGCTACAACCGTAAAACGACATACCACAAAGAAAATTTATGGGACAAAAAACAGAATTTGAAGAACCAGAATATGAAGGACCTTTATACAATCAATTATTAAGTGGTTCAGCAAACTTGTGGACACCGGGAAGACGGTTTGAACGATTTTTTGGTATAGACGCAGCACTTTTTTCAAACAATCATTATTTCTGGAGTCTATTTGCTCAGACACCACCTATTGTTGGGACAATTTTAAGACATTATAATTGGCACTTATTACTTCGGTTTATTAACAGACTTTACTCAAGACCATTTCCAAGCTACAACGTAAACGTTTTAATCCAATCCAAAAGACCAAAACATCGTAATGGAGTAAATTCTGCATATTCTGTTCGTGGCATAAGAGGACAATATTGGCTATTTGAAATAACAAAACATCAACAACTAATATTGGAGCAACTTGAACAGCAACTTGGCAACAACGCTTTGGTTGTTTACGCTTGTCCAGTTTTTCATACGTTTGACGACCTTGATAGATATACGGCTAATAGGCAAATTGTAGAAAACTCAACTTTCGTAAAAGTTAGTGCTCTAAGAAATCATTCCAAATGGGTTTTTGACAGCCCTGGTACAACTGGACTTGCTTGTTCTAAAATTGAAGAACATTCGGACATATCATTCAAGGAAATGCTAAATAAACTTCGTGAAGAAAATCAAAGACACTCTGACTATCCAAATTTTAGCCACTTGACAACTGTTGTAAACAACATTTGTTCTGAAAACGAAAAAAATCCATTAGTTAAAGCGTTTATGAGAAGAAACAAAAATTTAAAGGAATATTTCTACTCTATCAGACAAGAATTTGATAACGAGTTTAACGAAAAATATTACGACAATTTTATTAACTTTATGACGTTCGCACAATTTACAGCGACCTTAAATACAGAATGGTTTACAATGGAATAAATACGGCTGTAGCTAACAAGGTATTGCCAAGACTTGTCCCGACTCTTCGGGAAGCGGGGCTGAACGGCTTCGATTGGACATTTGTGCAAGGTTCAACATTCGTTCTTCGATTGAACTTTTCCCGCTAAGGCGGGACAGGTTATGCTAAAAATCCCCGCCTCCGGAAATGCCTATACCATTACCTGCCATTTTATCGACTGTCCCGCAAATCATAGGCAGACGAACTGACAATTGAACAAAAAATAGTGAATTTGTCTAAATAAATTAGCAAACTGCAGACTACCTATATCAGGACAAGACACTTTGAAAAATTATTAACAAAACTGACTGGGTATAAAATTCAACCAAAAATTTGTTTTTCTCACTCAAAAGTAATTACTTTGTAATCACAGAATATGTTTTTATGGAAATTCCAGTAATCAATATCGGAAATTCAAAAGGCATCAGATTATCAAAAGCCATTTTGGAACAATACAATATTAGCGACACGTTAGAGCTGATTTTGGAAAAAGGAAGAATTATCTTAAAACCAAAATCAGTTCCGAGAAAAGGTTGGGAAAAATCATTCAAAAAAATGCACAAAAATGGAGATGACAATTTGTTGATTGACGACATTTTTGAAGACGAAGCTTTTGAAGAATGGAAATAATGCAATACGAATTGGTGTTGGTAAATCTTGACCCAACTATTGGAAGCGAAATGAAAAAAACTCGATCATGTGCTGTTATTTCCCCAAACGAAATGAACAAATATCTTCAAACAATCGTTGTTGCACCACTTACAAGTAACTCAAAAGTTTATCCGACAAGAGTTGAAATAAAGCAAACAAAGAAAAAAGGTTGGATAGTTATAGACCAAATCAGAACAGTGGACAGAACAAGAATTGTAAAGAAATTAGGTAATCTGACATCCTCTGAAATTGAAGCCGTGAAAAACGTGATAATGGAAACATATGTTGAATAATAAAACGTCCTATAACAGTTTGGCAAAATGGCGATTAAATTGCTTCAATTGAAAGTTTTCGGTAAATTTAAAGTTCGTTCTTCGATTAAACTTTTCCCGCTTGGGCGGGACAGGTCATGCTAAAAATCCCCGCCTCCGGAAATACCTAAAACGTTAGCTGCTACCTTTTTGACACAGTCTTAAACTCAAAACATCAATTACAGACACTCACTGTTTAAAGCGAATAAAAATATGGACGGAAAATTTTCGATTTTTTCAGTTGGTTTAGCACTTATTCTATTTAGTTGTAACACTAACGAAGCAATTAAATCCGACACACCTAAAGTGGACAACGGTGTTGTAGCAAACGAAGTTGAAGATACAAAAGAGGCAAGGACAGAAAAAGTAATTATCTCAAAAGATTTTCTTGACTTAGAAGATTTAATTGCCCTAATAAATTCTGACAACCTTGATAGTAAAACCATAGCAGCTTATCTTAAGACGACAAATAAAAATTGGAAGCTTAAAGGCTCTGATAATGAAGAAATTTATTTTATAAAGGACAATGAAGAAACCCAAAAGGAACTCTTAACTTATCATTATAAAAAGTACATTTTAGAATACCTCACTTTTAGCAAAAACCATTTCTTCAAAATTAGTACTGAGATTAAAAATCAAAATTTTGAAATTACGAACGAAAAGGAAAATGAATATGGTGGGCAGATAACAACTTACTCTTCTGATAAAATGGTCATAATGACTGAAGAAGTTCCTTTGACTGAACCAGGCAAGAGTGGCTTTAAAATTTTAATTGCACAAAAAAGATAATCATTGACGATTTCAGCAAACAGTTTATGGACATAAAAATTGAAAATCAACTTACAGGAATTTCCGGTGAATTCTTTGTGGCAGCAGAGCTTGCAAAACGAAACTTCCAAGTTTCAATATCATTAGGAAATGCGAAAGGCATTGATTTGTTTGCAACTAATCAGGCGAACGACAAAATATTCCAAATCGAAGTAAAGACGTTAAGAAAAAAACCAAACTGCTTCACCTTAAAAACTGCAAGACTAAAGAAAGAATTTATTTACATATTCGTATATCTAAACTCAAATGACATTCAACCCGACTATTATGTTTTAAAAGGGGAAGAACTTCTTGCAGACTTAAAACATTTTTACGGGGCAAGCTTAGGGACAGACAGAGAAACAGTTAATCATGGACCAATTCAAGAACATTACAATAAATGGACAAAGTTACATGACTAAGGCAGCAGCCAACAAACTCAACAATGACAGCAGTTTACAGACACGGATGACAGAACACCAGCCGCAACAAATAGTTTGGCAAGATTGGAAGGAAATGGCTTCGATTAAACTTTTCCCGCTTGGGCGTGACAGGTCATGCTAAAAATCCCCGCCTCCGGAAATACCCATACCATTACCTGTAAGCTTATGACATCAATTAATGAAATCAACTATCCGAAAACCGAGTGAATCTAAAAATGATTAATTTTTTCTCATATTTATTGTTTCTAAACACAAATTTACGATGACTTTCAAGAAGTCATTAATTTGACTTCTTGTTTATCGGACAACAATGATATTTATTAAGTTTGCTTTAGTTACATTGGTTGTTAATCCATAATACAAAAGGCTACTCCTTATACCGAGCAGCCTTATATATTTGGTTTTAAATGAATGAATTGTGCTGATTCTATGCGCTTTGTTTGATAAATTCTGCATTTACAAACAGTCTAACTTCATCGCTTACAACCATGCCACCTGCTTCGGTCATAGCACTCCAGTTTAGCCCATATTCTTTACGATTTAATTTCCCTTCAATAGAAAAACCAACTCGAGTATTTCCCCAAGGATCTAAGGTAGTGCCTCCAAATTCTACTTTTAAAGTAATGGGTTTTGTGGTGCCTCGAATAGTAAGATCGCCTGTCAACAAAAAGTTCTCCTCATCAATTTGTTCCATTTTCTTGCTTACAAATTCTAACTTAGGATGGTTAGCCGCATCAAAAAAATCTGATGTTCGCAAGTGATTGTCTCGTTGCTCATTATTGGTGGAGATGGAGCTAAGGTCTGCCTCAAATCGTGCTTGTGCAGTTTTAAAGTCGTCATTATCTGTTGTAACGGTAGAATCAAATGAGCTGAAATTACCGGTTACGTTTGAAATCATCATGTGGCGCACTTTGAATTGTACTTCACTATGAGCCGTGTCAATTTTCCAAGTTCTTTTCATGTTTTTTTTTATTTATTAATCTATTAATCTAACTTTTTCAAGAATTGTATTTAAGGTTTGTGCTTCAACTTCAGAAATCCCTATTATTTGATTGGTCGTTTGAGACACCAGTTTACTGGCAATATCCAATTGAGATAAACCATGTTCAGTCAATTCAATTAAAGTTTCTCTTTTGTCAGATTTTGAAGTAGTTCTATTTACCATGTTTTTTGCAACTAAACGATCTATAATGCGGGGTACATTTGAACTTGTTTCTACCATTCTATTGCCGATGTCTCTTACGCACATGGCATTTGGATGTTTTCCTCGTAGAATACGCATTACGTTAAATTGTTCCATTGTAAGTCCCAGTTCCTTTATGGCATTGCTAAAGTGGCATTTTATCCAATAGGCAGTATATACTATGTTGAGGGTGGCTTTTTGACGCTCACTTTCAAAACGAGTGCTTTTTAGCGCATCTTCTAACTTCATACTGCAAATGTATGTACATACATGCACTTTTTAGCATAATCTTTTCTTATGGTGATATTTTTATCGTCAATAGGGAAATTTTGTTTTGTTTTAAACAGTGTACAAGTTCATTATGAAGCATGAAAAAAGCTCAAAGAGTGAGTTTTGCCTTGAGTTGTTCTTGTCTTTATTTACGGAGCTGAAAGAGTGGATAATTATCACGTTTTAGAAGCATTGTTTTCGTTTATTTTGTAGCCTTTGTTTAAAATCTTAAGGGAGGGTGCCTTGTCATGAAGTTTTCTCATTTACACAACCATACTCAGTTTTCACTATTAGATGGCGCTTCGTCCATTCCAAACCTATTCGCTAAAGCTCAAAAAGATGAAATGCCTGCCATAGCAATTACCGATCATGGTAACATGTATGGCGTGTTTGAATTTGTAGCTCAAGCTTGGAAAAACAAAAAAACAATAGGCAAAACTCCTGATGGAATAGACATAACAGAACCGGTAGTAAAACCGATCATTGGTTGTGAGTTTTATTTAGTGAACAATAGACACAAAAGACAATTTTCACGCGAAGAAAAAGATGAACGATTTCACCAGCTTTTTTTAGCTAAAGATGAAGTTGGCTATAAAAATCTTGTCAAGCTATGTTCATTAGGTTTTATGGAAGGGCTTTATGGCAAATATCCACGCATAGATAAAGAATTGGTGTTGCAATATCATGAAGGATTGATTGCTACGACTTGTTGCATCGGGGCAAGTGTGCCGCGAACTATTTTACGAAAAGGGGAAGAAGCCGCCGAAGTAGAATTTAAGTGGTGGTTAGATGTTTTTGGTGAGGATTATTATGTTGAATTTCAACGACACAACATGCCCGAACAAAAGTTGGTCAATGATGTGTTGGTAAAGTTTGCGCGGAAATATAATGTACCTATCATCGCTTCAAACGATTCGCATTATGTAGATCAAGCAGATGCCAATGCTCACGACATTTTACTGTGCATCAACACGAATGAAAAGCAAAGCACGCCCAGCTCTAAGGACTTTGCAGATGATAATGAACAACGTCCAAAAAATACTCGTTTTGCTTTTTACAACGATCAGTTTTATTTTAAAAACACGGTCGAAATGTCCACACTTTTTGCTGATTTGCCCGAAGCGATAGATAATACCAATCGCATTGTGGATAAAGTTAAAGCTTTACGATTAGATCGAGATATTTTACTGCCTCACTTTAAGGTTCCAGCTGAGTTTAATGATAACCAAGATGCTTATTTAGAACACCTCACTTGGAAGGGTGCCAAAGAACGATATGTAGAATTGACGGCAGTTATTGAAGAAAGAATTCAGTTTGAGTTGTTTACCATCAAAACGATGGGCTTTGCAGGTTATTTTCTGATTGTATCTGATTTTATCAAAGCTGGTCGTGACTTAGGTGTGTTCATTGGGCCGGGTCGTGGTTCGGCAGCCGGATCGGTTGTTGCTTATTGTACCGGCATCACCAATATTGATCCCATAAAATACAACTTGCTTTTTGAACGATTTCTGAATCCGGAACGAAAGAGCATGCCGGATATAGACACTGATTTTGATGATGAAGGACGCGATAAAGTAATCAAGTATGTGGTGGAGAAGTATGGCAAGAATCAAGTTGCACACATCATTACCTATGGAACCATGGCAGCTAAAATGTCTATCAAAGATGTAGCTCGGGTTCTTGATTTACCGCTTCAAGATGCAAATGCTTTAGCAAAATTGGTTCCCGATAAGCCGGGCATTTCTTTAAAGCGAGTTTTGACTGCACCTTTAAAAGGTGAAAATTCATTGGAAGAAAAAGAAGGGTTAGATACCACTGCGTTAGATCAAGCACAAATATTGCGAGATTATTATCAAGATGAAACTCGATTCGAAGGACGTGTTTTAAGAGAAGCATATAAATTAGAAGGCTCTGTAAGAAATACGGGTATTCATGCTGCCGGTATTATCATTGCACCAAAAGATCTTTCGGAATTGATTCCGGTTTCGGCTAACAAAGATGTTGAACTTCTGATCACACAATATGAAGGGAATGTAATTGAAAATGCAGGTGTAATTAAGATGGACTTTTTAGGTCTTAAAACGCTGACAATTTTAAAAGATGCCCTTATCCTGATCAAAAGAAATTATGACATTTCTATTGATTTAGATAACCTTCCGTTAGATGATGTAAAAACATTTGAACTGTATCAAAGAGGCGAAACGAATGGCACTTTCCAGTTTGAAAGTATTGGAATGCAAAAGTATTTACGAGACCTCAAACCAGATAAGTTTGCCGACTTGATTGCTATGAATGCCCTATATCGTCCAGGTCCAATAGAATATATACCCAACTTCATTAAACGCAAACATGGATTGGAAGCAATTAGCTATGATTTGCCTGAAATGGAGGAATATTTGGATGACACTTATGGCATCACTGTATATCAAGAGCAGGTGATGTTATTGTCTCAAAAATTAGCCGGCTTTAGTAAGGGAGATGCGGATGTGTTGCGAAAAGCAATGGGTAAAAAGCAAATTGAAGTCCTCGACAAAATGAAGGGAAAGTTTGTGAAGGGAGCCATGGAAAAAGGTCATCCGGAAGATAAACTCAACAAAATTTGGTCGGATTGGGAAGCCTTTGCACAATATGCTTTTAATAAATCACATTCTACTTGTTATGCCATAGTTGCCTATCAAACAGCTTATTTAAAAGCACACTACCCATCAGAATACATGGCAGCGGTACTCAATAACCAGAACAATATTGACAAAATAAAGTTCTACATGGAAGAGTGTCAGCGAATGGGTTTGCAAGTGCTTGGTCCGGACGTAAACGAATCCTTAAAGGGTTTTTCAGTAAATAATTCGGGAATCGTTCGCTTTGGGCTTAATGCTATTAAAGGAGTGGGAGAAGCCGCTGTGGAAGATATTATAGCCGAAAGAGAAAAGTATGGAATATTCGTTTCTGTCTTCGATTTCGTTAAGCGGATCAACCAACGAACCGTCAATAAAAGAACTTTAGAAGGATTGATTTTTGCAGGTGCCTTAGATTGTTTTAAAGAAATGCACCGAGCACAATATTTTTATGCGCCTGCTACCGATCCCAAAACAGGGTTAGAAAGGCTGGTTGCTTTCGGAAGCCAATGTCAGGCAAATACAACGGCAAATATCAATAGCTTATTTGGAGATTCACAAATGCCGGAAATTAAATCACCTGCTATCCCCAATTGTGAGCCATGGTCATTGGCTGAATTGCTTGACAAAGAAAAAGAAGTGATTGGCATTTTTCTCAGTGCACATCCTTTAGATAGCTTTAGGTTTGAAATGAATAATTATGGTTTCAATCCGATCAATTCAATTGAATTAAACAAACCACAAAGTTTTAGAATAGCCGGTTTTTTGACTGATGCGGCACATCTTACAACCAAGAAAGGCGCGAAGTTTGGTAAACTTACCATCAACGATTATACAGGTCATTTAGAAATTAATTTTTGGAAAGACGACTATTTAAAATTTGCACCATTTATTTCAAATGGTCAACCTGTTATGATTCAAGCCGTGTGTCAAAAAAATGAACATTTTGACAAGTGGGAAATAAAGCCCCAACAAATGATATTGTTGGAAAACGTGCGCAATATTCTGACCAAACGATTTCATATTTTGATCCCTTTGTACAAGCTCACTGAAACGGTAGTAGAAGAATTAACCAGTTTAATTAAACAATATCCCGGCAAAACAGAATTATGCTTTCATGTTTCTGACAAAACCCAAAATGAAAGCATTAAACTGAAAAACTCAAGTTTGAAATTTGGTATTAGCGATGAAATCATTCAATACATTGAAAATTTGGATGGTTGTGAATTTAAAGTTGAATTAAACTAATGGACTATTATGAAAAGCTTATATTCGCAAAAGCCGTTTCTATACTGTCTTTTAATGCACAAACTATAAATGTTGAAAATGAAGTTTCCGAAACCTCGTTTATCTCGACGACCCACCTTGTTTAAGCGATTAGACGCTCAGTATCGAGTAGTTTTTATCAATGACGATTCATTGGAGGAAGTGGCAACCTTTCGTTTAACTAAAGGAAGATTGTACATTTTCTTTAGCACTATGTTTGTATTAACTGTTACCATCACCGTTTTCATACTACTGTTTACACCCTTGAAGTACTACATTCCGGGATATGCCAACAATGCAAATTATCATGCTGTAGTGAGGCTTAAGCAGAACGTTGACTCTTTGTCTGATTTAGTGCAAGCACAAGAGACCTACACGACAAATTTGAAAAATGTAGTAGTCGGTAAATTTGATGGCATAAAAGATACTACTTTATTAGATGTTGATAAAGCAAACCGAGATGAGATGAACTCAATTTTGCCAGCACCTGAAATTATCAAAGAACAAGCTATAAAATCCGTAAAAAAAGAACAAGCTAAGAAGCGGCGATGAATAAAAACAAAAATTCAAAAAGCAATACAATGCGCTTTGCCGGATTGGCATCTCAATGGATGGTCATGCTATTGATAGCAGTATGGTTGGGTTGGAAAATTGATTTTAAGTGGATTGGTTGGAAATTCCCTTTGTTCTTAATTTTGTTGCCTCTGCTTGCATTGAGCATGTCTTTGTGGCAACTAATACGAGAGTTTAACAAACCCCAAAAATGAAGTCGAAATTTATCCTTGTTACAATCATCTTATTTGTAGCTCTAACAATCGGGTTTTATGTCTTGAAACTATATGTTCCGACATTCCGATTCAATGTATTGATGGGAGGCAATGTCATCATGGCTGCACTTTCTTTACTCTCTTTTTTTATCGTAAAAAAATCTATTAATGAACGCCCACAGGCTTTTGTGCAGGGTGTAAATAGTGCTACCTTTCTAAAATTGATTGTGTGTATTTCTGGTGTGCTTATCTATGCTTTGCTCAATCGAAAAGATATTCATAAGCCAAGCCTATTCATGCTATTTGCCATTTATGCTGTTTATACAATTGTTGAGGTATGGATGCTTAGCAAAATGGCAAAACAAGAGAAATAGTTTTATGCCCAAACAAGAGACTTCTCTTCATCTGCTACAACGTTTTATTCCAGAAGGCAGTTTTTTGCTGATAGCTCCTTATTTTCAAACACACACTATTCATCTAACCTTAACCAACGAAAGAAAATCAGTTTTGGGAGATTATCGCCACCCAACACGAGAGTATCCGTTTCATCGAATCAGCATCAACGTAAACCTAAATCCGTATAGTTTTCTGATCACCCTTTTGCATGAAATTGCACATTTAATGGTGTTTGTTCATTTTAAGGGAAAGGTTGCACCCCATGGAAAAGAATGGAAAACCCAATTTAGGCACATCATGATTCCTTTTATTGGACAAAATTTTTTTCCAAAAGATGTAGAAACAGCTTTGCTGGCCTATTTGCACAATCCTGCTGCAAGCACTTGTACAGATCCTACACTTTTCAAAGCTTTATATCGCTATGATGAAAGAAAAGCAGGGTTTAAACTCTTATCAGAAATGAAACATGGTCAACGTTTTGAAACAGAAGACAAGCGCAGCTTTGAAATCATTGAGCATAATCGGACTCGCACCAAGTGCCGTGATCTTCAAAATAAGAGAGTTTATCTTTTTCCCAGCATAAGTGAAGTCCGTCAAATCAACACAAACCATTCTGGATAAAAATATTGAACTACTCTCATGGCTTATTTTAACTTCATTATATGAATTGTACCGCAAGGCTATTCACTAAATTTGCGTCCAATATTTTCAAACACATAAAATCAATAAATGCAGTTTAAACATTCCTTAATCGCAGGTGCTGCCTTGTTTGCTTGCACCCAATCCGCCATTGCAGGAGGTAAAGATGCCGGCGTAACAGGTGCAGAGCGCAAATTGCTCGACCCGGCAAACATGGATAAAAATATTCGCCCAGGCGACAACTTCTTTCTTTATGCAAATGGTACTTGGCTTAAAAATAATCCAATTCCGGCCAGTGAAACTCGTTGGGGTAGCTTTAATGAATTGCAAGAAAACAACTATGCAGCCTTACATAAACTTCTGGAAGAAGCTGCTCAAAAAACAAATGCAGACCACCAAAGTGCCGATTGGAAAGTAGGCGCATTTTATAGGAGTGGCATGAATGAAGCATTAATCAACAAGGAAGGATTAAAGCCTTTGCAAGAGCATTTAAACCGCATTGCCAATATTAAAGATCAGCAAGCAATTCTAAAAGAAATTGCATTTGAACATTCTCAAGGCTCCGGCCAAGTCTTTGGCTTTTATGTATCGCCAGACGACAAGAATGTTACCGTCATGATTCCTCAATTGTTTCAAGGGGGATTAGGATTACCCGATAGGGATTATTATTTCAAAAAAGATCCTCGCAGCGAAAAAATCCGAAATGCCTATAAGGTCTATGTTGCCAAGATTCTAACCTTGATGAAAGAAGGCACTCCTGAAAAGACGGCAGAAAAAATTTATGATCTGGAAAGTAAGCTGGCAGCAGCTTCCATGACACGAGTGGAAATGCGCGACCCATACAAGTTGTATAACAAATATGACCTTGCCAAACTAACAGCCGAAACTCCCGGCATCAACTGGAGAGATATGCTGGCTACCATGAAAGTAACCGGACAAAATGAAATCATAGTTGGGCAGCCTTTGTTCTTTCAAGAATTTGCCAAACAGTTGAAAGAAACCGATTTGACTACTTGGAAAAAATATTTACAATTCCATTTGGTGAGCGACCTTGCTCCTTATTTAAGCAAAGAATTTGATGAAGCTCGTTTTGATTTTTATGGCAAAACGGTTCGAGGACAACAAGAACAAAAGCCCCGTTGGAAAAGAGTTTTAGGCGTAATTGATGGCTCGGTAGGTGAATTGCTGGGGCAAATGTATGTGGCAAAGAACTTTAAGCCAGAAGCTAAAAAACGGATGCTTACTTTGGTTAATAACCTTCAACAAACGTATGCAGATCGCATTAACCGACTTGATTGGATGAGTGCAGCTACCAAAATAAAAGCAATTGGTAAGCTTAATACATTCATGAAGAAAATTGGCTATCCGGACAAATGGAAAGACTATTCTAAACTGTCAATTGTTGACAATGATTATTTGAAAAACGTTTTGGCAGCATCTGCATTCGAGTATGATTACAATATCTCTAAGCTTGGAAAACCAGTTGACAGAACAGAGTGGGGGATGACACCGCCAACCGTGAATGCCTACTACAATCCGGCTTTTAATGAAATCGTTTTCCCTGCCGGTATTTTACAATATCCATTCTTTGATTTTAAAGCGGATGATGCCGTAAACTATGGCGGAATTGGGGCTGTAATTGGTCATGAAATGACACATGGATTTGACGATCAAGGAAGGCAATATGACGCAGATGGAAACCTGAAAGATTGGTGGACAGAAGAAGATGCTAAGAAATTTACTTCAAAAACAGATGTCGTAGTAAAGCAATTCAACAGCTATACGGTGTTAGATACGGTTCACGTGAATGGGGAACTTACTTTGGGCGAAAATCTCGCAGACCTTGGTGGGCTTGCCATTGCATACGAAGCATTCAAAAAAACGCCCGAAGGAAAAAGTAATAATAAAATAGATGGATTCACGCCCGATCAGCGTTTTTTCCTTAGTTGGGCACAAGTTTGGCGTGCTAACACTCGCCCGGAAGAAATGGCTTCTCGCATCGTTACAGATCCACACTCTCCTAACGAATGGCGTTGTAACGGACCATTGAGCAACATGACTGAGTTCTATTCCGCATTTGGCGTAAAGCCCGGTGATAAAATGTATCGCCCTACAAATGAACGTGCCAAAGTTTGGTAGTTAGAAAAACTGCATAGAAAACAATAAACTGTGTGAACATTTTTAAAAGATCAGAGGCGGCTTTAGCCGCCTCTGATCTTTTGTTTTAACTCCATCTATATCCCGATGGGCTACACCCCTCGTTAGCGGATATCATGGTTTAGCCCTGAAAGGGCGTAATCTCTCATAGCGAGGCGGTATCGCCCCTCGCTAATAGAACGTAATATTAATAGCGAGGAGGCACATCCCCTCGCTATGATGCGGCTCTACCATACTACTAATGCTGTTTTAGCTCGATAACATTGCAGGTAGAATAGTTATATTAAATTTATTCTTTGCCTTGGCGTTATAAAACTGTGCCATTACTCTTTCATAAACTTTATCTGTTGCTGCACCGCACCCTGCATAAAGCGGAGCAGATACATGCCCGGCGGTAGGGTATTGACAGGTATGGCATCGCCGGCAGTGTTGCCTTGCAATGCTTTTCTGCCCAT
>JAFDXO010000162.1 GCA_018267925.1 Bacteroidota bacterium | reverse complement strand
TTACCGTTTTCTGGAAAATCCGGAAAAAGACTGGCAGAGAAAGCAAACAAACTTGGAACAGTTAAGCCTTTTTTGTCCCTCTGGTTAGAGGGCTTACTTTTTAAAAACCACTCTCAACAAAAATATACCACCTGATATTCAGGTAGTTAAACATCTTTTTGCATTAACTGTCGGTTTTATCGGACGGTAGTGATTTTCTAAAATTTTCAGCAGTCTTTCATTCAAATATAATTTCTCTTTGCCGACTTTTTCCGACTTTAAAAACCCGTTTTCTTCCAATGCTATTAAATAATTTCCAACTGTTTTCGGATTTCCGATATTTTCATCAATCAAGTGTTGGCGTTTGGTGTAAGGCAAACGAAACAAAATTTCAATCAAATCTTTGGAATATATTTTTGGCAATTTTGTTTTTATTTCTTCTGCGGTTTTGTCTATGACTGTTGTGATTTTATTCCAACGTTCCAATCCTCGTGCCGAAGTTTCTTCAATCATATCCAACATATACAAAATGTAGTTTTTCCAATCGTTTTTTTCGGTTACACTACGCAAACTTTTGTAATAATCCGCTTTGTTTTTGATGATGTATTCACTTAAATAAATGGCTGGTGTATCAAGTAAGCCCGAAAGTTTGAGATACAACAACAATAAAATTCGCCCTGTTCTTCCGTTTCCGTCTGCAAAAGGGTGGATTGCCTCAAATTGATAGTGCATTAACGCCATTTTTATTAGTGGGTCAATTGTATCATCTTCATTGATGAACGTTTCCAAATTTGCCAATTTTTCACGAATGACATTTTCGCCACTTGGTGGTGTATAAATTATTTCGCCTTTTGTGTTGCTCAAAGTTGTTCCGGGTGTAACCCGAATTGAAGAAGAATTTTGTTTGATACATTGAACAATGTTTATACAAAGAGTGGTTGTGATAAATGGTTTTTTCTTTAATTGCTCCAAACCCAACCAAAGTGCTTCTTTATAACTCAAAACTTCTTTGGTTGCTGAATTTTCAACTTTTCTGTCGGCAACTAACGATTTGTAAAGTTCGTCATTGGTTGTGATGATATTTTCCACCTCCGAACTTGCTTTTGCTTCTTGTAAATAAATGGTGTCTAAAAACAAAGTTGGGTTTGGTAAGTTCTTCAAAGTTCCGTTCAGTTGAGCCAATGCTCTACCTGCCGAAATCGTTTTACGAAGTATTTCTTTTGTTTCTATATCTGCATTTGGTGGCAATAAAGGCAGGTCGTTGTACGGTATATTTTTGTCAAATTTGCTCATATTTCGACAGGCTCAACATAAATTTTGTTCAAGTGTAAATTTTACTCTCGTTTCTAATACGAGGGTAAAAATACGAAAAATTTACCCTCGTTGCATCAATAGAAGTAAAAATTACTTTCGTTCGTTTTTAGCTTAATTCCCCTATTTCCTACGATTATCATCTTTACACAACATTTGGCTGTTTTCTTCGGTTGTTTTTCCTCACTCATGTCAAGGTGTGATGTGGTCGGCTTCCATTTGGGAAATTTCAAACTGTTTTTTTGCAGATGATACCTTTTATTGCTAAACCAGCATTGGGAAGAGGTTTACTCTCTTTTAAAGTTTGTCAGTTCATAGTTTACGTTTCGTCCACTTTCATTTGTTTGTTGTAAAACACCTTTTTCTATTAAGTCTTTAATATCTCTCAAAGCAGTGTCAGTAGATGTTTTGGTAATTTTTGCCCATTTTGAAGTTTGTAATTTACCTTCAAATCCGTCAAAAAGTTTGTTGATTATAAGACGTTGTCTTTCGTTTAACGGAGTGTCTTCGTACAGTTTCCAGAATTCAGCTTTTTGCAATATTTTTTGCATGGTGTTCTCGGTAGAAAGCATGGCGTTTTTCAGACAATGTAAAAACCAATCGAGCCATTCAGTGATGTCACCCGAACTGTGTTGTACTTTTTGTAATACTTCGTAATATTGTTTCCGTTCGGTCAAAATTTGGCTTGACATACTATAAAAACGTTCGCCACTATTTTCTGCACGAGCAAGTAACATATCGGTTATGGCTCGTCCAATTCTTCCATTTCCATCATCAAAAGGGTGAATGATGATAAACCAAAAGTGAGCAATAGCGGCTTTCAAAACGGGGTCGAGCGTGTTATCGTTATTGAACCAACATAGAAATTTGTCCATTTCTTCTTTTACCAATTCTGGTTTAACAGCTTTATAATGTACTTTTTCTTTGCCCATTGCTCCCGAAACTATCTGCATTTCGCCTGTTCGATATTTGCCGGTTTCAATTTCATAAGGTCCGCTGTGTCCTGTTGGGAAAAGTGCTGCGTGCCAACCAAACAAACGCTTCTCTGTAAGTGGTAAAGTATGTCGTTGTGTAGTATCAAGCATCATTTCTACGATACCTTCAATATGACGACTACTCGGCAAAAGTCCTGCCGTATTAATACCCAAACGCCTTGCGATGGACGAACGCACTTGGTCATAATTGAGCAATTCGCCTTCTATTTCCGATGATTTTACGACATCTAAAGTTAATGCCGTAAGTGTTGCTTCTTCTTTGGCAGAAAATCCCAAAGCGTTCATTTGTCCGATGATTTTGCCTTGCATTAAGCGGACTTCGCCAAAGACGACATTTATGACTTTATCCAGCCAAGTGAAATCTGTCCAGTCCTTATGTTCATAAATGTATTTTGCCATTGTTCTAAATATAATTTGCGATAAATATAGTAATTATTTACCGCAAATTTGCGGTGATTATTTTATTTTTTCACCGTATAAAGAAAAATGTAGCTTAAATATTGCCATCTTCGTTTGTTGGAATATGTTTCTCCTTACGATATTTATTTACCTCTGTATCGTTTTCAAAAAAGCTGTCGCAAAATTAGCTACGCTACTACTTCGTGGTCATCCAATTCTTTTTCTGCTCCTGAAATATAATTTTCACTTGCAGTCATAAGTTTTTCTGTTTGCTCGATGAACTTTTCGAACTCTTTATTCATCTTGCAAAGTTTGTCAATAGTCTTAAAGTCCAAATAACAAAAACAGGAGGATAAAGCACTTTACTTTGATAAGGATTTGCATTGAGTTCAATTATTCCGATACCAAAAGATTGATTTAATCGTGCCACTTTTTAAATTGGCATCTCTGTATAGAGATACCTTTAATTTTGATTAAGCGTTTGAATTTTTTTCAAGAATATTTGGAAAATAAAAAAACAACTTTTAACTTCACTGCAACAAAAAATGAAAATCATGAAACATTACACTATCAAACAAATTAAGGGGGGGGGCAATGTGTACATTAGCTCTTAGCCTTGGCATTTCAATGATGGGTTGCCAAAAAAGTACCGTTCATCCCGAAACACCAACCCTGAAAGCACGAACACTATCCAATGTAGAATCTGACTCGATAGTTGCATCGGTTGGGAATTTTTACGACTATTGCAATACTATTTCGGTAGAACCTACTGCTACCACTACCCTTTTTCCACATTCGGTAAGCATGGAGCAAGCCAATAGCTTGCTGGAAAACACATTCAACTATTATTTTGCTCGCCTCAATCCGGCAGTAGTAGAAGATAAAAACGATACCTTGATGCTGGATGTAGCTCCGGATGCCGAGGGAAAAATGAGTATCTCTTCCCTTGCTCAAGGGTTTAATTCTCTACGTGCTTCCCTTAAATCTTTCCAAACAGGTTTGGGCAATGAAGTCAAATTTTTGCTGGCAGATGCCGAAATAGTTGGTGAAGGCAATGAAGCAAGAATCCGGTTAGTTGGCACTTTTGGAGAACCAACCGTAACGGAAGATTTTTACCCTACTCGTGTCAACGATTTCGACTCAACAGATCAATGGAGCGTTTTTAATGGTGGGGGAAAATTTGGCACAACAATTTATAATGGGAAACTTGGATCACCTGAAATTTTAACTGCTGCTGTCAATTATGACCGTACAAGACTTGCACCGCTTACATTTTTTATCAACTATTCTGGGCGTAGTTCTAATTTAGTTATCTTATTGTAATAAATTCTGAAGCCAAGCTGCTGCGGTTGTGGCTGCCAAGCAGGTGGATAGCATAGTAGTTATTTTTGCGCGATTGTCTTGATGCGCTTGCCG
>JAFDXO010000161.1 GCA_018267925.1 Bacteroidota bacterium | reverse complement strand
CAAGCGGTTTGAGCGCAAGCAGGGCGTTCGTACTTTGTGCAGCGTTTGTAGTTTGGCCGGTCTTTGAATCTTCGTTCGGCTTTAGTACTTTTAATCCCTGCCTGCGTCAAGCCGCAGGACGTTATGGGCAAGCTTAACACGACAAAGTAAACAGACACATGAGTAGTAAGACAATCATACCAGACCTTCACCATATTCGTAAATACGAAAGAGCTTGGATGTTTCAAATCCGACCGGGTAAAGGACAACCTACTCATACGAAAAACTTCAGTTTTAAAAAATTTGGCGGTGTTGACAAAGCATTAAAAGTTGCAATTGCATATCGTGACAAATTCATTGCAGATAACAATATAGAATTAACGGACAGGTTTTCAAAATCAGAAATACCAGGAGTAAGCTTAACTTATGAAAAACGAAAAAATGGTAACAAAGCACAAGTTTGGCAAGCTATCGGCTATTACAATAATCGACAGAATACAAGAAGATTTCATGTAAATAAATATGGTTTTGAAGAAGCCAAACAAATGGCAATTGAAGCCAAACAACAAATGGACAAAGAAGCCGAGACAGGTATTCCAAGTTTGTTTGAGGAGCCAGCAGACAGTTCTGTAAAAATTTGGCGATATATGGACTTTACGAAATTTGTTTACATGCTTGAGAAAGGTGCTTTATTCTTTCCTCAAGTAGACGACCTTGGAGACCCTTATGAAGGCGAACTATCTAATGCAAATCGTAAAATCAGAAACTTTGTTTATGCACGAGCAAAAAACAAATCGGCTTTGGGTAGTTTGACAAAGGAAATTAGAAGACGCAGACCAAACATATTTGTAAACTGCTGGCACATGAATAAAAATGAATCAGCAGCTATGTGGCGACTTTATGCAAAATCAAATGAAGCAATTTGCATTCAGACAACATTTTCAAAGTATAAACGAGCATTACCTGACATCGTTAAATTAGGAATGGTAAAATACATTGACTACGAGAAAGATTGGATACCAGAATCAGACATTTACTTTCCATTTATTTATAAACGTAATTCATTTGAGCATGAACATGAACTTCGTGGTTTAATAGACACAACTGAATTGACCGACACGAATAATGAAAATATAGAAGTTGTAAAAAAAGGAGTTTGGATAAAAGTCAACCTAAATCACTTTCTTGAAAATATTTATGTAGCACCTGACTCGCCTGATTGGTTTAAGACACTTGTAGAAAAAGTAAAAGACAAATATAAATTGACAAGAAAAAAAGTTCAGAAATCACCATTGCATTATAGACCTCAAGACCAAATTTAAATGATGACTAACAAGACAACGGACAGAAGAAAGCCAGCCCATAACAGCACCTACCCAAAAGTGGCGGTTCAGTGGTTAAATCAAGCTTTGTGCTTCTATCAAAGTTTGTGCTTAGTTGACAGTGAAGTGCTTCGAAATCGCCACCTTCGGGTAGCTGCAAACCGTTAGCGGTCATTGTAGTGCGGCAACCAAGAATTCATATTTAAATTACTAATTCACTTAAAGAACAAAATAACTTAAACCTCTCTATTTAACAATAGATATTTTATAAAGTAAGCCCCAAAATATGACTCTAATACACCATTTAAACTGCGTTAAAATTGTTTCGCCAATCAATGATAATGTTTGCGGACATTGTTTATTAATTCAAGATAATGACAATTATGTAGTTGTAGACACAGGTATTGGACTTTTAGACACTATAAATCCAATAGAAAGAATTGGACAAGAGTTAATTGAAATAGTGGGTTATGATTTCGATGAAAATCAAACATTAATACGACAAATTGAAAAATTAAATCTTGACCCAAATAATGTAACTGATTGCATCATTTCACATCTTGACAATGACCATATCGGTGGACTTGCTGACTTTCCGAGAGCTACTGTTCATATTAGCATTGAAGAGTTAAACAATTTTAATTCAGGAAATCAAAGATATTTGAAAATCCCTTTAGCCCATAATCCAATTATCAAAACATATGAAAAATCCGACCTTTTTTGGTTCGGATTTGAAGCACGTAAAATTAACACCAATATCAAAACTGAAATTCTACTCATTCCACTTTTTGGACATACACTTGGACATTGCGGAGTTGCAATTAAAGTGAAAAACAAATGGCTGTTTTATATTGCAGATGCATATTATATGCGAATAGAACTTTCAGATAATTTGCACCCTGTAAATGAATTAGCTAAAATAAGAGCTGACGACAATAACTTAAGAATTAAGAACCTAGATAAAATTCGGAATCTTATGAATGAACATCCCGAGATTGAAATTTTTGGATATCACGACATAGAAGAATTTAAACAATCTAAAAAAGTATTAACTAATTAAAAAAAATGCTTACATTAAAAAGAACAAATTCAGACAATACGGATTTTCAACAATTAGTATTAATGTTGAACAAAGATTTAGAAAAAAGAAACGGGGTAGTAAATGATTTTTTTGTTCAGTTTAACAAAATTGACGAAATAAAAAATGTCATAATTATATATGAAAATCATCAAGCAGTTGGTTGTGGTGCAATGAAAAAATATGACGATAATACTATGGAAATAAAGAGAATGTATGTTCCATTAGGAAATCGAGGAAAAGGTATTGCGACTAAAGTTTTACAAGAATTGGAAATTTGGGCAAAAGAACTAGGCTACAAAAAATGTATTTTAGAAACAGGGAATAAAATGTCTGAAGCCATTAGTCTGTATGAAAAAAATAGTTTTAAAATAATATCTAATTATGGTCAATATGTAAACATAACAGACAGTATTTGTTTTGAAAAAACAATAGAGTATTGATAATTTAAATAAACAAACGCTTTTAATTAAGTAAGGGAAAATCAACATTCAAAATAGAAAAAATATTAAAAATTAACGATTATGAATAAAGAAAATTTTGCTAACGATTGGATAAAATCGTGGAACTCTCACAATCTTGATGATATTTTATCTCATTATTCAGAAGACATTGAAGTAACAACACCAATGATAAAATTAGCTCTTGGCCTAGAAAATGGTACGCTAAAAGGAAAGGATTTAGTATCAGATTATTGGAAAAAAGCACTTATAAAATTTCCAGATTTATTTTTTGAACTTTATGAAGTGACATTTTCAGTTAACTCTGTTGCTTTATATTATAAATCTATTATGGGGAAGAAAGCAATAGAAGTGATGTTTTTTGACGAACAAGGAAAGGTAAATAAAATGTTTGCTCATTATACAGAATAAAAACAACGAACCGCTAACATTCTGACGAATAGAAGAAAGCCCTGATGAAGGGAAAGCCCTGAGCGTTGGCTCAGGGCTTTTTGCTATTCGTTGTTCAGCGACACAAATGAGTGGACACTATAGGGGGTTTTGTAGCGTTGTCCTTAGATACTTCGTAGCGGCAACAACGGATTTTT
>JAFDXO010000160.1 GCA_018267925.1 Bacteroidota bacterium | reverse complement strand
TAACGGTAAAGCATTGGCGATGTGGCGGTATTCTGTGTTCCGTCCGCCAGAACCAAAGCTGGGCAAAGATATAAAGTTCATTGTTTATTCTGTTGCTCGGTTATATTCGTCGGCTGGAGCTGAAGCCGAATAGCGATGTACAGCCGATTGTTCTTCCGTCGGCCCGCCATATTCGCCAATGCAATGTTAGCGGCATGTGCTATTGTTCGTCCGTAGTCGTTTCCTGTCAATCCCACTCGTCAATTTTTTCAAAGCCATTATTTCGCAGAAGTCCTTTAAAATCATCTCTGCTTAAACTGTCCGCTGGTTTGTAATGATAATGATGATAGCCGAACTCCAAATTGTAAAACTCTTTTGTCTGCTTGAAACCTAAGTCAGAAATTTTCCCTCCAAAGTCATCAAATAAGTTTTGGTCTTTCGTATGAAGCTGAATTTTCTTGTGGTCGTCAAGTGTCAAATTAGTTTCACCAATTTTGCAATGAACAACGCAATCAAGAAAGCCGTTTTCAAGTGTGTCTGATTTGTTTCGCAACAAAAAGTCAACAGCATCTTTTTTATCTGCAATATTTTTACCTGCCCACAATTCCGTTTTGTTGTCGTCCCAATGATTCCAAATGTAAATCCAAAAGCCGTCAACGCTTGGAAGAAAATTAATTGCCTTTATAAAAGTGTCAATGAGTTTTGATTTGTCAGCAACTAACTCAAATTCAAAAATGCCATTTTCATCTTTGTTGAATGCAACGAAAGCGTCTGTGATAAGTTCGTAGTCAAACTCATCATCGTCAGTTGATTTTATTATTCCAGTGGAGATTCCGGATCATGTTGACCCACCATTCCGTTTTATGTTGACCCACCATTCCGGGATGTTGACCTACCCCCTTTTTGATACTTTTTTAAAGCGCCTTACGGAAAAATTCAGAAATTGTTTATCTGTTTTTCCGGAAAACTGACCCCCTTTAAAAAATTCTTTTCAGTGTGCCATTCCGGCATGTTGACCCACCTATTCGGTTTTTTTCATTAGAGCGGTTTGTACATAACCTTGCTTCTTTTTTTAAAATTTAATTCAAAGAAGCATGGCTCAAAAACCGATTAGAATGGAACAAATCAAACAAATTCTACAACTTCATAACCAGGGTATTTCAATCCGGGAGATTGCCCACAGAACAGGCGTAAGCCGTAATAGTGTAAAAAAATATATCAAACCCTTTGCCAAAGCAGCCCCATGCATTACCAGCGATACAACCGCACTGGCTGAGGTAGCCTACCCCAATAATGAGGAACGCATTAATCAAAAATTACGCCTTGAGCAACTGCAGGATTACATAAAAATCAATCTCAGTGAACTAAATAAAACAGGGGTAACAAGAGGTGTTCTCTGGAAAGAATATCTGCAACGCTACCCCGGGGGTTATGGTTATAGCCAGTTTTGCTATCATATAGCTTCATGCCTAAAACAAAAGGATGCTACTATGCACCTTGAATATGAGTCCGGGGATTTGATGATGATTGACTTTGCCGGCAAGAAACTTCATTATACCGATATGGATACCGGTGAGGTAATACCATGTGAAGTTTTTGTAGCTATTCTTCCCTTCAGTGGTCTTATATTTTGTTTGGCAGTGGCTTCTCAAAAAACGGCTGATTTTGTAAGCTGCATTAATGCGATGCTCCTCTATTTTGGCGGTACTTCCAAAACCATTCTTGGCGATAATATGCGTACGCTGGTTACACGTACTGACCGGTACGAGCCGGAGTTTACAGAGATATGTTATCAGCTTAGTGAACATTATCAAACTACTTTCAGCGCTACCCGCCCCTATAGCCCCCGGGATAAGGCAATGGTAGAAGGTGCAGTAAAAATTGTTTACATCCATATTTATGCTCCGTTGAGAAACCAGGTTTTTGGTTCAATAACGGCATTGAATAAATCCATCCGTGAACAATTGGATTTACTCAATCATAAAGCGTATAAAAGGTCTGGTTATAGCCGGTTTAATTACTTCGGCAGGGAGGAAAAAAGTTTATTGCAGCCACTACCACCTCATCGCTTCTCTTTTAAAAGAGTAGCTATCCTTACCGTACAGCGCAACTATCATGTACAACTTTCAGAAACCAAAAAATACTATAGTGTTCCTTATCAATATACCGGCAAAAAAGTAAAAGCGCTTTATGATGACAGGACTGTAGAGATTTATGATCAGACAGAACGCATAGCCTTTCACACACACGGGTTCCACAAGGAAGTTTATCACACTGTTTTGGAACACATGCCACCTCACCATCAAAAGATGAAAGAAATAAAAGGATGGACCAAAGAAGACCTTCTCAGCCAAGCTACAAGGCTGGGAGAGCCGGTTGTAAAAGCTGCGGAATTGATTCTTGCTTCCAACAGTTATGAAGTACAAAATTATAAATCCTGTCATGGTATGCTGATGCTTGCAAAAAAGTATAGTGCCGAAAGATTACAAAACGCATGTAGCAGGGCTTTACTCGGAACAAGGGTAAACTATACCATGATAAAAAATATTTTAAAAAACGGATTGGACAAACAAACTTCTTTATTTGACAACCCGGTATCTGCTATTGCCCAACATGAAAATATCCGGGGAAGGGATCATTATCAATAACTTTTTTATTAACCACTTAATCATCCATCAAAATGACAACAACACAAACCTTAGAACAAATGCACGAGCTACGGCTTGGAGGAATGTACCATGCTTACAAATCGCAATTGGAACAACCCCTGAACCACCAGCTTGAAGGACAGGAACTACTGGCCCATTTACTACAATCAGAAAAACAGCACAGAGCAAATGAAAAGACAACTTATTATCTAAAGTTGGCAAAATTAAGGCTGCCTGCCACACCGGAACAGGTAGAGTGTTCTGTAGCCAGAAACCTTACCCGCCAGCAGTTGGCCGTTCTTGCAGAATGTACTTATCTCACCCAGGGACAAAACATTCTTATCACCGGCGCTACCGGCTGCGGAAAAAGTTTTTTAGCCTGTGCACTTGGATACCAGGCTTGTTTATTGGGATACAAGACCACCTACCTGAACATGAACCGGTTTATTGAAAAGATAACCCTTTCAAAACTTGATGGCTCTTATATCAAATTATTAAACCACCTGGAAAGACAGACCCTGATTATACTCGACGACTTTGGCCTGCAAACCCTAACCCAGGAAATCAGGCTTACACTCTTACAATTACTCGAAGACAGGTATGCTAAAAAATCAATCATCATTACTTCCCAGCTTCCCGTAGCCAAATGGTATGATTATATCAGCGACCCAACTCTGGCAGACGCCATTATGGACAGATTGTCAGCCGACGCTTTAAGGATAGAATTAAAAGGGGGCTCTATGAGAAGAAAAAAAGAAAAACCAACCCTGCCTACCGGACAGGTAGGTTTATAAAAACACTATTTTTACCTCAAACAGCTCTTTCAAATTTCCGAATAGTACAGGGGGTGGGTCAACATCCCGGAACAGTGGGTCAACATGAGCGGAATTTACAATTCCAGTTGGCGGAATAAAAGATTGTTCAGTATCCGTCAACGGGTAAGTGTGCAAAGCGGCTTTCATATAAACACCCTTGTCTACCTCAACTGCGTCTTCAGGTATTTCAAACTCTTCAAGATTGTCAAGTCGGCAAGCTTCAATTGCTTCACTGTCAATAATACTCTGTGTTTCTTTCGCAAGAAGTTTTGTTCGCTCAAGCGCCTCACCGAAATCCTGTCCGTAAGTGTAAAAATTAGCGAACACACCCGTCTGTTCGTTATGCTTACCTGTCAGTAGAAAATACCAAAATTGTGTGTTCATTTCGTTTGCTTCTTACAGTCAGTTTTAAGTTTGCGCTGCCGTCTAAGCATTGCCGCTAACGTTCGAGTATTTGCGAAGGCAGGGAATTCATTGATTGTCCAGACCGGTACAAATGCCCATTTGAAAATATGTTGTTGAAGTTATGAACTAAAGCTGAACATTGAATGTCGAGCCCGAACCGCTGCTGATGCTTGCACATACCTGATGTTACAATGTCCAGCCCTGCTTTTGCAAATACTTTTGTTGGCGGTTCGTGCTTCTATCACAGAGTTAAAATCTTTCGCCAAGTTGTCGGAGCATTTCAATAGTATTACAATATTGCACACCATTTGCAATGCAGACATCAGGAATTTTTACTTTATTCTTTCTATTGGGTTCACTTAATTCATGAGTTACTAAAATATGTTGAGTTGGGTCTACTAACGCATATGCTATTAACCATGCGTCAGCTTCATCAGCGTCTAAGAATTCTGCCAAAGCATTAGGCAGGTAGTGTCCGCTTTTTGATGCTGCCCATGTAGCAACTTGTGAATATTGAGGTATAATTGTAGAAGTATCTTTAAAGAAATTGTCTGGCAAATTAATCTCACACCACTGTTTTAGGTCATCTTCATTCTTGAATATTTCATTCTTCACTTTATCAATACTTACTATTTTCCCATCTTCTGCAAGTTGTATCACTTTACTCCAAAAACTTGTGGCAACATCTAATGGATAGCTTGCTCGATGTGCTTGTATGAAAAAGTTACTGTCAACAACGTAAACACTCATAGCAGTTAAAAGTGTTTAGTGAAGAATGTCTGATAGGTATCACCTTTCAGGCTGGTTAATTTATATGCATCTCTATATAAAAGTTTGCCAGATTTTACAGCTTGATTAACGTGTGCGGCAAAAGTGAGACCGATTCTCTTTTTTGCAGTAGCATAAAAATTACCGCCATCGCCTTGATTTTCTTTTTTAAGAAACTCTCGATTAGAATATTCATTGTAGAAAGCGAAAAATTCAGCTTTAGTTAAATAACCTAAGTCCAATGCTCTTCTTGCGATAACTATTTCACTTACTTTAAAATATCTTGCTGTATTTGCAATATTTGGTTTGACCTTCCAAACTTTTACAAAAGCTTCGGCAGGAACCAAAAACTCTGCAGATACTTTGTCGCAAAGTAGTTCGATAGGGTCGTTAGCTGGAAGAAGTTGCCGAAAGTCGAAGCCTGCACTATGTCCAGTCCAAATATGGGCAAGTTCATGTATTATAGTAAAGAGTTGAGCCGCTTTCCCATCAGAATTGTTGATGAACATGAAAGGCGCAACAGGGTCAACAAGCACAAAGCCTCTACATTCATCAACACTTATCGGTCTACTTGTATTATTTTCAACAACACCATTAAATACTATTGTTATTCCGATGTCTTCTATTTTTTGAGCTAAATGGTCTAAGGCTTCTTGCCAGGTTTTAAAAGAACTTGCCCATTCATTATTTAACCCAAGTGTATTTCTAATATCAGCAACTATTTCATTATAGTTTTGACTGTTGCGAAACTTACCTACGAATGGTAGAG
>JAFDXO010000015.1 GCA_018267925.1 Bacteroidota bacterium | reverse complement strand
GGATATGTCAACTTGTTGGAAGTTTACACAACACTAAACCCATCTATCTGTGAACCGCTAAGTACGCGACCCGTACGCTTAGTGGCGTGCGAGGTGCACTCCGTCAGTCTCTGGCGCAGCCGCCTACTCGCTTACCAGTAGGCCTTCTGTCTGTCAACTGTTGCAAACCATTTTCGTTGTAGAGGTTTACTGTCATTGTCGTGTTGGTCTGTGCGGTTGGGTAATTTTTATTTTCAGAAAGGGAGGAGATTTTTTTAATTCAATTTTGTTTGCATGGGAAAGGTGGAAGCTCTTTTGCGAGCTTTGGTCTGTGCTTGGGCTTGCGGGGCTTGCAAATGTGCTTACACCTGTGCATTGGCTGTATTTATAACTCTTCATTCTCAAAATACTGGTTCAAATAGTCTTTCGTTAAATCTGCTTCTAAAAATTCTCTTGCTTTCTTGTCTGAAATTGAGATAATCTGGTTTATGATTTGATTGTCAATGTTTGGCCTTTTTTCAATTTCATCTTTTGGCAATTTTAACGAAACAGATAAAAGTTTTCTTTCAGAATTATCCCTCAATGCATCTGAAATTACACCATTTATATGTTCGTCATAAAAGCTATATCCAATACTTACAATCATTTTCGATTCAAATATTTTTCTTCTGAATTCTGAAAATAGAAACAAGTACGGGTCGATGTATTGCATCTTATATTGTGTTCCAAAAATCCAATCGGGATTGCTTGATTCTCCATTTGAGAAACTCAATTTTTTAGTTTTTTCATCTCTTTCCCAATCAACGGAACCGTGCAGCTTATATAGAAAGATATCGGCTTCTTCATCAGTGATAATAAATCGTCTGTAGTTCCAATTGCCATTTTCTTCTGTTTCAAAACCTCTTTCAATTAATGTGTCTTTTAATGCTAATTCAACACATAGGTCATAATTCAATGAGAAAATATGTAATGGAAATGTAAGTTCATTACGTAATTCCAAAAACTTCCTAAAGTAGCCAATAAGCTGCCTTTTGCTGTTGTCAATCTTTACCCATTCAACCAATTTAGAACGAATCTTATTACTAAACTTGCTTATTAAGGTGAAATCATCTTTTATTACTTCATCAAATTTCACATTCCAAGAGCCTATGAAAGGATAAAGAGGGTGTTCTTCCTTCTTTGAAAGTTCGCTCAAAATGTTGAGTAAAACTTCCAAATTCCAATTGCCCTTTTTTCCTTGAATTTGATATGAATACTCGTAGCTAGCTTTTATAAGGCAGTAAAGATTATTGAACTCTTTCCAATCAGGCTTTTCAGAAATAAATTTCTCAACATCATCTTGCATTTTTGAAATTACAGGAATACCGGCATCAGCACTAGCACCTGCACCAAGGATAAAAATTATATCGTTGTCCCTAACTAACATATTATAAAAACCAAGGTTTGTTATTATCTGTAATTACTTGTTCCAAATCAAAATCATTGAAATTTTTATTGAAATCAGAAATTAGTTTTGGGTAAAACAATGAAACTGGCAAGGCTTTAGCGTTGAACCCTCTGAAATTTGCACCTGAAAGGTTTAAAATTTCTTGAAGATGTTCAGAATGATTCACATCATTTCCTCGTGGATATAAAAATTCAATTAATAAAGGGTGAGCATACCTTTTATTTGCGTTTGGAGAGTGAAAGTTTAAGCCTTCTGTCCAAACTAAAAATTCGTGATAACTTAGTTCTGCAAATGTGCTTTCATAAGGTGCAAGACTATTCTGCAATGTGTTAAATCCAAGAAATTTTGAAGTGTCATTAATTCTAATCAGTGCAACTGAAACGGAACTATTTTTTTGTTGAATAACTTCTTTAATTGTATCGATTTCCTCCTGTTTTATTTTGTACGGTAGATGAAATGCTATTTTGGAATATGACTGATTTTCCTCAATTAATGCAGCCACATTAGTTGCTATCTCTTTAAGATATTCGCTTTTGTTTGAATGATTAGCCAAAGGTTTAATTGAGACAAATTTCCCTGTAGATTCGACTAGAACTGAATAAGCGTAGAATCTTTGAATTTGATTGGTATCTGGATTACGACTTTGTGAATGACCAATCCCAATCATCAACGTTTCTTGTTGGGTTGATTTAACCAACCAAGGAGTACCGCCTAATTTTGAGAATATTTGTAAACCAATACTTGATACAGACCATTTGAAAATATATTCATTCAATATGGTTTCATTATGAATTACCTGTAGCAAGATGTTGTCTTTAAGGCAGCTGTTTTTTAGCGAGTAGTAAAAACGTTCTTCGCTTCTTGGAAAAGCTGAAATCACAATTCTATTTCCTTGTGTTGGTATTTCTGCAATTGCCTTTTCAATTTCTTCATTTGAAAAATCTGTAATTCGGATGGCAGTTAGATTTTCTTTTGGAGTAATTCTTGGGAGTTTGAATTTTTCAAGACCCTTGAAAGTATTGTATTTATCTCCATTTAAAGCCTTCATTAGTTCTATCATCAAAGGCTTTTCGGCTTCACGAAACAAGAAGACATATTGCAAGTTGTTGTTTACTTGCTGAAATGGCCCATTGGACATAATGCCGTTGAATTGGGAATTTGAAGTTTTACCGTATGCAAACTCATAGATTTTAGTTGCAAGTAAATCACTTTCTATAGGTTTAAATGATTGTGATATTGAAATGCTGTTGGCTAATGGATTGATGGAATTATTTAATCTGCCAATAAACTCTTTGAAATACTTAAAACTGTCAATATGGAAGTTCTTATTACTTCTACCGTCATTGTCGAGACTAAAAGAGAGTTGCTGCACTCTTTTATTAAATGGCTGATTCTTATTGAGAAAAAATCGAAAACCTATAAGAAAACCGAGTTTGTGTTTCTTTTTGAGAAAATAGGGTTCTAGCCAAACTGACCTAGTACCTTCGGGAAAGCGTTCAATTTCAAAATATGTGCGTAGCTCATTAAAATCACTTCTGTGATTATATTTTTTTATTGATTGTTGCTCGTTTATCCTTTGGTGTAATAATAAATGAATATACCATTCAGTTAAATAGTTATTTGTGTTTGCCTCAATTGTGAACGATTCGGAATTCTCAAACTGACTAAAACTTACCCAATAACTGGTGAAGTTTTCCGATTCTCCTTGGTTTCTTGGCAAATTGTATCTTCTTATGTTATCTGACCATTTTTTTTCTTGGTGCTCAACTAATCTGCGATAAACCGTAAATGAAAAATCCTGCTCATTAAGCGGTAAAAAATTAAGGACAATATTTTGTTTAATCTCTGACATAAGCTCAATATTTAATCAACTCCCCCCTAAACGCCTTTTGGCTTAAACTGCCATATAAATTCTCTAACTCTTGCAAGCTTTGTTGGTATCGGGTTTTGAGGGCTTCTGTTTTTTCTACGATTTGGGCGAATTGGGTTTGGAGTGTGAGGGGTGGAACAGGAACAGGAATTTTATCAAGGTTTTCCTTATTTAACTTTACTTGGTCAATGCCGGAAATGTAAGGACGGAAATCAATGCTATTTAAAAAGAATTCCAAATACCTTAGATTGCAAACTCCATTGTATGAAAGAACATGTGCATGGTTATTTACCCAGAATTTTCCAGTTGCAATGAATGCGTTATTCTTCCTTCTGAATAGGAGATTTTTACCATCTTCAGCTATCAACAAATATTCTCCATCAAATTTGTAATCGTCTATCGTGTCAATTACTCCTGTTGCACCATAGTAAGGATAAATTCCTTCCCGCTTATCTCGGTCGCCTTGCTTTACAGGAACCCTTTTAGAGTTTTCATTCTTTGCAACTTTTCCAAATTTTATTTTTTCAAAACCTTTTTCATTTCGAGTTACATTTCCAAACATCTCCAAAAACGTGCTTTTCAAAAATTCATCCAGCAGGCGGATGCTTTCTTTGCGTTGGGCAATCAGGTTTTCGGCTTTCCTTAAAAGGTTGGCGATGTGGAGTTGGTCGGGAAGTGGGGGAACGGGTAAAGTAATTTTCTTTAAGTGTGACGGACCAAAATTTAACTGTGCTGCACCAGTGATTAATTTTCTTAGTTGGTTTTTAAAATGAGTTGTTTTTAGATAAAACTTTAAATAATCTAGACTAAAAACATTTTCATCCAAAGTCTTAAATCTTATCGTGCTTGTGTTCAGGCAAAGTGGCAAATGTTCTTTCTTTACGTAAGCAATTTTGTTGTGAAAATTGTCAACCACAATACCAGAACTTGCGATTAATAAGTCTCCTTCATCAACTAAAAAGTGTTTGTATTTTCCGTATGCTTCTTCCTCCGAAATATAGAGTTTGGTTGTGCTTGTGTCCAGCACACCCTTATTTATGTTGCCGACATTCAATAGCTTAACTCCTTCGTTTCTGAACTGAAATTTCCTAACTCCAGGTCCTTCTTGAAAGAATGCGACTTCGCTTAACAATCTGTTAGAAAACTTCATTACAAGAAACCTTTTAAATTAGTTAATCCGTTTTGAATATCCATTTCTAATACTTCCAATTTATTAATTATTAGTGCGGGCTTTTCGTATTCCACTTCTTCATAATCTTCTTCTTTATAAGTATTCAAATTCAAATCATAACCATTATCTACAATCTCCTTTTTTGCCACCATAAAGTATTTCTGCTTTCTATCGCTGTCTTTCTTGGCATCTCTTGTTTTGTAGCGTTGCACAATGTCGGGCAGGTCGCTTTCGGCAATTTTGTTTCGCTTATCGTCTAAGGTGTAGCCGTCTGCCTGCATGTCGTAAAACCACACATGGTTGGTTTCGCCACCTTTGGTAAAAACCAAAATAGCGGTGCTTACGCCTGCGTATGGTTTAAATGCACCACTTGGCACTGCTATCACGGCTTTCAGTTCGGCTTTTTCAATAATCAGTTTTCGCACCGCTTCAAATGCTTTACCGCTGTTTTGTATTACACCACTTGGCACAATCACTGCAGCCGTGCCGCCCATTTTCAGCATATTAAAAATACGTTCTACAAACAGCAGTTCGGTTTTGGTGGTGGGCAGTTTCAGCCCTTCGTTAATATCGCCTTTGTCAATGTTTCCTGTAAAAGGCGGATTGGCTAATACAATATCAAACTGGCTGTCTTCATTGTAGCTTTTGCTCAGCGTGTCTTTGTAGTCAATTTTGGGTTCGTCTATACCGTGCATCATCAGGTTCATCAAACCCAATCGTACCATCGTGGTGTCTATATCATACCCCACAAAGCTTTTATCCAAAATGCTTTTTATCTCCTGTGTAAGCACAGCACTAATGGCAGCACGTTCAAAACCGTCTTCGTCTTTCTGCAACTTGGTAGGGTCTTTCTTTCGCACCAAATCAGTTAGGATGTATTGGTAAGCACCCAACAAAAAACCACCTGTGCCGCAAGCAGGGTCGGCAATGCGTTGTCCCAATTGCGGAGCAACCAATTCAGCCATCAGTTTAATAATGTGTCTTGGTGTGCGAAACTGTCCGTTTTTACCTGCTGTGGCTATTTCACTCAACAGCATTTCATATACATCACCTTGTATGTCCTGAAATGCATGACCGCCTTC
>JAFDXO010000159.1 GCA_018267925.1 Bacteroidota bacterium | reverse complement strand
CCCGTTTCCGCTTCATCCGGTTCAACAAATGTAAACGGTATTTAGGATTGAAATAAATGTGTAAATTTGTATCAGGATTTTTAATCAAAATGTGTAAACTTTTTTCAGGACGATACAATTACATTTTCTTTGCTCAACGTTTACAATTTATCATTTACAATTAATCATTAACTATCATTTTTTCTTTTTGGGTTTGTTGGTAATCTTTTTCACTTCCTTGTCAAAATCACTTTCAAAATTGCGGTCCTGAATTACCCTGAATTTGCTGTACTCTTTCTCTGCCAGTTTCATTGCTACATCGTGGCTAACTTTTCCGGCATCTTTGAGTATGTTGTATTCGTTGAATTGAAGGAAAGCATCTAACCGTGTAACCCAATCAGCCATTTTCATAGGGATTTGTCTTTCGGCTTGCAGTTCGGCAAAATCAAGGTACATGGCAACAATGCGTTCAAGTTCTTTGATTTCCTTTTCTTGCAAGTAGTTCTTAGCTGTACCAATGTCCGTTTTCAAGACTTTGCCTTTGGGTGCATTCTTCCAGGTGGTTAAGCCCATATTGGGCTGTGAGGCATCGGCACGGTCTGCAATTAGTTCGGCTGCTGTTTTTCCTGTAATAGCCCAATGCAATTTGTTCTGAACCGTTTTAAAGAACTTCTGCGTTATTTCAGCATCCTTGCTGTAATCAATGCTGCACTGCTCGTATATGTCGGTTATTTTGAGGTAAAAACGCCTTTCACTTGCTCGTATCTCCCTGATACGTTCCAAGAGTTCATCAAAGTAGTCTTTGCCAAAGCGTTTGCCCTGTTTAAGCCTTTCATCGTCCAATACAAAGCCTTTGATAATGAACTCCCGAAGGGTTTTGGTAGCCCAAATACGGAACTGGGTAGCCTGATGGCTGTTTACCCGGTAGCCAACGGCTATAATGGCATCCAGATTGTAAAATTCTACATTCCGTTTTACCATTCGGCTGCCTTCTTGCTGAACTGTTTCCAAAATGGAAATAGTTGCCTTTTCGTCCAATTCGCCCGTTTCGTAAATATTACTCAGGTGTTTATTAATGGCAGGAACTTCCACACCAAACAATTCTGCCATTCGTTTTTGAGTAAGCCAAAAGGTTTCGTCATTAAAAATCACTTCTATTTTCACATCACCGGTGGGGGTGTTGTAAAATATGATGTCGCTATGTTGGGGTGAATCACTCATTATCCATTGCTTTTATTATTTATTTGTATTGTACTTCAAAAAGTCTCTTTGCATTAACTGAAACATAGTTCCGGCAAAGAAGTCCCTGAACTCCTTGTTATCCTGATATTCTTTAAATACTTCAAAGTTGGTTTCAATATGGTCTATAAGTTTACGTTTCAACACATCCTCAAAAGTGATTTTTGCGTTCTGTGTATCTGAATGTTTGAAAGCATTGACAAACTCCTGGTCATTGGCAACATCCTGCATTAAATCCTGTGACATTTTTTTGACTTTATCTTCATTGGTGAATGTTGTGCCGAACCTATCATTAAAGGCTTTTACAATATTTGACAGATATTCCATTTCCGGCTCTGCTGCTCCTGTTCTCATTTCAGTAGGAATGGGCTTTAACTCATCACCTTGCTGTAAGATTATGTTTGTGGTTGCATCTAATTGGTAGCGAAGATTTTCCATATCAATGTTATCCAAAATTCCCTGTGCTAAATCTTCCTCCCGTTGTCTGCCCAACTTATTTTGCAGGTGATTTAAGAAAAGGTAAAGCCTTTCTAAGTATGGATTAACGAAAGGAACTATCTGTGCAAGGAATACATATAAGCGGACATAGGTTTTACATTTTGTCCTGAAATCGTCCTGCTGTTCTTCTGTAAGGTTGATTCTGAAAACTTCGGCTGCTACATCTAAGATGCTATGCAGTTGGTCAACCGGAACATTGGTTATAAGTTTTTCTGAAAACTCCTGTACTTGTTCAGGGGTGTAAACCTGAAAGCTGTCTAAGGCAGATTGAAGGTCAAATAATTTATTTGGGTCTGTGGCTTCGCCCAAAATGGTTGTTTCAAAAAATGGGTCAAATGATTTTTTTATTTCTTCAGATGTGTTGGCAAAGTCCAACACGAAAGTTTCTGTTTTACCTGATGTAGTCCGGTTCAATCTTGAAAGTGTTTGAACTGCATTTACACCGCCCAATTTTTTATCTACATACATGGTATGTAAAAGCGGTTGGTCAAAACCTGTTTGGTATTTGTTTGCAACAATCAAAAATCTGTATTCTGACTTTTTAAACTCATCAGGAATTGAAGCACTTGGAAAATGGTTTAATGATGCTTCTGTCTCTCCATCAATATCACCTGAAAAAGCAACTATTGCTTTGAACGGGTTGCCTGTATCTGCTAAGTATTTATCAAAAGCTTTTTTATACTTTACTGCATTTCTGCGACTGCTTGTGACCAACATTGCTTTAGCTAAGCCATTTATTTTTTTTCGTTTGATAACACTCTCCATAAAGTGGCTTATCACCAATGCCGTTTTCTTCTCAATAGCTTGTATGTGGCTTTCTACATAGATTCTTAATTTTTTCTGTGCTTTGATTTTATCAAATTGTGGGTCTTCATCAATTCTCTTGTATAAGCCGTAAAAACTTTGATAGGTAGTATAATTCTGCAATACATCCAATATGAAATTTTCTTCAATGGCTTGCTTCATGGAGTACAAATGAAATGCCCTGAATTTTTCTTTGCCGTTGTCATTGTATTTCTCTCCAAAGAGTTCAAGGGTTTTATTTTTAGGTGTAGCAGTAAAAGCAAAGTAGCTGGCATTGGTAAGCATTTTTCTGCCTTTTACAATATCTACTACTAAATCTTCTGTGGTCAATTCATCGTACTGGTCTTTGTCAACAAACACAAATTCATCATCATCTACCTTTACTTTCTCAAAATCTTTTGCCAATGTTTCATTCAACTTACCTGCTGTGTTTCCGCTTTGGCTGCTGTGTGCTTCGTCAATAATAATGGCAAATTTGTTTCCGGGTAATTCACCTATTTCGTTTACGATATAAGGGAACTTTTGAATGGTGGTAATAATAATTTTCTTTCCTTCCTCCAAAGCCGTTTTGAGTTGCTTGCTTCCTTCAGTAATTGCTTCCACCACTCCTTTTACCTGCTCAAATTGTTTGATGTTATTTCTGATTTGAGCATCCAGAACTTTCCTGTCTGTAACAACAATAACCGTATCAAAAACAGTGTTGGTGTTTGACTTGTCAAACAATCCAACTAACTGATGTGCCAACCAGCTTATTGAATTACTCTTGCCGGAACCGGCTGAGTGCTGAATTAAATATCGTCTGCCTGCACCGTTTTCTTTTGCGTTCTGCAAAAGGTTGTTTACTGCGTTGAGTTGATGATAACGGGGGAAAATGAGTTTCTTTACTTTCTCTTTTTTTATTTTACCGTCAGATAAAATTTTCTCTACTTCTTCCTCAAACAATGTCACATAATTTTGAATGATATTAGTGAGATTGTCTTTTGTAAGAATTTCTTTCCACAGATAATCCGTTTTTATGCCTTTGTCATTGGGTGGATTACCTGCACCATTGTTGTAACCTTTATTGAATGGTAAAAAACAAGTACTGCCATTTTTTAAATGTGTTGTCATCCAAACCTGCTCTGCGTCCACTGCAAAGTGAACCATGCAGCGACCTAAGCGAAACAACTCTTCTTTTGGGTCACGGTTGATTTTGTATTGCTTGATAGCATCTTTTACCGTTTGCTTGGTGAGTTCGTTCTTTAGTTCAAATGTGATAATGGGTAAGCCGTTAATGAAAATCATCATATCAAGGGAGTTTTCATTTTGTGTGCTGTAATGCACCTGCCTTGTTACTGAAAATATATTTTGCTTGTAAAGAGCTGTATCTTTTTCATTGAGGGTGGAAACAGGCTTATCGTAAAAAAGTCTGAGCTTAATATTATTGTCTGTAATGCCTTTACGCAACACTTCTATAATGCCAATGAGTTTTATTTGATTATTGAGCCTGTATAGAACTTTACTCCGGTAATTGCTGCCATGTATGGCTTGCAGTTTCATTACTTCTTTTTCCTGCGTGGCTTGCAGGAAATTAAAAAGCAAATCTTCATCTATACAATCCACACGGTTGTAATTGCTAAAATGTCTTTCTTCAAAACCATTCACCAAACACAAGTACTGTGTTATATGGGCTTCTAATCCTTTTTCTGATGTATCTGTTTTCATCTATGCTGAAATATTTTTTATGGTCATTATTTAGAATTTTGAATGTTGTTGTATTATATTTGCAACCAAGAACAACACCAAGGATAGTATCCTCGGTCTGACGCCTCTCAAAAAGAGGCGTTTCGCTTTTTATATCACTTCTGCTGTTTTTCATTACACTTTTACATTTTTCTTTTTCCCATCACAGCTTCACTTATCATTGCCTCTACTATTGTCTGAACTATGATTTTTTTGATTGTGCTGATGGTAGTGATTTATACTTCTTGTTCGTTAACCGTTTAAAATTCAAGCTGGTTTCACCAAAGTTGATGAGCAAGCCAACTTCAAGATTGTATGCCTCCAAATAATTTATCGCCTGAGCAAAATGAACATCTTCTAATTTGGTCATTGCCTTTAACTCTACCGACACAACGCCCTCAACTAAAAAATCAACTCTTCGTGAGCCTATTTGTTCCTCTCGGTAAAAAATGGGCATTTCAAATTCTCTGCTAAAGCTAATACCGGGTATTCCCATTTCAATAGCTAAAGCCCGTTGATAAATTACTTCTTGAAATCCATTTCCTAATCTTTTATGTACTTCCATTGCACAGCCAATAATTTTGGATGTGAGCTCAGAATATTTGTATTGCTCGTTAATCATGGTAATCAAATTAATCATTCAAAATCATAGTTCAGACCTCTTTCCCATCACAGCTTCTGCAATCATTGCCTGTTTGTATTCTGTTATCAGTTCTATTTCTCTTTCAGCTTTGGCGATTGCAGTGTCTATGGTGGTAGTTTCCGTTTTAATGTGTTTTACAATTTGCTTTTGTTCTTCAATTGGTGGAATTGGAATTTTCAATACTGAATACTTATCTGCACCTATGTTTTCTATTGTTGCTTTATTGAAGATTGAATTTTTCCAATTTTCAAATGCCTTTGAATTAGTGTAGTTAAAAAGGAAATCTGATAAAATTACATTCTCATCAGGTGTAGCTTTAATCAAGTAGCCTGCATAGCAATATTTCTCTTCTTCGCTTACAAAATGAAATTGAAATGTTTTGCCAACCGTAGCCCCACTTCTTGCAAATAAAATATCGCCATCATGTAATTCATATTCAATTCCGATTTCAGGGGGCAATGAGAGCTTATTTTCATCATCTAACTTTCCATCTAAACTAAAATCCGTAATTCTGATATAGCGAAACCATGTTGGGTTATATTCTTCACCACTTTCATTAGCCCCGTATTTAAGTTTCCCAATTAAACATTCCTTCAACCTTCTTATTTCCCAATGTTCAGGAACATCACCCAACCACTCTATACCTGTATGCTTAATTTTTACATTGCTATTAATTCCTTTTGTTACAACCTGATGAATTACAATTTGTCTTTGCTCTTTCAGCAACTCAATAAACCGTTGCTTCTTTTGAATAAACAGGTTTATCTTTTCTTCCTGTGCTTTGATGTATTGAACAATTTCGTCTTGCTCATCTTTTGGTGGCACAACTGAAAAGATGCTGAAAAGCTTATCGGAATATAAACGCAAACGGCTGTCAATAATGCCTGTGCTGTTTCTGCGAAACTCTGCTTTAAATAAATTGGTGGTAAACAAATAGCCAAAGTAATCCGGGTTGTTGTTTCCTTTTATTCTATACACACAATAGGCAGGGCTTGTAATTCCATTGAAAGGTGAAATGCCTAAACTGCCATTCCATGCCAACATGATATTAATAACCAAATCGTTTTTCTCAACCAATTTATATCCTACCAAACTTTCAGCATTGCTAATATGGTCATCTTCATTTTCTAAACTCTCTCTCTTTAATGTTACTCCTGTATAATGAGAAACAGAAAGCAATTCTTCGTTGCCAGTTTCGCTGCGGCTGTCTATTTCCTGAAACAGGTTTTTAATGCGTAGCACTTGCCAGTGAGCAGGGAACTCACCAAGAAAATGGGGGATGGTATTTGGTATAAATGCCTCAGTCATGTTTTACGGATTTATAAGCCTGTTGAGGGTGGTTGGGCATTTCGGGGTGGGTGTATGTCAGTTTTCCCGCTTCCCGAAGTGGTTTAATAAAGTTGAAAAGCAGGTATTTTTCGTTTTTACACAGCAATAGAGATAAGTCATTTGCTGACAGCTCTTTATACCCACACAACTCACAAATGAAAGCCGCTAAATCGTCTTTGGAAGCTACTCTTCCGGTATATATATCTAACTTTTCAGCTATTTCTTTAGGGAACTGGTTCACTAAGGCTAAACGAACTGGTTCACTAAGGCTGGGAACTGGTTCACTAAGGTCTTCAACTGGTTCAGTTTCTCCCTGAACTGGTGCATTAAGGTTAGGGGCTGGTTCAGTAAAACCGGAAACTGGTTCACTAAAGCTCTTACCGGCAATACCATCCCAAAATTTACATACCGGATTGGGGATGTAATAGGTGTAACGCCCTTTCCCTTTTTGCAGTAAGATTTCATTATCTCTAAGCCCTCGCAGGTCTGCACTGGCGTGCAGGGTGTCCATCCCATTAAGCTGGCGATGGGCAGCATTGTCAATAGCACCGGTTTCTTTTACAAAAATCAAAGCCCTTTTTTGGCTGTCGTCTAATTGATATTCGTTGAAAAGTGCCAGCCATTTTATGTCTTCTTCGTTGAGGAAGTGGTGCAGTAAGAGGCGAGCCGTGAACTGGTTGTTGCCATGGTCGCTTTCAAAAGTTGGTGGCATAAGAGCGGCTTTTTCCATCAGGCTTCTCATGGTGCGTATGCCGCTGCCTTTTGTTTCGGCAAGGTTAGTTTCGTGAAAAATGGCAGCAATAAAAGGGTTTCTGTTTCTGGAACCGGGTTCGCCAAGTTCTTCCTCGGGTTTTAGTGAAAAGCCGGGGTTTTTTATTTCAAGGCGGTTGCCATAGCGAATGATTTGAATGGGTTGGTTTTCCCTGTATGTTCTATGAATAAAAGCATTAACGATAGCTTCACGAAGTACCCTTGTGGGTAATCCAATCGTATCTGCCTGTATTTCGCCTTCGGGCAATAGGAAGCCTTTGGGCAAATCATCTGCAATAGCGCTGAAAGCCCTTTGCACTAATTCAATAAGTGGACCCCGCATATCAATGGTAGTAAACCGGTTTTCGGGGTCGGCTACCCATTCATTGCCAGGCACACGGATATAGTCAACCCGAACCATAGGCAACAGCCTTCTATGAGACTGGCGTTTGCCAAACACCAATAAGCCTGTATAAGTGAGCCGCCAGTTTTCGTTTTCTTTTTTTATGCAACCCAGCGATTGAAGCAACTCAGTATCGTTGTATTGTAATTCTTCTGCAAAAGGGTTAACCTTACTTCTCAAATTGCGGTATAACTGAATGGCTTCTTCACTAATATCATTAAGCGAAGTGTCTTTAATAATGCTACTGTCTAAAGAATCTTCCTGGTTATAAAAAACAAAGAGGTCATCATCTGTACAACGCTGGTCGCTGGAGCCAATTCTGCGAAAAGCCCCTTTGGGCAACCCATCGGATTTAAAATAAACAGGTTTTTGCGACTGGGGTAATTCGGGTACAAAAACATTGATTACATTTTTACCATTAATGCTGTCAACGCTGATTTCAGGGCGAATAGGCTGGTTAAACATATCGGCACATTGGGTGCTTAAATCTAACTGTAGCTTATCAGTATTATCCACGCCACAAACGGTGTAGATAGGAAATAAAGAATTTTCTTCCCTTTCCACACCCAGCAAAATATTGCCGCCACCTAAGCCCGGCTCATTGGAAAATGCACAAACCGTTTCCAACACAGAACGATGAATGTTAGTAGCTTTTTTAGCTTCTATAGTAGTGCATTCATCACTCAGGTTCAGTTTTTCTATTAAATCTTTAGTTGATTCCATTTACTCAATTATTTCCTTTAATAATCCTTCGGTTTCCTGTTCAATTGCAAAAATGTCTTTAGCAATTTCAGTCAATGCCCGTGGCGGCTGGTATTTATAGAAGTATTTGGCAAAGTTTATTTCATAACCAATTTTGGTATCTTTTTCATCCCACCAGGCACCCGCCTGCCGCTCAAAGATCTTCAGCTTCTTTTCATCGTACATTTTTTGAAGCCATGCTCTCCCTCTGCCTGATTTTAAATAATTCTCTCGTTGTACTGCTTCATCTCTCGTTGCAAAAACTTCCCAGTGTGTGATTTCAAAAGGCAAATTTTTTGATGTCCAACTAACTTCACCTTTTCTATGTTCTTCCATTCGTCTATCAAAATCATTGGTTTGTCCTTTGTAAAATGATCCGTCAGCACATTTTAAAACATAAATGCAAAACTCTCCCTTAACAGGCGTTTGGGCGGGCAGGTCAGGTGCAAACGGCAATACTTCTCTTTCAAAAAACTCCTGTATGTCTTCTTTCAAAGGAATGTTCTCCGTGTCCTTCAATTTGCTGTCGGCTTTTGGTTTGCCTTTGCTTGCGTAAACAATGTTCCCGTTTTCATCTCTCTCCGGTCTGTTCACCGTAATTTGGTAGTAGCCAAAATCTTTGTTATCAAATATTTTACTGTATTCGTTTTCTTCAAAATCCAAAAACATTTTTTCTATTACCGGGATGTGTTGAATTGAAAACTCTACTCTTTTTTTACCTAATGGCTTCCGCATTTTGTAATAGAATTTTTCAGAGGTTGCGTTTATCAGCTGCACTTTCCCTTTACGGTGTTTGGCTTTGCGGTTGGTGAAAAGAAAAATGTAAGTGGGAATACCTGTATTGTAAAACATATCGTTTGGTAATGCTACAATGGCTTCCAGCAAATCATTTTCCATGATGTGTTTTCTTATTTCACTTTCGCCTTGTCCTGCATCGCCTGTGAACAATGCAGAGCCGTTATGAACTGATGCAATACGGCTACCTAATTCAGTATCTTTCATTTTACTGAGCATGTGCAACACAAACATCAACTGCCCGTCATTTACACGGCTTGTGCCTACTCTAAACCTCTTGTCAATTATCTTCCCTTTTTCCCCTATACTCAACGCTTTTTTATCCGGTGCCCATGTTTTACCATAAGGGGGGTTGGTGAGCATGAAATCAAACTTTAAATCATTGTCAAAGCCATAAGCACTTAATGTGCTGCCGTAGGCAATTTTATTAGGGTCTTCGCCTTTTATCAGCATATCACTCTTGCATGTTGCATAAATAAAAGGAGTGCTTTCCTGCCCGTACAAATGAACGGTGGATTTACTCTTAATTAAACCATCAGGATTAAGAATAAAATTCTTTGCAATAGTGAGCATACCTCCGCTTCCCACGCAAGGGTCGTAAACCAAGTAAGTGCCTTGTTGTATTTTATCCTTTACCGGAAGGAACACAAGGTGTGTCATTAAATCAATTATTTCTCTTGGTGTAAAGTGTTCCCCGGCTTCTTCGTTGTTTTCTTCATTGAACCGTCTTACTAAATCCTCGTACACATAGCCCATTGCCAACGGGGGTAATTTATCGGGATGCAATTCTACTTTTGGGGAGCAAAATTTTTCAATGAGTGAGAATAAAATATCAGCTTCATCCAATGTTTCTATTTCATTGCGGAATTTGAATTGCTTAATAATATCCTGCACATTTTCAGAAAAGCCATTGAGATAGTTTTCAAAATTGGAACGTAAATTTTTGGGGTCTTGCAACAACTTTTTAAGTGTGAATGGTGAGGTATTGTAAAATGCCAAACCTGAGCCGTGTTTACTGTTGGTGAGCAAGCTGTCAAGGTTTTGCAGCTTGTCTTTGTATTCGCCAAAGGTTTTTAAAACCTGTTCTTTACTGGGTTCTAATAACAAATCAAGCCTGCGAATAACAACCATTGGAAGAATAACATCTTTGTATTTCCCCTTTTGGTAAGTGTTTACCAAAACATCATCTGCAACCGTCCAAAGAAAGTTGATAATGGGCTGTAAGTATTGTGTATTTAAACTCATGCAGTTATTTCTTTTTAGTTCGTTTTGATTTTATTTTCAGTTCCTCCTGGGCAACATCCATTGCCTTTGATGCTACATCTTCATCTTTGATTACGTCATAAATCTGGTCGGCTAACCAAAGTGTCAGTAATTCGTTATTATCCGCTTTGTACAGCTTTGCAAATTGAAGTACCTGTTCCTTCTTGGCTTTTCGTTCCCCTCTTTCAATTTTACTAAGCATGGGTGTATCAATTTCTAATTGTGATGCCACCTGCCTTTGGAGCAATCCGTTTGTCTCCCGAAGCTCTTTTATTTTACTACCAAATTGGTTTGCCATTGCATTTTTTATTGACTTTGGTAATGGCGATTTCCGCTTACGCTACAATTGCCAACGAAATTTTTATTTTATTTTTTGTGTTGGCGAATTCGCTTTGCTCATTTGCCACAGTAATAATTTATTGACTTGTCAAATATTGACAAATATAAGAAAAGAACTGAAAAGGATTGATAAGAAAATTAGCAAACCCGCCAGACGGAACGGGCAGGGCTGCAAACCTTGCAAAGTCTGCAAAGTGTGCAAGGCACACCTGCACCCCTACACATGAAAGGTGAGGAGGTTAGGATTTGCGGTACAGACCCGCCTTTAATTTGGTGAGGGAAACTCCGGTAGCCGTTTTCAGGATTTCATCAACTGAACGGGCTGAAAGTTTGAATTGTAAGCCTAACTCTGTTGCCTGTTTCCGGGTGAACTCTTCCGGCAGGGCTTCAAAGAATTTGCGTTTGCTGTCGCCTGATTGGAAACTCATTACTTCATTCTGCTTGGGCAGGTTGTTAAACATTAGCAGGCTATGTTGAAGGTAAGTTTGTGCTATGGCAAGGGCTGTATTAAAATCTTCATCGGTGCAAAATACGGTGTCGGTAACTTCTCCATTCTCAAACTTACGGAGTGCTGAAAATATCATGCAAAGTCTGAACATGATTAAGCCTAAACGGTACACAATGCCTGAAGCCTCCTCACTGGTGAAAATGGTTACTTCCGAAAGGATGCCTGAAAAGGTTGTGTTCAATACCTGCCATTGCTCGGGCTGCAATTGCACTACTGTTGGCGACTGTTCCAAAAAAACCAATCATGTCTAACACTGATTGAGAAAGTACCTCAAAATGGTCATTGTAAACAATGGTGTGGCTCTGTGGTGAAGGGTCTTGCCAAACAATTTTATTTTTGTAAGCATAGAACAGGAAACGGCTAAACAAACCATCTTCTGCGGATGATAATAACCTGGGGGCTTGTGCAGGTGTGCCTGTTAATGCAACCGCCAAACATGGGTCGTTTATTTCATCATATTGGTTGTCTGTTTTCCGGGTACTTGATACTGTTTCATGGTGAAATGCTGACCTTAGAATGGTTGAGTAATCACCCCAATCTTGTTTTTTTGCTCCACTCATTGTATCTGCTTCTGTTTCGCAAATAATTCCTTTGCCATCATTGGCTTTTAAACCCTAACTCCGCATAATTACCCCTTTTTTATTGGGTTTGAAAAAATAAATTACTGATTTTCTTTGGTTTGTAAGAAAAATGGTAATAATTTTGAGCTACCTAATTAGGTTGTTTATGATT
>JAFDXO010000158.1 GCA_018267925.1 Bacteroidota bacterium | reverse complement strand
TATTTTGGTGGACTTTGACGCACGGACAGGGCACAATCACGGAACAAAATTTCGTATGCGACAAAACTGTTTGCCGGACTTATACGAAAAAGTAACAACGATATTATGACGAAAGAAAGGCAGCCGGTAACAGGCAGTTTGGCAAAATGGCGGGTTTAGTGCAAAACTCAACGGCAGTTCTTCGATTGAACTTTAGTACAAAACTGAACATTTGTGCTTCGATTTCCGCCACTTCGCCAAGCTGCTAAACCGTTATCTGCTACCCCAATACGACCACTCTGCTAACTTGAGCAGACAGACCCAAAACCATAAACATCTTGTCAACTCACTACTATTTTTGGGACAAATTTTTTAGCATTATTCTTTATATTTGTAAGACGATAAAATATGGAGTACGTTAATTACATAAATAAGACTTTAAAGCCTAAAATAACTGAAAAACAAGTTGTTCTGGACTTGTTTGCAGGTTGTGGCGGACTATCACTGGGGTTTGAAGCGGCAGGTTATAAAACCATTGGTTATGAAATGGACAATGCCGCTACACAGACTTACAATCGCAATCTCTCGGGCGACTGTACTGCTATTAAACTTGACCTTGACTTTGAGTATCCGCAAGCTGAAATTATAATTGGAGGTCCGCCTTGTCAGCCCTTTAGCGTTGGCGGACATCAAAAAGGATTTGAAGATGCAAGAGACGGTTTCCCAATTTTTATAGACGCTGTAAAAAAATTAAACCCAAGCGTTTTCATGTTTGAAAATGTTCGTGGTTTGCTATACACCAACAAATGGTATTTTGAACTTGTTTTAGAAGAGCTTAAAAAGTTAGGATATATCATTGAATTTAAACTTTTAAACGCAGTGAATTTTGGTGTGCCACAAAATAGGGAAAGGCTTTTTGTTTTTGGACACAGGGCTAAATTTGAGTTTCCTAAATCAAAAATATCTAAGGTTACAGTTGGCGAAGCTATCGGCGATATAATGTTTACTATTCCACCTGAAAGCAAATTTTTAAACGCTTCAATGGATACTTATGTTGCTAATTATGAAAAAGCATCAGCTTGCATAAATCCAAGAGATTTATATGCTGACAGACCAGCAAGGACACTTACATGCAGAAATCTTGCAGGTGCAACAGGCGATATGCAACGAGTAAAACTAAAAGACGGAAGACGAAGAAGATTGTTGCACAGAGAGGCTGCAAGATTGCAAACTTTCCCTGATTGGTTTGAGTTTGAAGGAAACGAAACACAACGTTTCAATCAAATTGGTAATGCAGTTCCGCCATTGCTGGCATATCAACTTGCTCAATCATTGAAAGCCTGTTACAATTTGGGCGAACTTTATACAGCCGAAGAAATTATTGAACAAGATTACTCACCAAATAAGGTGCTTACATTATTCTAAGAATGAAAACATACATTACCAAAAGCACCAAATCAAAGCAAGTACAAAAAATCATAAACGAAGCACTTGACATTTTAGAAAGTGTTGGCATTCCTGTAAATACAAAGACCGAACGAGGATTAGAAAGAATGGCTGTATGCTTTTTGGCGGTAGCTTCTGTAACTAAAGATTGGACAAAGGCTTCCGATAAATTGCATCTCAAAACAAGGGACATTATTACAATCGTAAACAAAAATTTTCAAGAAAAAATCTCACCAGGTTCTTATGACGATATAAGGCGTAAAGATTTAAAACTTCTTGTCGTTGCCGACCTTATAGTAAATAGCGGCGACAATTTAAGTGCCGCAACTAATGACCCAACACGAGGCTATGCTTTGCATCCAGCCTTCAGAAACCTGATAGTGAATTATGGCACAGCAGCATGGAGCAAGAAATTAAAAGCATTCAATAAAAATAAACCTTCGCTTGCTGAACTACTTGCACGAAAAAGAAATCTTGAGCAAATTCCTGTAACACTTCCAGACGGAAAGCCTTTACAACTTTCGCTTGGCGAACACAATGTTTTACAGAAAGAAATCATTGAACAATTCCTGCCACGTTTTGGCAGTGACTGCAAAGTCCTCTACATTGGCGACACTTCAAATAAAATGTTGCACATTGACGAAGCTGCATTGAAAGAACTAAATTTTTTCAAACTTTCTCATGACGAGTTGCCCGACATTATTGCGATGAGTAAAAAGCATAATTGGCTTTACCTTATTGAAGCCGTTCACAGTTCAGGTCCAATGTCTGAAATACGAGTGCATGAATTAAAGAAGCTTTTAAAGGATTGCAAAGCCGAACTAATTTTTGTTACTGCATTTTTAACAAGGGCAGAATTTCGCAAGTGGACAATGGATATTGCTTGGGAAACAGAAGTATGGATAGCAGATAATCCAGACCATCTTATTCACTTCAACGGACACAAATTCTTAGGAGCGTATTGACCAACGAGAAGAGGGGCAGCAGATAACAACTAAGGCTTCGTTGGGTGCGCAGCACCGACAATGAAGCCGCATGTTGAACGAAACCGGTTAGTATGGAGATGTCGTGAAGAGGAGTTGAGCTACACTATCAAGTTAGGCAACTTGATT
>JAFDXO010000157.1 GCA_018267925.1 Bacteroidota bacterium | reverse complement strand
CAGGTGTTTTATGATAGCCTGTTTACACTTAAAACAAATATAGGTCCAGGGGGATGGATGAAGATACCTTTGCAGATACCCTACCCATATTCCATGAAGCCGTTACCCAACGATACACCCCAAAACTTGTTGGTGGAACTATCTAGAAAATGGGACGGGCGATACTATATTTATATGCAAGGTGAATTTAATTTGGTTTGGTATTATTCAAAAGATTCAACACATTTACGATTTACTGATTTTTTTAAGGATTCCATGGATATTCTCTTTAACCCAAATCAAATATTTAGTGGCTCAGGTACTTTTATCATCGGCTTCAATGGCTATTCCTTATCAGTCAATGATCCCAACAAGATGAAGCCATTTACGGTTTTTCCCAATCCGGCGCAGAGTACGCTACATTACAGCGAGCAGCCAAGCGGGCTGTTTTCGGTGTATGACATGGGTGGCAAACAAGTGCTGCAAGGCAACACCGATCCCAACGGCGAGATAGACATCAAAACCTTACCCACCGGTGCTTATCTGCTCAAAATAGGCGAGCAAACGATTCGGTTTTTGAAGGAGTGATGGGGGGGGAATATGAATAAAAAGAGTAAAAAACGGAAGGTTTTTAGGTATCAAACCCTCCGTTTTTTTAACGTCCTGTTGCGTACATCACCTCTTTGACCGTTTTTACGGTTTGTTCAATATTAGGTAGATAAGCAGCTACTAAATTGGGTGCATAGTGCATATTGGCATCTGCCGAGGCAATTCTACGAATGGGTGCATCTAAATAATCAAACCCTTCTTTTTGGATGCGATAAGCTATTTCAGATCCAACGGATCCAAATGGCCATTGTTCTTCAACAATTACCAATCTATTGGTTCTTTTGACACTATTAAGAATAGTATGCCAATCAAGTGGGCGAATTGTTCTCAGGTCTATTACTTCAGCACTAATACCTTCTTTGGAAAGTTCATCGGCTGCACCCAATGCTACTTTCATCGTTTTATTGTAGGATACTAAGGTTACATCTGTACCGGCTCGCTTGATATCAGCTTTACCTATTGGTATGATATATTCTTCTTCAGGTACTTCGCCCACATCGCCATACATAACTTCACTTTCCATAAACACGATAGGGTTTTCATCACGTATAGCAGCTTTCAGTAAGCCTTTTGCATCGTATGGATTGGAAACTGAAATAACTTTTAAGCCCGGCATATTGGCATATAAGTTCTCAAATGCTTGAGAGTGTTGTGCTCCCAATTGTCCGGCTGATCCGTTTGGTCCACGAAATACAATAGGGCAAGTAAAATGCCCGCCACTCATAGACAGTGTTTTCGCTGCATGGTTTAAAATCTGATCAAGAGGTAGCACTGCAAAATTCCAAGTCATAAACTCAATAATAGGGCGAGCACCGTTCATGGCAGCACCTACACCTATAGCGGCAAAGCCAAGTTCGGCAATAGGTGTATCAATAATGCGACGAGGACCGAATTCGTCCAACATTCCTTGACTTACTTTGTAGGCTCCGTTATATTGTGCTACTTCTTCGCCCATCAAAAAAACGCGGTCATCACGACGCATTTCTTCTTCCATTGCTTCGCGTAGTGCTTGACGAAAAGGTATGGTTCGCATGTACTGTGGTTTGAGTTTTATTTTAAAAGGTCAAAGATAAGTGGCAAGAGGCATTTGGCAAAGTTGAAGCTATCTATAAGGTATTTTATTGTGAATTAGGGAGTAGCAGGATGAAAAAAAGCAGTACTGCTAAATCCGTTTTCTGTGAAACGTAGTTGTAGCAAGGTGTCGGATAGGTCGAGTACTTCCATTTTTATTTTATCTCCGGCTCCTTTCTGTTGCATTTCATCTAACATCAGGTTACCATCATCATCAAAATACCATTTTACTGTATCTACCGGAGTATTGAATGAAACTGCTACGGTTCCATTTTTTAAAAAATGGAGCCAAGTGTGCAACACGGTTTCTTGTTGCATAGCTATGAAGCTGTCTAATTGGTTTTTGAGTTCTACGCGCAAACTATCCATATTGCGTGCACCATATAACTGCTCGTTAGTTGCGGCATCCGTACTTTTTCCAACGGTATCAAAAAAGATTCGAGAAGAAGCAATTTGCTGATCTAATTCAGGGCTTTCTATTCTTGCTGCTTGCCACTTTCGGGTAATGAGTTTTTCTTTTGATGATTTGCAGGAAAAGAATAAAACTGAAGTTAGGGATAATGCGAAAAGAAATTTAGTGTTCATGTTATTGATAGATTAGGCGGAAGTAGCTTTTCCATTCTAAGGATTGGAACAAATAGCCCTCTAATGCCGGAAAATTTTGTTGATCGGTGATGCGTGGATAGGCTTTTTTAAGGAATGAATAACGCATTGATTCAGGTTGCATTTCTTTCGCTAAAAAAAATGCTTGGCGAGAAGAAAAACAATTTTGCTCTGCTTTCTTCATCAAAAAGGCAGCTCGTTTTTCATCATCATTTTTTGTACGAACAGCTGCAAATAATTTGTCGAAAGCTTCGTCTTCCAAAGGATTGGGGCACTGTGGGTTGGTTGAGGCTATGGGTTGTGTAGTTACGGTAGCAGGTGGTGTTTCGACGGGAACCTCCGTTTCTGATTGGTTGTGAGCGGCTTCTTCAACAGTTTGTTCTTCTGCAATATTGAAAGGTTTTTGCTCGGCATTTGGTGTTGTTGCGGGGGGGGGTGTTGTAACCGGAAGTACAACTGTGGGTTGTTCTTGAGCGGGTGTTGGAATGTTAGGGTTTTCAGCTTTAGGTGTTGAAACTGTTTTTTCAAATTCTTTATTAGGTTGAATATTCGGTTCGTTATTGTTTTCAGCAATTTGAACAGCATGAATATTATCTAAAACCACATTATCTAAAAACTTAGGTTGGTTATTAGTGATGGATGTATCTGATGTCTTGGTTTGTTTAGTGTCGGGTATGTTTTTAGGTTTGGGGGCAATGGTAATCATTTCAGGTAAATGATCTTCTCCTTCTTCACCCGGAAAAAGATAGAACCGTTGTTGAATATCATACAGGGAAAAGGTGTTTTCCTTGCGTGTCAGCAAAAAACCGCGAGACCCGTTTTCGGGAACTAATACAGTGAAGTTTTGTGCCGGATATTCATTTTGTTGAAACAAGATTTGTACATGAATGGGTCCGGCTTCCAATTGTGGCAAGATGTAGTAATTTTTGCTGTAACGGGGTAGCATTTCGCCTTCTAATTTTACATAGAAGGGTGTTTGCTTATCACCTTGAATATAGATATAAGACCATCGTTGTGCCTGTGCCGAAAAAGCACCGCAAACAATCAAGAAACTCCATATAAACAGTCTTATCAAACGAGGCATCTGTTGGGTTATTATTTACTCAAGATCAATCAAAATAGCTCCTTTTTCTACGGCTGTTTTTTCGGAAATACGCACTGTTTTAACGGTTGCATCAGAAGTTGATTTTAAACTGTTTTCCATTTTCATAGCTTCCAAGATGATAAGGGCATCTCCTTTTTTGATAGGTTGCCCGGGTTCTACCAACACTTTCAAAATCATGCCAGGCATGGGTGCCTTTACGGGTTCTGTTTTTTGCATGGCTTTCAGGTCTAACCCCATCTTGCTAAGCAATTGATCAATTTCTTCTTTGATTGTTACAGAGTAGGTTTGTCCGTTAATGTTTAGCCATAATGTTTTTGTTTTTCGATCTATTTTTTCAACTAAGGCCGTAAAACTTTTTCCATTATACAAGATGCTGATTAAACCATTGGGTAAGGGCTGCATATCAAAGGAAACTTCGCTTTCATTCAGTAGCCATTGGTTTCCGGATGTAGAAACGGAAATTGTTCTTTGTTCGTTGATGGTTGTTTGTAGCATTAGCTATTAGTGTAAGTGAAGACAACTAAAATTTTAGTTTGTTATCGGGCAATATTTACGGCTCTTAGTTCGCGGATTACAGTAACTTTTATTTGACCGGGATATTGCATTTCTTTTTGAATTTTGTCGGCAATTTCAAATGAAAGTCGGTCACTTTCTGTATCTGAAACCTTTTCAGCTTCTACAATAACTCTAAGTTCACGTCCGGCTTGAATGGCGTATGCTTTTTCTACACCATTATAGGCGGTTGCTAAGTTTTCCAAGTCTTTTATTCGTTGCAAATAGCTTTGCATCATTTCGCGTCGTGCGCCGGGTCTTGCACCGCTAATGGCATCACAAGCTTGTACTATGGGAGAAATAATAAAGCTCATTTCCATTTCGTCGTGGTGTGCGCCAATGGCATTGATAACGGCTGGATGCTCGCCACATTTTTCTGCCAGTTTAGCTCCTAATAGTGCGTGGCTCAATTCGGTTTCTTCATCTGGAACTTTGCCGATGTCGTGCAATAAACCGGCACGTTTAGCAAGCTTTACCACCTTTTGTCCTAAGCCTAATTCGGCAGCCATAATGCCGCAAAGATTTGCTGTTTCTTTTGAGTGCATTAGGAGGTTTTGTCCATAAGAAGAACGGAAACGCATTTTGCCAATCATGCGTACTAAATCTTTGTGCAAACCATGAATGCCTAATTCAATAATGGTTCTTTCACCAATCTCCATGATCTGCTCTTCTAATTGTTTGCGGGTTTTTTCAACCACTTCTTCAATACGAGCTGGGTGAATTCGTCCATCTTGTACTAACCTTTGCAGAGATAGGCGTGCTACTTCGCGACGAAGCGGATCGAAACAACTCAGTACGATGGCTTCAGGGGTATCGTCAATCACTAAATCAACGCCGGTAGCAGCTTCCAAGGCGCGAATGTTTCTTCCTTCCCGACCGATAATTTGCCCTTTTAGTTCATCACTTTCAAGGTTAAAAACGGTTATTGCGTTTTCAATTGTTTGCTCGGCAGCAGTGCGTTGAATAGTTTGAATAACAATCTTTTTGGCTTCTTTAGTAGCATTCACCTTCGCCTCTTCCATGATTTCTTTCACATGAGCCATAGCTTTAGTGCGTGCTTCTTCTTTCACTATTTCAACTAATTCAGCTTTTGCTTCTTCAGCACTGAGGTTAGCCACTTTTTCTAATCGGCGAATATGTTCTTCTTGATGTTTTTCAAGCTCGGTACGCTTAATATTTACCACTTGAATTTGCTTGTCCAAGTTTTGCTTGAGCTGCTCGTTTTCGTTGATTTGTTTTTGCAGATTGGCATTCTTGTCGTTCCAGCTTTGCTGTTGTTGTTTTAGCCTATGTTCAGCTTCCGAAATTTTTTGGTTTCTGATTAAGGTTTCTTTTTCATGGTCACTTTTCAGTTGCAAATAGTGCTCTTTTGCCTCGAGAATTTTTTTCTCCTTTATAGTTTCTGCATGTGCTTTTGCATCCTCTGTGATTTTTCTTGCGTTTTGTTCGGCATCTTCAATTTGTTTTTGAGTGTTTTTAGCAAAAATGATTTTTCCAAGAAAAATTCCTATTAAAATAGCCGCCACGGCAATCGCGGCAGCGATGATGGTACCCATAATGTGTGTAATGCTTTTGTGGTCTTTTAAATATTTGATGTTCGTTCCATCCGCCTTAAAACAGCGATAAATGTTTTGGGGTTAGGTATGGTTATAGTGCGCTAAATTAAGAAAAGAAATTGGTTGCAGTAGCACGAAATAATGAGTTTTGGAATGGAGGTTTGCTAACTTGCGCATCATTAAAAAAGATAGTGAATGGTTTTGTCATACGGCTATTGCTGTGTTTCTATTGCTGCTATACGTCAGAGACCGGCTCATCAGGCTGAGCAGGTAAGTCAGCTTTTGTGGGGTGAAAGGGTAGAAATTTTAGCGTTAAATGATGAAGGATGGGCAAAAGTAAGATGCGCATGGGATGAGTATGAAGGATGGTGTCGAGTTATGCAGTTGATCCAAATTTCTAAAGCTGAATTTAGAAAAGGTGCAAAATATGTATCTCAAGGCATGAAGGATTTCTTTGTTTTTCCTAATGTGGATTTGTGGGTGCCTTTAGGCTCCGATATTCGCAAGACCAATATTGTCAAAGGCTCTGATACTGGATCGTTTAAGGGGGTGAAGGGTAGATTTTCAGAACTGAAAATGGATGAAAAAATGATTCAGTTTTTTGCCTTAAAGTTTCTACATGCTCCATATTTGTGGGGAGGGAGATCGGTTGCCGGCATTGATTGTTCCGGTTTTACACAAATGGTTTTCAAGTTGTGCGGTAAACAGCTTCCCCGCGATGCTTGGCAGCAAGCTACAGTAGGAGAAACTATTGCATTTTTACAAAGTGGTCAATGTGGTGATCTTGCTTTTTTTGATAACGCTGAAGGAAAGATAACTCATGTTGGACTCTTATTGTCGAACGACACGATTATACATGCAACGGGTGAGTCAGGAAGAGTGGTGATTGATAAGATAGATCCGGCAGGCATTATCAGTATAGAATTGCGAAGAAGAACGCATCAATTACGTTTGCTAAAACGATATTTTTAATACTCATTTCCTTTGTAGTAGATTTTAAAAATATTGAGCCCGACTTGATATTTCAAAACATCGTAAGTAAGCTGCCAATTTGTTTCACTTCCTGCATCGCCGGGGTTAAACATAGACGTTACGTCATAGACTTCACCCTCCGTCATGAGACGCAATATACCTGACCGATTTACATAAGCTAAGGAGTTGTACTGTACGACAAAATTGTCGGGATAATAGCTTTCTAATGAAATGATATCTCCTTTGTAAAAAGCTTTAAACCAGCCTCCACCATCACGAAAGGCAACAACATTGTCGCCTATTTTGTACTCCCGATTAAAATAGCCGATTGTTTGAACACTGTCGTTGTAAAAGATTTTAAAATAACCATCGTTTGAAACATAAGCTACTACATTATCTCCCACTGCATAGTTCAAAGGGGGAAAATTTTCAGCAACAATCGTATTGCCATTGTGAAAAATTTTGAATTGCTTATTGATGTCCACATAAGCTACCGTGTTGCGCCCTACATCGAACGAACTAACAGTATAGTTTTCTTGCGGAATAATTTTACCACTAATGAAAATTCTAAATTGATTAGCATAATTGACATAGGCTGCAATATTGTCTGATACCTTCACTACATCAATAGCATTGCCGGCTAAAAAGTTTTCAATGGGATATACCTCTCCATTATAGTAGGCTTTGTATTCGCTTCTAATGCCGTCTAAAAACAAAAGCACACTATCGCCAAGATAATACTGCTGAACCATCCCGGAAAGGTTTTTGACCTTGCCATTGTCAAAAACATTGAGTGATCGGGCATTAATAAAGGCTACCAAATTATCACTTACAAAATAGTCGTTTGTAAAACCTATATTAATAGTGCGAACCCCGCCACCATAGTATATTTTGAACGACCTTGAATTGTCTAAATAAGGTATAGTTGTTCGCCCTATTTTCATTGAAATAGGAGCTAAATAATCAATCTTTCGAATCATGCCATTATCCCAAACCATAACTTGGTTTTGAATATTGACATAAGCCGATAATGGTTGAGCTTTTATTTCAGTCATGCTCAGTATGAAAAGGAGCAGGCAAGCGAATTGTCGAGTCATTGCACAGGGTAAGATTAACCGGCTACAAGATAAAATAAAAAAGCCAGTCTGAGAACAGACTAGCCCCTATAAACCCTATCACTATGAAAACTTTGACAAAGATAATGAAAATTTGAAAACGCCATATCAGTTTTTTAAAAAAAATTTGGCTTTTTTTTGACCTATAAAATGTATTGGAAATTCCTAAAAAGAGAAAGCTAGCCTGAGAACAGACCAGCCCCTATAAACCCTATCACCATGAAAACTTCTTAAAAAATGAGAAAAGCAGGGTCAACGCTTTTCCATCAACAAGGCAAAAGTAAAAATAAGATTAAAATTAACAAACAAATGCTTGTTAACGATTTGTTAATGGTCAAAAATATTATGCGTTTTATTTTTTCTTCTTAGGTGTAAAGATGGCTATCATTCTTTTACCTTCCATTTTAGGCATAGATTCTAATGCTCCGACCTCAGCCAGTCTTTCGGCAAATTTTAGTAGTAGCAACTCTCCTCTGTCTTGGAACATGATAGCACGTCCACGAAATTGCACATAGCATTTAACCTTGTTCCCTTCTTGAAGAAATTTTTCGGCATGTTTAGATTTGAAGTCAAAGTCATGATCATCCGTATTGGGAGTAAAGCGAATTTCCTTTACTTCCGATTGTTTAGATTTTGCCTTTTGCTCTTTGTCTTTTTTCTTTTTTTCGTAGAGAAACTTTTGGTAGTCTATCAACCGACATACTGGTGGTACGCCATTGGGAGAAATTTCAACCAAATCAACCTCCAGCTCAGCCGCCATTTGGATGGCTTGGGCAATAGGATAAACCCCCGGCTCTATGTTTTCACCCACAACCCGCACTTCGGGTGCTGTGATTTCATTGTTTAAGCGATGTTCTCTTTGTGGTTGTCTTGGTCTAATGAAAGGCCCGCGTGGTCTTTTCTGCATTAATTTTTATTAATAATGAGCGCAAAAATAGCGTATTTGTTATTTCAACAAAGCACTGCAAAAACTTTATGCAGGGAAGGTTGGTTTTTTACCGCTCATTTGCTCTTTGATAATTGATTTTAATTCCGAAATAAAAGTTTCGTTGGGTAGTGTTCCTTTGTCGCCTTCTCCGTGTTTTCGAACTGACACGGTATTGTCAGTCATTTCTTTTTCACCAACCACCAGCATATAAGGTACTTTCATCAATTCGGTATCACGAATTTTCTTTCCAATTTTTTCGTTACGATCGTCCACTTCTGCACGAATATCTTCAGCCATGAGCAGTTCGGATACTTTTTGGGCATAGTCGTTATACTTATCGCTGATGGGCAATACCTTTACTTGTTGTGGTGAAAGCCATAATGGAAGATTGCCGCCGCAATGTTCTAAAAGCACGGCCACAAAGCGTTCCATAGATCCGAAAGGTGCACGATGAATCATCACCGGTCGTTTTTTGGTGTTGTCTGAATCTACATATTCCAATTCAAATCGTTCCGGTAAATTGTAGTCCACTTGGATGGTACCTAATTGCCAACTTCTACCTAAAGCATCTTTGACCATAAAGTCGAGTTTAGGCCCATAAAATGCTGCTTCACCATACTCTATCACAGTACTCAAACCCTTTTCTGCTGCAGCTTCCATAATGCTGCGTTCGGCTATTTCCCAGTTTTCTTCTCCGCCTATATACTTGCTTCTATCTTCTTTATCCCGAAGCGAAACTTGGGCTGTAAAGTTTGAAAAATCTAATGAGGTGAATACAAACATCACCAAGTCTATTACTTTTTTAAACTCTTCTTTTACTTGATCGGGACGACAGAAAAGGTGTGCATCATCTTGAGTAAAACCTCTCACTCGTGTAAGTCCATGCAATTCGCCGCTTTGTTCATAGCGATATACTGTTCCAAATTCTGCTAACCGAAGTGGGAGATCGCGATAAGAGCGAGGGGATGATTTATAAATTTCACAGTGGTGCGGGCAATTCATGGGCTTTAACATAAATACTTCGCCCTCTTGTGGTGTTGTTATAGGTTGGAAAGAGTCTTTACCATATTTGTCCCAGTGTCCAGAAGTAACATAAAGACTTTTGCTACCAATATGTGGTGTAATTACAGGAAGGTATCCGCTTGTGATTTGTGCTTTTTGCAAAAATTGTTGCAATCGTTCACGAAGCATGGCTCCTTTAGGTAACCACAAGGGTAGTCCACTACCTACTTTTTCTGAGAAAGTAAAAAGTTCAAGCTCCTTGCCCAATTTACGGTGATCTCGCTTTTTTGCTTCTTCTAAAAGTGTCAGATAGTCATCTAATTCTTTTTGGTTGGGAAAGGTGATGCCATAAATACGAGTTAGCATCTTGTTTTTTTCGTTTCCGCGCCAATAAGCTCCGGCTATGTTTGTAAGCTTGATAGCTTTGATAAATCCGGTGTTTGGAATGTGAGGCCCACGGCATAAATCCGTAAAACCGCCTTGTGTGTAAAAAGTGATTTGACCATCTTGAAGATCTTGTAAAAGTTCAAGTTTGTAGGGGTCTTGTTTTTGACTGAAATAGTCAATTGCTTCTTTTTTAGGAACTTCCCGGCGATGGTAAGCATTATTTTGCTTAGCCAATTCCTTCATTTTATCTTCTACCTTTTTAAGGTCTTCTTCATTAATTGTTTGGCCACCCAGATCTATATCGTAATAGAAGCCATTGTCAATAGCTGGCCCGATACCAAATTTGGTGCCCGGAAATGTGGCTTCCAAAGCTTCAGCCATTAGATGAGCCGATGAATGCCAAAAGGTGGATTTAGCACCGGCATCTCCCCAAGTTAATAGTTTTAAAGAAGCATCTTTATTTATGGGTCTGGATGCATCCCACACTTCACCATTTACTTCGGCTGCCAATACTTTTTTGGCTAATCCTTCGCTGATGCTTTTGGCAATTTCAAGTGCTGAAATACCTGCTTGGTATTCACGAATAGCACCATCGGGAAAGGAAATATGTATCATAAAACAAGTATTGCTATTATTAAAAAAGTGCAAAGGTACAAAAGAGCTTTGCTTATTACATAAAAAAACACCGGCGAATTACACACCGGTGAATGTTGAATGCTTCCGGTATCAGCTTATTTTCTTTTGAAGCTGTATGTATAAGTTAAAGTGTCGTTTCTTAAAGAGTCAATCTTATTTTTTGCAAAATTTTTATACTGAATGGTAAAGCTATTTCCTGTGTAGCTTGTAAAAGGTGCTGAAACAGCAGCCTGGTGAAGGAATGTTTGAAAGGCGTTTATGAAGTTGATGGTGTTACCATTATTTTCAAGATACCATCCAAAGTCAACCAAATCGGGTTGAGAGGGATCACATTTGGTTGGGCTGTTTTGTGTCCCGGACATTCCTGCTGAAAAAACGAGATAATCATCTTTTCTGCAAGAAGGTAGCGAATCAAAAAAATTGTAAGTAGTGTCTGCTCCGATTGCAGGATCAAAACGTAAAGCACCGGCACTCATTTGCCATTTTCCCGAGCGTAAATCATCCTCACGTGTGGGCTTTACATCACCACTTTTGGTACACGAACCTATCAAAAGACAACATGCTGCTAATGCTGTTAAATACCTCATAGTTGTAAACTGTAAAAAAATTTGTTGCTAAAACTAAACATTAAAGTCAACTATCAAAAAAACTTTTCTCCTTTTTCCATTCTGTTAGGCTTGTATGAAGAGTAAAGTGTAAGGTTATAAATTGAAAAGCGCAAGATTAAAAAAGTAATCAGTGAACAATATTTTCGAAATTCCTAATTCGCATTTTTAAATTCTTTTTCTCGAAAATTAATTTGCTATCCATAGCTTCGCCGACATGAATTATTTGGGTCATGCGGTTTTATCTTTTGGTGATTCGCAGATTCTTGTCGGGAACATGATAGCTGATCATGTGAAGGGAAAGTTAGCTCTTGAGAAATTTCCATTGCGTGTAAAAGAAGGTATTTTATGTCATCGTAAAATTGATGCGTTTACGGATCAACACCCTGCTACCAAACGTGCCATGTTATGGTTTAGGGAAGATTTTGGGCTGTATTCCGGTGCCATTGTAGATAGTTTATACGATCATTTTTTGGCCAATGATCCTAAGTATTTTACTTCTGAGCAAGCTTTATTGCAGTTTTCGGAAAAGACCTATGCACAAATAGGTGATCAGGTAGCTATTTTCCCAACAATATTTGGGCAATATTTTCCTTACATGCGCCAACAAAATTGGTTGTATAATTATAGAACACTTGCCGGCGTTCAAAAGTCTCTACAAGGTTTACACCGTCGTGCAAAATATATGCCTTCACCTGAAAAAGCGTATCAATTATTTATCGCTCACTACTATCAATTAGCACAGTGTTACTATGATTTTTTTGATGAAGCAGCATACTTTGTTAAAGCTACGTTAGCTATATAATTTGTCTATTCTTTACTCTCTTGAACTTTAATTTTACACTCTACTGTACTTTTAAAATGCTCTCTAATTCTCGTTTTTATTTTACCAGCTTACTTTTTTCTTTTTTTATAGTTGCTTGCCAGCCTAGCACAGAACCTGCTAATGCTCATACACGCTTTGATGATCTACAACAGAATAACAAGAATGCACCCAAGTTGATGTATGAAGACACTACCAAGCCTCAGTTTCAAGCCATCATTCAACGTTTAGACTCTTTTTATCGTATTCAAGTGCAAGGCGGTTTTAATGGCAGTGTGTTGATTGGGCATCAGGGTAAGGTGATTTATGAACGGTATTTTGGTTATGCTCGTCGAGAATCAGGATTGAAGCTTGCACCGAATACTCCGTCTCAATTAGCTTCTACTTCCAAAACCTTTACCGGTGCGGCAGTGTTGTATTTGCATCAGCACAATTATCTCAATATTGATGAGGCTGTTGCACACTATATTCCCGATTTTCCCTATAAGGACATAACGATAAAAATGTTGTTGAGCCATAGATCAGGCTTACCGGATTATCAAAAATGGGGTGGTACTTTTGTGAGAGATGAATCAACCCCTTTAAGCAATGACCAAGTGCTGGATATTTTTGCTAAAAGAAAACCAGCCTTAGAATCTAAACCCGGAACTCGTTTTAAATACTGCAACAGTAATTATGCCGTACTGGCCAGCGTGATTGAGTACGTTACTGAGATGAAGTATGAAGACTTTATGAAACGATACATTTTTGATCCTTTAGGAATGAAAAACACCTTTGTACACCATACGCCGGAATTATTGCCTTCCAACGCTGCATACAACTATAAATACAATTGGCAACGATGGGAATATAATTTTGCTGATGGTGTAGTGGGCGACAAGGGTATTTACAGTACGCCTCGCGATATGTATTTATGGGATCAATCTTTTTACAACAATGTTTTTTTGAACAATGAAACCTTAGAGTTGGCTTATGGTCCTTGTTCGTTTGAAAAGCCGGGTGTAAAAAATTATGGTTTAGGTTGGCGAATGTTGTGTTATCCAAGCGGTAATAAAATTATTTATCACAACGGATGGTGGCATGGAAACAACACTGTTTTTTATCGTTTCATCAAAGAGAACATGACCTTTATTGTGCTGGGTAACAAGTACAATAGCGGAATTTATAGACAAGCAAAAGTATTATACAGTATTGTGAAGAATGTGCCGATTGGTGATGGTTTTGATGAGGAAGAGTAAGTACTTTTCTTTGATTGGTATCTAAATTAGTCATCCCTCGTTTTGCAGATTAGTTGCATAACGAGGGATGTTTGTTAAGATGAAATTCAGTTGGTTAATCTTCTAACGAAGCTTCTATAAGTTCTGCAATGTCCAACACTTTTACATCGTCTTCTTTCTCCTTGCTTTTTACGCCATCAGTTAACATGGTTGTACAATACGGACAATTGGCGGCTATGATTTTGGCACCTGTTTCTATCGCCTCTTCTGCTCGTTCAAAGTTGATGCGCGTTGTGCCGGCTTCTTCTTCTTTAAACATTTGCGCACCGCCTGCTCCACAACACATGCCGTTGCTGCCACAGCGTTTCATCTCTACAAGCTCTGCATCTAATGCCTTTAAGACTTCTCTGGGTGCTTCATAGATCCCATTTGCTCGTCCTAAGTAACAGCTATCGTGATAGGTTATTTTTTTGCCTTTAAAAGCACCGCCTTCTTTGATGCGTACTCGACCTTCGTTGATAAGCTGTTGCAGAAAAGTACTATGGTGCATGACTTCATATTTTCCGCCTAATTCAGGATATTCATTGGTGAAAATATTGAAGCAATGAGGGCAAATGGTAACTATCTTTTTAATGCCGTACCCGTTTAGTGTTTGAATGTTGTTGTAAGCCATCATTTGAAACAGAAATTCATTTCCGGCTCGTCGTGCTGGGTCTCCGGTACACATTTCTTCTTTTCCTAGAATAGCAAATGATACACCTACTTTGGTGAGAATGGTTGCAAATGCTTTAGTAATTCGTTGTGCACGTTGATCAAAGCTTCCGGCACATCCTACCCAAAAAAGCACTTCCGGCATTTCATTATTAGCGGCAAATTCCGCCATGGTCTTTATCATAAAATTGCTCTGTTTGTTTAAGCAAGCCAAATTGGCTGTGCATAGTCTGTTGTTTCTAAAAAAATGTTTGAAACAAATAAGGTTGTTTAAGCTGAAGGTTCCATTTCGTTTGCCCATTTGTCACGATCATCGGGGCTAAATTTCCACGGAGCCATGTTGTTTTCAATATTACTGCTCATCAAATTCCATTCTTGCGGCGCATTGCTTTCTTCCATGATTAAATATCGGCGTAATTGATTTATTATCGAAAGTGGCTCGATGCTAACCGGACAAGCTTCAACACAGGCTTGACAAGTAGTGCAAGCACGCAATTCTTCAACTGAAATATAGTCGTGTACTAATGATTTTCCATCGTCAACAAAGTTTTTGTTTTTGTTGATATTTTCACCTACTTCTTCCAATCTGTCACGAGTATCCATCATGATTTTTCGGGGAGATAATTTCTTACCGGTAATGTTTGCAGGACAAACAGACGTGCATCTTCCACATTCGGTACAAGAATAGGCATCCAACAAGTTTTTCCACGAAAGATCCATCACGTCTTTAGCACCGAAACGATGTTGTACAGGTGCTGCATCGGTAGCAGTAGGTGCCAATTCCGGCTGCATCATGTATAATACTTCATTTTGTACCTCTGGCATATTTGCCATTTTTCCTTGTGGTGTTAGGCGAGTATAAAAGGCATTTGGAAAAGCTAATAAGATATGAAAGTGCTTGGAGTAAGGAAGGTAGTTGAGAAAGGCAAAAATACCTAAGATATGTCCCCACCAACAAGTGTGTTTGATGATGTTGAGCATATCTAAGGAAAGTCCGGTAAACAATGGAGCAATAAGACTACTGATCAGAAAACCGTTGCCTACACCCTCTTTCAATTGAATAGCTCCTTCCATCGCATTCATCAAAAGTAACATGCACATCAACACAATTTCAATGTACAAAATAGTATTGGCATCTCGTTTGGGAAAACCATCCAATTCGTGCATACTCAGACGTTTTACCTTCAAAATATTTCTACGAATCAGAAAAACAATAACAGCTATTAAGGTGAGAAAGGCTAAAATTTCAAAGAAGCCAATTACAACATTGTAAAATGCACCTAAAGGAGCTTGAAAAATTCTTTCGGTTCCAAAAATACCGTCAATCAAAATTTCAAGCACTTCAATATTAATCAAAACAAAGCCAGCATACACAAAAAAATGCAGCACAGCAGGCAACGGACGTTTAAACATTTTTTTCTGCCCAAATGCCAGCAAAAGCACATTGCGCCAACGCCTTCCCGATTGGTCGGTTAAATTTTCATCTCGTCCTAACAAAATATTTCGACGTACTTCGACCACTTTTTTTGTGAAAATTCCAATGGCTGTGCCGGCACATAAAATGAAAACAATCTGTTGAAGTAAATGCATGAAATGGGGTTAATTTACGCGCCGAAAGTTAACTTCTTTTACCGTAAAATCATAGTTTAAACTGTTGTAGTGTGGGCGATTTAGTCGAAATTGTTTAGGTTTGAGCAAACTGTTTTTTTTGACTTATGCCAACCCGAATATTTGTATTGTTGATCTTCACGATCAGTTTTGTTTATCCCCGTTTTTCTTTTGCACAAGGTCTGAAACCGGAAGATCGTCAACTGATGGTGAAGAAGGAAGACAGCTTGGTACAAATGGCAGATTCTATGTTCAATGCTTATTTGCCGGATGATCGTCCTCGTTTTTGCGAAAAATTTGTAAAGCATTTGGTAGCTGCACTGAAAACGGAAAATTCTTTCAACTATGATTTTCCTTTGTTGCGTAAAAAGATTAATCTGATTTATCCGTCAGACAAAACATTCCGAGTGTTTAATTGGTTTATTATTGGTGGAGATCATGAAGTGCGATATTATGGTGCTATTCAAATGCCTACACAATCGCTCAAACTGATTCCGTTAATTGACCATAGCAAAGAAATTGGCGAAAATGCAGAAGATACCATGTTGACAGCACCTAAATGGTTTGGCGCATTATACTATCGTATTGTTGAAACAGAAGCGGATGGTGTTCGCTACTATAACTTCTTTGGATTAAATAGCAGCAGTTTGGTGAGCAATAAAAAAGTTGTTGATCCGATGTATTTTGATGGAAATGAAGTAGTGTTTGGTGCGCAGATTTTTAATGTAAAATCTGAAACGAAAAAGGGTAGAATCAAGCGATACATTATGGAGTATAAAAAAGATGTTCAAGCTTCGCTTAATTGGGATGAAGAAGCCAAGACAATTTATTTTGACAAATTAGTATCGCAGTCTAATGACCCAAATAGAAAATACACGTTTGTTCCAAGTGGTCAATATGATGGTTTTCGATGGGGCGGTGGACAATGGAATTATATTCAAGACCTTATTCCGGTTCAAACATTTAAAGATGGCGAGGCTCCGGCTCCTCGGCCGCTAAAAGGGCAAATGAAATAACGCTCTTTGAACACTTCATTTTTTTGTTTGCTATTAAAGTGATAGTTCCCTTAGTTTTGCTTTTTTTTAAACGCAATTCGTTTGCATGTATATTAAAAATCAATCCTTTTCAGACGAAGACACTTTGTTGGAGATGCTTTTTGACTTTTCTCTTGGTGATGAAACACCCATAATTAGCGAGCATAAAGCAAATATTGAACAAGATTTACTCCAAAACGAAACCTTTCAAAATTATCTCCCAACCATTAAGGATGAAGAAGAAAGATTAGAAATAGAAACTGAGGAACGATTAATTAGATTGGCAGAGGCTTTGATGAATCAATTTGAAAAATTTACGGTACACAATCAAAAGCTTTTTGGTTTGAAGAATAAGGAAGAAACACTATTGTATTCTATTGACTTAGTGTGATTTTTTTCGTTTTTATCTGCCTTTTATTTTTTCGTTTCATGCGCTTAGCGTTTTTATTTTTTACTTTATTTTTTGTGAGTGTTTTGCGTGCCCAGTCTGATGTTTGGACACTTCAACGGTCTGTGCATTATGCTATTGAACACAATATTTCTCTACAACAAAACGTATTGAATCAAAGGCTTGCCGCCCTTCAATTGCAACAAAGTAAATGGTCTCAATTGCCTAACCTCAATGCCGGAGTTTCAGTGGGGCGCAGTTATGGACGCTCGGTAGATCCTACAACCAATCAATTTGTGCATGGCAGTTATGATTTTGTTGGTATGACCGGTTCGGCAGATGTATTGCTGTTTGGATGGTTTCAACGAAGAAATACCATACAAGCAAACAAGTATAACTTGGAAGCTGCTAAAGCCAATTTAGATCAATTGCAAAACGACATTTCTCTTAATGTAGCAACGGGTTATTTACGAGCTTTGTTAGCACAAGAGCAAGTTCGGGTAAGCGCAAAGCAAGTAGATCTTTCTGCCGCACAATTAGAACAAACTCGAAAATTTGTTGATGCCGGCAGACTACCTGAATTGAATGCTGCTCAGTTGGAAGCTCAATTAGCTAATGATAGTGCAAACCTTATCAGTAATATTTCTGCTTACACTTCATCCATTCTCGATATAAAAGCTTTACTCAATCTCGATTTTCAAACACCATTTGAAATACAAGCACCCGAAGTAAATGTGGGTGAACAACTTTCAGTTTATGCAATGACTCCTGAAAGCATTTTTCAGCAAGCATCTCAGCGTTTTGGCTCTATCAAAGCCAGCGAATGGAATTTGCTCGCAGCTCAAAAAAGATTGCGCTCGGCACAAGCTGCACGATACCCTCAATTAGGACTGAACGCTCAATTTGGTACGAACTATGCTACTACTTTTTCCGAGATTACAGGCGGTAGTTTAGGGCAAGGAACACCCTCAGAGTTATATTATGTGCAGGTAGATACGCTGCAAGTTCCGGTTTATCAACGAACATTTAATTATACTACTCGTCGAATCCCATTTGGTTCACAATTAGACAATAACTTTCGACAAACGGTTACAGCTACGTTGAACTTTCCATTATTTAATGCGTGGCAAGCACAGTATAACATTCGTCAAGCAAAGATTAACCTTTCTTCAAACGAACTAAACAAATATCAAGCTGAATTAAAGCTGCGTCAAGATGTGTATCGAGCCTATAACGATGCCTTAAATGCCATACAGAAATTTAAAGCTACGGAAAGAGCTGTGGATGCCGCCCGCCGCGCCTACAACTTTGCACAAAAGCGATATGTATTGGGGTTAACCAACACGGTGGAATACCTTACGTCTCAAAATGCACAATTTGTTGCCGAAATAAACAGACTAAGTGCTAAATATGACCTTATCTTTAAACTCAAAGTGATTGATTACTACCTAAACAAAGAACTCACACTCTAATGCAAACTGAACTGAAGCAAACATTACTGAATGCTGCACACGAAGCAGGTCAAGTAATTCGCCATTATTTTCAAGGTAATTTTTCTGTTTCAAATAAAGAAGGTATCAATAATTTGGTAACAGAAGTTGATACTAAAGCTGAAGCCAAAATTATTGAGATCATTAAAACATCATTTCCCGATCATGACATCATCAGTGAAGAAGCCGGCGAATTATCTCAAGTGTCGCCTTATAGATGGATTATTGATCCGATTGATGGCACCGTAAATTTTGCACATGGAATTCCTATTTGTTGTGTCAGCATTGGTTTGTCTTTTCACGGTGAAATGATCATGGGTGCTGTGTTTAACCCAATCATGAACGAATTATTTTTTGCTGAAAAAGGGAAAGGCGCTCAACTAAATGGACAACCTATTTCTGTTTCGGAAAAATCAGATTTTAGAAAAGCTTGTTTGGTTACCGGATTTCCCTATAAATGGCCGGAAACCAAAGAACATCCCATTCGGGTGTTTGAACGATTTATTTTAGAAGGACTTCCTGTACGTAGGCTTGGATCAGCAGCTATTGATCTTTGTTGGGTTGCATGTGGTCGTTTTGATGGCTTTTGGGAATACAACTTAAACCCATGGGATATTGCTGCCGGCTATTTAATAGTAACCGAAGCAGGTGGAAGAGTTACAGATTTTAAAGGGGAAAACTATTCTGTTTATGACCGTCAAACGCTTGCTACTAACGGACTCATACATCAAGAGATGTTAGACCTTATTGCTGATCACTCAAATTGATATTGAGAAGAATTTTTAAAAAAAAAGTACAGTTCATAAATATAATGGAAAGAACGGAAATAGCCGATATCGGTGAATTTGGATTGATAGATCATTTAGCTTCCCCTAACGAAACAAAAAACGCCGGTACACTTGTTTCTATTGGTGATGATGCCGCCGTGATAGATCATTTTGGTAAGCAGACTGTTGTTTCAACAGACATGTTGTTGGAAGGCGTACATTTCGATTTGATGTACACACCGCTAAAACATTTAGGTTATAAATCTGTAGCAGTTAACCTCTCTGACATCTATGCCATGAACGCAACACCAACTCATATTACGGTTGCTATCGGTGTTACCAATCGCTTTTCGGTAGAAGCTTTGGATGAGTTTTATGAAGGCGTTTATGCAGCTTGCGAAAAATACAATGTTGACTTAGTTGGGGGCGATACTTGCACTTCTTTAAAAGGATTTGTGATAAGCATAACCGCTATCGGAGAAGTGAATACGGATCAGTTTGTTACTCGCTCGGGTGCTCGAAAAAGTGATCTGATCTGTGTTTCAGGAAATTTGGGTGCTGCTTATCTTGGATTACAATTGTTAGAACGGGAAAAGAAAATTTTCTTAGAAAGCCCATCCGTTCAACCTGATTTGCAACAAAAGTCATACATCGTTGGTCGAATATTAAAACCTGAACCTCGTGCTGACATTGTTGACTGGCTTCACGAAAATAGTATTATGCCTACCAGTATGATAGATATAAGCGATGGACTAAGCTCTGAACTACTACATATTTGTAAGCAAAGCAAGGTAGGTTGCGTGTTGTATGAGGACAAGATTCCTGTTCATGATGAAACAAAAGAAATGTCTTTAGAATTTAATCTTGACCCTACATCTTGCGCTTTGAGTGGCGGTGAGGATTATGAATTATTGTTTACTATTTCTCAAACAGATTATGAACGGGTTGCACACCATAAAGACCTAAGTGTAATTGGCTATATCACTGATTGGGAAGAAGGTGCAGTGTTAGAATCAAGACAAGGGAAAAAACATCTATTGACAGCTCAAGGCTGGAACGCATTTAGATAGAAAGGGTTCTTGTTTGTTCATAATTTTTGTAATTTTCGCAAAATAATTATCTTCGATGAAGTTTTGGAAACACACTTTGATTACAGCTTTTGCCTTTTTAGGCGTTTGTTCAACCGTTTTATACACGTCGTGTGAAAAGGATAGTTGCTCAGATCTTAAATGCCGAAATGGGGGTGCTTGTGCAGATGGATTTTGTCGTTGCCAAACAGGCTACGAAGGCACTCAGTGTGAAACACTGTCTGCTACAAAATTTGTCGGAAGATTTGTCGGACATTTTACTTGTCCTGGTAGCGCACCGGCTATTGATACCGTAGATATCTGGATGAAACAACCGCCTTCAACAGTTTTTTTCGTTGATCGTGGGAATATGGCAGACACCCTTTCCGGTACAGTTTCCGGTACCGATCTCTTTTTTGCTACAACCACAATTGGGAATGCTAAACACTATACCAGAGCAGAAATCATAGCAAATAAAATTTCAGTTTTTACAGAGTCTATTTTGGATACAAATTCAGGAGCACCAATTGCGTGTAGCTTTGTGGGTTTTAAGTAATTTATTTTTTGTTCATTTTTTGTTCATAAAAGGGAGTAATACATTTGTTACTCCTTTTTTGTTGATTGTATAATTCATTGAGCTTCAAAATCCTATTGCTTTATACGTGGTTAATTAGGTATATGGCTTGCAATGTTTTTTTTAAGAACGTACCTTTGCAAACTTGGTAATTGCTATTATTCAATTACCCTTTTTATATTCTGAAACTGTCCATGGCCATTGTTCTTGTTGTTGCTACCATTCTGCTTGCTATTGTATTATATAGATTGTTGGGGAAGAATGAAAAAACTTATGCCTATACGCATACTATGACTATCACATATCGAATTGACGGCACCGAGCAAATACAAAAAATGAACGAAAATGGCATTGTATTTATCACCGGAAAGAAGGTACTCATTGATGGTAATCCGTATGTTTATCAGTCTTCCGACAGGCGCAAAATTCAAGCACGGTTAAATAGAGAAGGTAAGCGTATTAAAACAATAGTTCTTTTTCTTGCTAATGGAGGCGAAAAATATTATTACGTAGATCAAATCAATAGCGTAAAAGACGTTGTAAGACGATCATAACTGAAGTCTCTTTTTAACTTATTATTTTATCATTACCACTACATTCGCAAGCTAATCTTACATACTCCACAATGGTACAAACAGATTTCATCAAAGTTCCTTATGGCACAACTGTTCACGGCGAAGAAGAAATTGCAGCCGTTGTAAATGTCTTGCGTACAACCACACAAATGGGTAAGCATGTTCGAGAAATGGAAGAGCGGGTAGCTTCCCTTTATGCTAAAAAACATGGCATTATGGTTAACAGTGGTTCCTCTGCTTTGTATCTTGCTGCCGACCTTTTAAACTATGAACAAGGAGCTGAAATTATCACACCGGCCCTTACGTTTTCTACCACAGTTGCACCACAAGTAAAAAGAGGATGGGTTCCCGCATTTGTTGATGTGGAAGAAGGCACTTACAATATTGATGCAAATAAAGTAGAGGAGATGATTACGCCTAAAACAAAGGCCATGATCATTCCTAATCTAATAGGTAATTTGCCTAATTGGAAACAGCTTCGTGAAATCGCGGATAAACATCAACTTTTTGTATTAGAGGATTCTGCTGATACACTGGGAGCTGAAATTGACCATGCTTCATCCGGACGATTTACGGACATGAGCACTACCAGCTTTTACGGATCTCACATAATCAACTGTGCCGGAAATGGAGGAATGTTATGTGTGAATACGGATGCTTATTTTGATAGAGGAAGACTGCTTAGAAGTTGGGGGCGTAGTTCATCTTTATTTGTAGAATCTGAAAAAATTGAAAACCGCTTCAATGTAGAGATAGAAGGCATTCCTTACGATGCAAAATTTGTTTTCGAAGAGCCGGGCTACAATATAGAACCTTCAGAAATGGGTGCGGCTTTTGGTATCGTACAGCTAAATAAACTCACAAACAATATTGATTTAAGAACACAGCACTTCCAACGTTTGTTAGGCTTTTTTGCTCAGTATGAAGAGTATTTTATCCTTCCCAAGCAATTGCCTAATTCTCGAACCGGATGGCTGGCATTTGCTGTTACTATTCGCGAGTCTGCTCCTTTTATTCGTAGAGATTTACAAATTTTCTTAGAAAAGAGAAATATTCAAACACGGACAGTTTTTACCGGAAATATTTTAAGGCAACCCGGATTTAAAAATTGTGCTCACAAAGCCAGTACAAACGGATATGCTGAGGCTGATAAGGTGATGCGAGGCGGTATGTTGATGGCGTGCCATCATGGCTTGTCAGAGGCGCAACTAAACCACATGATGGAAAGTATTAGTGAGTTTATAAAGTCGCTGTAACTCGAATGGAATTAGGAGTCCTCGTTTTTATTTGTATCCGAAATTATTTTCGCGCTCGACTTATGCAACTGAATGCCGGTCTTTGGGCGTTTTATACGTTTATAGCCGCATTGGCATCTTGGTTTGTGGGGGGTATTATCATTACCTTGATTCTGATTGGGCGCGATGCACAATTACGTAGCTTGCTCATGCACCAACCGGTAGATCGGCAACAAGCTGTAGAATATCTGATGAAAAAAAACCTTTTCATACCACAAGTGTTTTTGATCGTTTGTATGATTGGCGGCTATTTGATTGTGCGGTATTTCATGTCCAAAAAAAGCATAACAAAGAACAAGAATAATCAGATTTAAACACTCTTTTTCATCCTCCATCATGGCATAGCCTATCTTTGTTGCTGCATGAAAAAAACAATTCTGATTACAGGAGCAACATCCGGTTTTGGTAAGGCAATTGCTCAATTATTTGCAGCGCAATGCTATCATTTAATCATTACAGGACGACGTAGTGGTCGGCTCAATATCCTGAAAAGTGAATTAGAAAATCAAGCAGCAAGTGTTACTACTTTGTGCTTTGATGTGCGAGAGAAGGAAGCAGTTAAAGAAGCTTTATTGTCCATTCAAGATCGAACCATTGATATCTTAGTTAACAATGCAGGTCTTGCTTCCGGCATGTCACCAATAGATGAGGGTAACATCTCGGATTGGGATTTAATGATTGATACCAACATCAAAGGGCTGCTCTATGTGACAAAGGAAACGCTTCCTTTATTGAGAAAATCTAAAACACCGCACATCTTTAATATTGGTTCTACAGCTGGAAAAACCGCCTATCGAAATGGGAATGTCTATTGCGCTACTAAGTTTGCCGTAGATGCTCTTTCCCAGTCCATGCGCATTGATTTATTACCTTATGGTGTAAAAGTTACAGCCATTAATCCAGGTATGGCGGAAACAGAGTTTTCTATTGTACGATTTAAAGGTGATGAGGAACGAGCCAAAAATGTATATAAAGACATAAAACCCCTTTACGCTGAGGATATAGCCAACGTTGTGCTTTTTTGTGCAACCTTACCCGAACATGTGTGCATCAACGATTTGACACTTACTTGCACGAATCAGGCAAATGCGATTTACACAATTCGAGATTCTGAAAAGCCTAAACAGCTTTAAGACAATTGAAACTTCTGTATGTACATCTCTGAAACCAAAATTAGAGTTCGCTATGGCGAAACAGACCAAATGGGCTACTTGTATTATGGTAATTATGCCCTATATTATGAAGTCGGACGATCGGAAGCCTTTCGCTCATTAGGTATTTCTTATCGTGATTTAGAAGCAGCCGGTATTATGATGCCGGTAGTAGAATTGCAAGTACAATACTTTCGCCCGGCCTATTATGACGACTTGATCACAGTGCGCACAACCATTAAGGAAATGCCCATCGGATCAAAAATTGTTTTTCATTCAGCACTGTTTAATGAGTCCGGTAAGTTGCTCAATACGGGTGTTACTACCTTAGTTTTTTACAACATTCAAGAAAAACAAAAAGTGATCATTCCTAATCACATTGAACAATGTTTAGCTCCCTTTTTTTTAAACCAACAGGATAGTAAATAATGGCATTAGTAAGCGCGTCTATCATAACCATTGGCGATGAATTATTAATCGGTCAAGTGATTGATACAAACTCGGCTTGGATAGCACAGCAACTATTAGACTTAGGTATTGAAATCATCCGTCGTACCGCAATAGGCGATGATAAGAATGCCATTATGGATACTTTAAGCAAAGACTTGCAGGCAGTTCAATTAGTTATTCTAACAGGTGGTTTAGGTCCCACTTCTGACGATATAACCAAGCCTGCTTTGTGTGAGTATTTTAATTCCAAATTGGTCGTCAATAAAAAAGTTGAATCCCATTTACGATCCCTTTTTGAACGAAGAAACATCCCCATTTTTCCTGCTAACCTTTCTCAAGCAGAAGTGCCCGAAAATTGTCATGTGTTATTTAATAGGCAAGGAACTGCACCCGGCATGTTGTTTGAAAAAAATAATTCAATAATTATTTCATTACCCGGTGTGCCGCATGAAATGAAGGGTATTATGGAGGATGAGGTGATACCGATGCTTCGTAAAAGGTTTTCTAGCGATGCTTTTATGTATCGTACCATAATGACTGCCGGTTTTGGTGAAACAGCAATTGCTGAAAAGATAAAAGATATTGAAGAAAAGCTGCCTTCGCATATTCGTTTGGCATATTTGCCTGCTTATCGTATGGTGCGATTGCGGTTGACTGGTAGTGGTGCAGACAAAAATATATTGAATGAGGAGTTGAAAAAATTACAAGAAGCAATTGCAAATCGGCTGAATGAGATGGTTGTATCTTTAGAAGATTTGCCTTTAGAACAAATAATTATCAGCAAATTAACGAAAGAAAATCAAACCATAGCTTTGGCTGAAAGCTGTACCGGTGGCTACATTGGGCATAGAATAACGCAAATACACGGTGCTTCAAAATGCTTTTTAGGAAGTATTGTTTGTTATCAATATTCGGCAAAAGAATTACTGCTTGGTGTTGATGTTGCTGTTTTAAAAAATCAGGGGGCAGTATGTGAAGAAGTAGCAAAACAAATGGCTATCGGAGTTCGAAAATCTTTAAAAAGTCATATCGGATTTGGAATTACCGGACTGCTTAGTGCAGGTGGTGATGATGATAAAACACCAGTTGGAACCGTTTGGATGGCTGTATGCGATGAGTCTGCTGTTCGCACCATAAAATATAATTTCCCTTATGATAGAATTCAAAATAAAGAAGTTGCTGCCAATATGGCTTTGTTATTTATTTGGAAGTATATCAATCATTTTTTGTGAAAAAAATACTGTTCTTAATTGGAATGCCTGGGGCAGGGAAAAGCTTTTGGGGGCTGCGTTTGGCTAATTATTTTCAATTACCGTTTGTGGATACGGACAATTTGATAGAACAGTCAGAAGGCTTCTCTGTTCAACAGATTTTTAAACAAAAAGGGGAACCGTCTTTTCGACAATTAGAATCAAAGGTTTTGCAACAAATTATTTTTACCGCGGAAACACCTCTGATCGTAAGTTGTGGTGGCGGATTGCCTATCAATCCGGATAATTTCAACAGGATGCAGCAAGCAGGAATAATTGTTTATCTAAACACAAGTCTCGATTTAATTGAATGTCGCATTAGAACTGAATCACAGACACGCCCCTTGTTTGAAAATAAACCGCATCTCCGTTTTTATTTGGAAGAACTATTCCTGCAAAGGCACGATATCTATTCTAAGGCTGATTTTATCATACAGGCAGACCATCTTTCAATTCACGATTTTGAACCTATCTTGCGGGCATGTATAGAACAGCATTAGTGGCGGGTACAATCTTAGGTGCATTAAGTGTTATTTTAGGTGCATTTGGTGCACATGCTTTACGCCAAATTCTTTCTCCCGATCAGTTGCAAATTTTTGAAACGGGTGTTCGTTACCAAATGTACCATGCTTTCGCGCTCCTTGCTTGTGGGCTGCTTTCATTTCATTTGCCTTTGAAACTGCTAAAACGCGCTACTCAATTTTTTATTACCGGAATAGTATTGTTCAGTGGTTCTCTATATCTGCTTGTCGGCTTAAAAGCTTCCGGACAAATAGGCTTGGGTGGGGTAGGCATCTTAACGCCCATTGGTGGGCTGTTTTTTATACTGGGCTGGGTTTTTATGCTTGTTGCTTCTTTACAAAAAAGATAGTTGGATATGCGCCCATTTCAACATCTCACTATTGTTTTCAGCTCGGTCATGACTATGTTAGCCATTGCTTGTGTTCAGTATCAATTATCTGTTTGGTGGTTGGTTGTAACGGCTTTGGTTTATGTTCATTTATTGGTGCTGGGGGCTATTTTTATTCGTTGGAATTTTTACGTAAAATCATTTGATAAAGGAACAAATAAGCAGTGGGTTTCATTGACTTTTGATGATGGTCCCGCCAATTACACATTGCCCATTCTTGATGTTCTTGGGGAAAAGCAGGTGTCTGCCACATTCTTTGCCATTGGTAAAAATGTAGTTGCTCATCCTGAAACGGTAAAAAGATGGGAAAAAGAAGGACACCTTATAGGCAATCATAGCTATGGTCATGGGTTTAATTTTGATTGGCAATCAACCAAAGAAATGACGAAGGAGATTGAAAGCACCAATGATGCCATTGCTTCGATAATCGGCAAGAAACCTCGCCTGTTTCGCCCGCCTTATGGAGTTACGAATCCCAATTTGGCAAAAGCAATTAACCGAACTAAGATGCACTCTATTGCATGGAATATTCGTTCTTTTGACACCAAGTCGAAAGACCCTCAACAATTACTCGACCGAATTCTTGACCGTTTAAGCGGGGGTGATATCATTCTATTGCATGATAGCATGAGTATCACACATGAAATTTTAACGGAGTTGATAGATCGGACACAACAAAATGGTTTTACTTTTGTCCCCCTTGATAAAATGCTAAGCATTCATGCGTATTCATAAATATTTTTTTACCCCTTTACTTTTCATTACCTCTCTTTCAATAGCCCAACCAAAGGGCTTTTCTTCGGTGAAGAATGTGCAAGAGTTTCAAACTTCTTTATCAAAATCCAATAGCCAGATTAATACCATTAGCAGTGATTTTGCACAGACAAAAAACATGACGCTTCTGTCAGAAAAGGTAAAATCAAAAGGGAAATTTTTCTTTAAAAAAGAAGATAAAGTGCGTATAGAATATACCGCACCCTACAAATACTTGCTTGTTATGAATGGTGGCAATGTATTGGTTAGAGATGAAGAAAAAACCAGCAAAATCAATACAAAAAGTAGCAAGACGATGCAGTCTGTAAACCGCATTATGATAGACTGTATGCGAGGCACCGTCTTAAACAATCCAGATTTCAAGACAACTGTTTTTGAAGATGGTCATAGTTTTCTACTCTCTTTGAATCCTGCTACTGATGCTATGCGCAAACTTTTTAAAAGAATAGATGTCTTTTTGGACAAGAAAAGCTTTGATGTAAAACGCCTTTCTATGATAGAGCAAGGTGGTGATTTTACCGACATGGATTTTTCGAATCCACAGCATAATGTAACGCTCAATGAAGATATTTTTAAGACTCGTTAGCAGTTTCGTTTTTCTTGCTTTTTTTTCCTGTTCTACACCTTATTCTAAACTAACTCAAGTGAGTAATGTGCCCTTTTCTGTTTGGCAATTCAAGCCACAGTTTGAGAAGGAACTATATCGTTGTGTAGTTGATGGACGCTTTTTGTTTAAAAAATTTCACCTAAGCGGTATTTTGTTGTTGAAACAATTTCAAGACAATTCTACAAGAGTGGTATTTCAAAATGAAATGGGTTTTACTTTTTTCGATTTTGAATGGAATCAATTAGATAGCTTTAAGGTAAATCAGATAATCCCTCAGCTTGATAAACCAGCCTTAATAAAATTGTTGGAAAAGGACATGAATCTTTTTCTGATGAAAGGTTTGAACGCCCATTCTGAAGCGGATTTTATGGCTAATAATGAAAGCCTTTATCGCTTTTCTCTTGATAAGGGATTTGCTTATTTCATAGCAACAAAAGACACCTTAAAACGTATTGAAAATGTGGGTAAGAAAAAAGTTATAACCATTAACATAGGCGAGAAAAAATCACCTCAATCTTTACCCTCATCCGCGATATTTATCCATCACAAAGCTAATTTTACCATCAAGCTGAAAGCTATTGATGAACATGTTTATGAATGATTTTTATACACTACATCCAGTAGAAACAACAGATTCTTCTTTAAAATGCAAGGTTGTTTTTAATCAAAATCACCCTGTTTTTTTAGGACACTTTCCAAGTCAGCCGGTGGTTCCGGGTGTTTGTATGATGCAGTTAGTAAAAGCTTCCATTGAAATGATAAGTTCTTATTCTCTCGTGTTGCGAACTGCACCACAAGTGAAATTTTTACGACTCATAACTCCCGATATTTCGCCCATGCTCACCTTAAATTGGAAAGATATGGAAGGAAAACTTAGTGTTCAAGCCTTATTAGAAAATGAGGGAGCTTGTTTCAAAATGCAGGCAAACTATGAGCGATTATAGGGTGAAATATAGATGGAGTAAGGTTTTCATCTGATTTTATGTAGTATGAATTATTTGTGTCATCGCGCTCTTTTTTCTTTTTTTAATGCTAAGTTGAAAAGTTGTGCAAAAGGACTTTTTTCTTCTTGTGATTTTGTTAGGATTTTCTAATTAGGGCATTATATTTGTCCTCAAATGTTAAACGAATGAAAAAGCACATTTTACCATTACTACTCTCCGGTGCAATGATGTCATTTGCTCCGTCCCAAATGAACGCACAAATTCGCAACGACCGTGGAACCTTCAACATGCCTTGCAAGGGCGATATGTTAGTTGAAACACAAGCTCGTCTGAACTTGGGCAATGGAAGCCTTTTCGATCTGAACGATGGCTTCTTATGGAACCTTGATCGCGGGCTTAGCAGAGATGCTATTGGAGCTACCAATTTTACAGGTGGTAATTACTATCCTATGTTGAAGACTCGTAGCTTCATCAACCACAATACCGTATTCCGTATGTTGACAAACATCAGCTATGGCAATCGCCGTATCAATGGTCAGTTTCAGGATACTGCAATGAACAATTTTGGTATTGCATTAGGATTAGGAATTGAAAAGATTTTTCATCCTGCGGAGCGTTTGAATACTTACATGGGTACTGATTTGATGTTAGGTTATGCTAACGTGAATATGCGTACCGTTAATATTCACAACAATCAAGGTGCATTTGGTTTAGGTGTTCGCATGTTTACCGGTATGGATTATTATGTTCTTCCTAAAGTATATCTTGGGTTAGAACTTGGTTGGGGCTTAAGCTACAACTACTATGGAATGGTACATACAATGAGCAGCAACAACAATCGCACTTTGTCAAACTTTACCCTTACTCCGTATGTAACTCCTCAACTTCGCTTGGGTTATGTGTTGGGTATGTCTAAAAAGCACAAAGGTCATAATGAGCCTTCTTATCGTTCTAAGGATAATTCCGGAGACGACGAGTAATTCGTTTTACAATATTTTTAAAAGGTACTGCCGGACGTTGTTTCATCGTCCGGCAGTTTTTTTAGTAAGCGGTATTTGTATTTCTGAAAGAGTAAGCTTATTTTACAGCCACGATTATAATTGTTGACGGTCGGGTATGGGCATAGCTACTTTGGGTTGAATGTCTTTGCTCTGTCTGTTTGTAAATAACCAGTACACATTTTCAGATGAACAAAATAGCATCACGTCTTTTCCTTTTTGCTGCCGTCTTAGTTGCTTTTTGCGCTATGCCATCTTGCAATACACAAAAAAGTGCCTTTCCGAGCGATCCATATCGCGGAGCCAGTGCTAATCCTAATTCATACCCACAAAAGCACGATAAGCTTAAGGCAACACGTGCCTATCGCACCTTGTCGCCTAAGCCAAGTACGTATTAATGTGATGTTGGTTGAAGGTGAAAATTAAATAATCAGGAAATGATTGTTCTAAGATTGGTTGTCGCGCCATTCATAGACCCAACTACTTTGTATCATCTCTAAATGTCCTTCGTTACTTTGCTCTCGGGTTCCTTCAAAATTAGGGAGCGATAAAACCCATTCTAATAAATCGGTAAATCGAATACGGTAGATTTGGCTTTCGCCGAAAGAATCACCAAATTTTTCGTACAGCTTTTGAGCTATATCCTCGTAGTCGTTCCAGTGTATGGGTGGTTCGTAATGATTCATTGATTAGTGAGTTTTGTTTGCTCGGCTTATTCGCCGTGAATTAAGGATTGATCGGGAATTGTAACTTCTATGGTGCCACTTTCATCCTCTGCTAAAATACATTGACAACCCAATCGGGAGCTAAGTTTAGGATTTCGTGCACGGTCAATAAAGTCTTCTTCTTTGTCAGAAATTTCAGGAACATGGTCTTCTCCCTGTTCTAAGTATATATGACAAGTGGAACAAGCACAAACCATCCCGCAATTGTGGTGTAGCTCTATATTGTTTTCCAAGGCAGCTTCAAGAATACTTTGCCCTCCGGTTATGTTTTGTAGTGTTATCGGTTCTAAGCCCTTTTCTTCAAACTTAAAATGTATCGTGTACATAAATGATCGTCTGTTGTGGGCGCAAAGTTAGGGGTTGAGCAGAATTCATTTTTCTGTTTGCTCTTTGCAAGGTTTAATAATTGATTACCATAGGCGTTCAAACAACATTTTGTGCCAAAGTTATAGTGCAAAAAAAGCATGTTTTGCCTCTTGAGCAAACCTTAATGGATGCTTATAAACGTAGAGGCAGGCTGCCGAAAAGATAATAGATGCTATTTCAATAGCAGTTTGTGAAATAAAGTATGGGGGGAGTAGTCTTTTATCTTCTTAGCTTTGAAAATAAGGAGATAGTAGCTTTAAAAAGGTCTGTTGTGTTTGGAAGAATATCATAATGGTTGGGACCAAACATTTGAGGTAGATAATATCGAGCTGAATTTTCTATGGCAAGAGCGTAGGTGTTGATTCGATGTTCATTCAATTCTCTTAAGGCTTGCTTTACATCAAGAATGCCATATCGTCCTTCATAACGATCATAATCATTTGGTTTCCCGTCAGACAAAAGGATGATCCATTTATTATCGGCAGAGCGGCTCATCAATTGTGCGCCTGCATGGCGTAAGGCAGCTCCAATACGGGTATATCCTTCCGGTTCTATGGAGCCTACTTTGTTTTTCGCATAGTTCCAAGGTTCATCAAACCCTTTAACTGTACAAAAGCGAGTATGGTTGCGTGTTTTTGAGTAAAAAGTTGCAATAGAAAAATCTACATCAAACTCATGGAGTATTTGACCAAATAAAACGGCTACTTCTCGTTCTATGTTAATAATACGATTGCCGGCAACATACCCATCTGTTGAAAGGCTGGTATCAAGCAAGAGAAGAATAGATAAATGTCGGTCTGTTTTTCGATTGTCAAGATAAATTTTCTCATCGGGCGTATGTCCGGACAATACATCGGTCATTAAATCTGTTGCAGCATCTATATCAAATTCAGATCCTTGTAGCTGTCGGCGATGTTGCCTCGATTTGTTGTGGATGTTTGTCAATGCTTTGCGCAGCGTGTTAAGGATAGGTGTGTTTTTTGCTATCACCGAAGTGGCAAAACCATTTGTTATTTCTTGTGAAAAAGTTGGAAAAACTTTACAGAAGCCTGTTTTGTATTTTCTTTTTGAAAAATCCCACTCATCATAACAAATGGAATGGTGGGTAGCGGTGTGATCTTCTACTTCTGCTAACGATAAGTTTTCTATAAACTCGGAATGATACACCGAATGTGCAGGATCATCCACACGTACCGTATAGCGCATATTGAGTTCATCAAGAGCATTTTCGTGTTTGGCAAGATCGTCATCCCCATCCATATCGCGCCAAGTGCCATTAAATTCGTCAGCGGTTTCTACTTTCTCAAAATTGTGCGTTAGAACATAGTCTTCTTGTTGCTTTTTATCTACCTGAAGTCGTTGAATTTCTTCTACAGCTTTTGCTTTTAAAATTGTTTCAGGCGAATTTGTCGGGACACGAAGCCGGTCATTCAAAGGGTTGTCTGATATCTTGGTGCTTTTTGCTATGTCATTGATCATCCATTTCCCATAAAGCCAAGTGAGGTCAATTTCATTTGGATGTTGACGATATAGTCGGTTAATGATTTTTTGATAGGTCGTTTCGGTGTTGGGATATAATTGGAAAAGATGCTTTAATATTTGTGGTGCTGTTTCTTCCGCTTTTTGTCGAGAAATGGTTAAGTCATGGGCATTTTCAATAGTCCAATTTAGGTTGAGTTGTCGTTGAACAGACAAATACAGTGTCCGAAACAAGTAAAATTGGTAATTGTCTTCTTTAGATTCAAATAAGGAGAAAGAAGAGGGTAGAAAAAAAGATTCATTTTTGTAACCACCCTCTCGTTCAGCAGGGAAAATATCTATGGCAACACCGGTTGCCGCACGCGCAATTAAGGTAAAGCGTGCTCGATGCTCTTCTAATGTTACACGATAAGCAAGTTGTTCGGCTACTTCTTTTTTTCTTTGCTTAAAATAGCCTACTACTCTCCCAAATAAAAATTCATCTAAAGCCATTAAATCATCAAATTACAAAGGTCAGATAGGGCAGCAACGGTTTCGGGTTCATCAGTCAATGGTTCTACAACACTTACACGGACAGCAAGTCTTTTGGGAAGCCCGCTGCGAATCAGTTTTGCCGCATCCACCAATAGGCGTGTTGATACGGTTTCTGTCAAACCAAGTTCTGTAAGGTTGCGAATTTTGTTGCCAATTTGAACCAACTTTTCTGCAATGTCTTTTTCAATTCCAGTTTCTGCTATCAAAATTTCTACCTCGATGGGTGGGGTAGGGTATTCAAACGAAATAGCAGCAAAACGTTGCCGGGTTGAAGGTTTCAATTCTTTAAACCCTTTTTGGTATCCCGGATTATAAGAAGCAACTAACATAAAATCTGGATGTGCTTGAAGGGTTTCACCCAGTTTGTCAATATACATTTGCCTACGGTGGTCGGTTAATGGATGTATCGCTACAATCACATCCGGACGAGCTTCTGCCACTTCGTCAAGATAAATGAGCAAGCCTTTTTTAACGGCAGTGGTAAGTGGCCCATCAATCCAAGTTGTTTCTGCCCCTTTTAAAATAAACCGACCTACCAGATCCGTGGACGAGGTTTCTTCATGGCAACTAATCGTAACCATTTCTTTACCTAATCTATGGGCCATGTATTCTACAAAGCGAGATTTTCCGGTTCCGGTAGGTCCTTTCAGCAACAAAGGTATTTTGTTGGTATAAGCATGTTCAAAGACTTCTACTTCTTTGTTTATAGGGCGATAAAAGGGTGTTGTGTGCATGGTTTATTGGTTTGTAGCCAAGTTTGCTTTGGCATGGTTGTTATATTGGTTTTCTAAGGCTTCGTCGGTGGGTAATCCAAATTTTACAAACTCAATGAGGTATAGAATAATGCCCGTAGTAAACATGGTGGCACAGGTTACCAACACTAAGAAGTGAACTTGAATTTCCTTTTGTACTTCTCCAAACTCAATTCCCATTTTTCTTTCCATATATACTTGTGCTACACCTGCCACACCAAAAGCAGCAGTCATACCCAACATGCCAATGTTTGAAAGCCAGAATGCGTAGGTGCCGCGTGCCGTATCAAAAAGTTTTCTTCCAGTCAGATTAGGCATAGCATAAGCAATGACTGCCAAAACGATCATGGCATAAGCACCCCAAAAGGCAAGATGCCCGTGCATGGCAGTAACCAATGTTCCATGTGTGTATAGGTTTACTTGAGGTAAGGTGTGTGCCAGCCCTAATAATCCGGCACCAATAAATGAAACAATAGCTGTTCCTAAGGTCCAGTTTAATGCCAGTTTGTTTGGATGTTTTTTCTCGCCACGACGATACATGACAATAGCAAACAAAGCCATACCCAAAAAGGCTAATGGTTCAAGTGCAGAGAATATTCCACCCACAATTAACCATACTTTGCCAACGCCAATATAATAGTAGTGGTGACCCGTACCTAAAATGCCGGAAATAAATGTTAGACCAACAATTACATACAACCATTTTTCAATCACTTCACGATCCACACCTGTAATTTTAATCAACAAAAACGCTAAAATGCCACCCATGATTAGCTCCCAAACGCCTTCTACCCAAAGATGCACTACCCACCAGCGGAAAAAAGAATCCAGTGTTTGGTTGTCAAACCATATCATGCCCGGTAGGTAGAGTAGCGCGGCAAAAACCAAGCCCATTGTTAGGACAAGAGATGTTGTTGTTCGCTTTTTTCCTCTCACAAGGGTCATAACGATAATGCCAAGAAAGGTCAGCACATTGACCACTACTAACCAATCTAATGGGCGTGGAATTTCAAGAAATTTTCTTCCTTCCCAATAGTTGAAATGATATCCAACCAAGGCAATGACACCGACCAATGCAAATGAAATCAGTTGTACATAGGCTAATTTTACGTTGACTAATTCATGTTCTGCTTCTTCCGGAATAATATAATATGCGGCACCCATAAAGCCGGATAACAACCACATGACTAAGGCATTTGTATGTACGGCACGGGCTGTATTGAATGCTATGACCTGGTGTAGCCCGTCTAAGCCCATGTGTGCAAAGCCCATAATGAATCCATAGGTCAACTGTATGGTTAGCAGCAGCATGGATAAGGCAAAAAACCAATAAGCTACTTTCTGCGATTTGTATTTCATCCTGTATATTTTTTGAAATGTTTTTTTGGAATATTTTTATCTTATATTAGTTCGTGTTCACGGTAGATTTATAGCTTGGCTTGGTCGGAAATCCGTTCAAATCAGTTTTTCCAATCCAAGTCAGAAAAGCAATGATATCTTCCGCATCATGATCTGAAAATCCATAAGCTACCATTTTTCTTCCGCGAGGTTGCCAAGCCGATTTAGATGTGAGTACAGCCTTGACATAAGGTGCACCTCGGCGGTCAATCACTTTCGTAAGTTCGGGTGCATAATAGGCTCCTTCGCCTAAAATAGTGTGGCATCCCATACAGTTATTAGACTCCCACAAATGTTTTCCCGCCACTACCTGTGGGGTCAAGTTTTCAGGATGTGTTTGTTTAGGAACATCTTGAACCAACGACCACCACGAAAGGATGATAAAGGCTAAAAATGTAACAATGGTTCCACCCAGGAAAAACCATTTTGCTTGCGATTTTGACAGCATGTTTGTTGCGTTTTTTTTGTTTGAAAATCTTTATTCAAAAGGCTGAAATAGCTTATCAGAAACGCTCTTGAATTTTCTATGACAAACGTATTCTATCGCGACCCGCAACAATATGACATACATCAGGTGCTAAAATGTTCGTTGGTATGGCAAGAAATGACCTAAGTCAGATGTTAAGCTTCTAAATGAAATGATCTGTTAGCTTATAACAATAGTGGACATTGAAACTTTCGACAATAACGGATGAATTACAAAACAGTAAAAAGACGTTCTACTGACGATTATTTTGACCAATCAACTGAATGAAAAGAAGGTGTCCTATTCAATATTGTCGTGAATAATTGTACTTTTGCGCACAAATTTTTGTTCAGTTTATGAATTTCCAACTTTCAGAAGAACAGTTAGCGGTGCAAATGGCCGCTCGTGATTTTGCACGTAATGAATTGCTGCCCGGTGTTATAGAACGCGATGAACATGCAAAATTTCCTACGGAACAAATCAAAAAGTTGGGCGAACTGGGCTTCCTTGGTATGATGGTTGACCCCAAATATGGCGGCTCCGGAATGGATACGGTTAGCTATGTGCTGGCTATGGAGGAAATTTCTAAAGTAGATGCTTCGGCTTCAGTTTGCATGAGTGTCAATAATTCCCTTGTGTGCTGGGGGCTTGAAACCTTTGGCAATGAAGAACAAAAGCAAAAATACCTGACACGCCTTGCTACCGGAAAAAGCTTAGGTGCTTTTTTATTGAGTGAGCCAGAAGCCGGTAGTGACGCAACTTCTCAACGAACTACGGCCGAAGATAAAGGAGATTACTATTTGCTGAACGGCACCAAAAACTGGATTACTAACGGTAGTTCAGCCGATTATTATCTGGTGATTGCGCAAACCTATCCTGAAAAAAAGCACAAAGGAATTAATGCCTTTATTGTTGAAAAAGCATGGGCTGGCGTAACCGTTGGCGCTAAAGAAAATAAGATGGGTATTCGAGGAAGTGATACACACAGCATCATGTTTCAAGATGTGAAAGTACCCAAGGAAAATAGAATTGGTGATGATGGTTTTGGCTTTACATTTGCCATGAAAACCTTAGCCGGCGGTAGAATTGGTATTGCTTCTCAGGCTTTAGGTATTGCCAGTGGTGCCTATGAATTAGCACTTAAATATTCTAAAGAGCGTAAAGCTTTTAACACCGAAATCATGAATCATCAGGCAATAGCCTTCAAGCTCGCTGATATGGCTACTGCCATCGAAGGTGCCAGATTGATGTGCCTCAAAGCCGCATGGACAAAGGATCAGGGACAAGATTATACCTTGCCTGCCTCTATGGCAAAATTATATGCTTCCGAAATTGCTCAATGGGTAACGAATGATGCTGTTCAAATTCATGGCGGATATGGATACGTAAAAGAATTTCATGTGGAACGCTTGATGCGTGATGCAAAAATTACACAGATATATGAAGGCACAACAGAGGTTCAAAAAATTGTAATCAGCAGAACCGTGCTAAAGTAATTTTTTCAAATTTTTTAAAAAAAAGAGGCTGTCTCAAAAATAAGGAGGCAGCCTTTTTGTTTCTGTGATTTTGAAAATAGAATGGTTTTTATAAGCCCCAAAAGGGGTTAGATGAAACATGTAAACCGAAATGTCTCTTATTTATCTTCCCCAAAAATTTGTTTTTCTCCTAAAGATTTTCTTAATTTTATGCTTGCAAGTTTGTCTAATGCTGAATTCAAGCTACAAATGCAACACTATGTAAAAGTAGCAATTTGATTGGTGAGATAAATTTATTTTTCTTTCTAGGTCTGTTGTTAAGTTTATTTTGAATGTTGACCATTTCTGATATTGTATAATTTTGAAGGTTTGTTTTTCGGTTTAAGTATTGTCTCAATAATCCATTTTGGTTTTCGTTGCACCCTCTTTGTTGAGAGCAATAAGGGTCGGCAAAGAACCAAGGGACATGAAGTTCTTTTGCTATTTCAGTAT
>JAFDXO010000156.1 GCA_018267925.1 Bacteroidota bacterium | reverse complement strand
TGAAACCGGTATTAGGCATTGAACTAACAGCAACACCTATTGATGAAAAAGGAAACCAGTTCAGGAATGTTGTATATGAGTATAGTTTGGCACAGGCTCTAACTGACGGGTTGTATGTAAAGAATCCTACTATTGCCACAAGAAAAGATTTTAACCCACAAGGCAGAAGTGAAGAAGAAATAGAAAAGATAAAACTGGAAGATGCTGTAAGCATACATGAAGACACAAAGCAAGAGCTAAAGCTCTATGCTTTGAACACAGGCAAAAAATTGGTGAAGCCTTTTATATTGGTTGTATGCCGGGACACTACACATGCTAAAGCAGTGTATGACCTTATTACGTCAACAGATTTTTATGAAGGCTCATTTGCAGATAAAGTATTACAGATTGATAGTACCACAAGAAATGAAGAACTCATAGAGCAACAATTCATTTCGCTGGAGCAGGAGGATAACGAAATTGAAATTGTTATCCATGTAAACATGCTCAAAGAAGGATGGGATGTTACAAACCTTTATACCATCGTGCCACTTCGTGCCGCCAATGCTTCAGTTTTGGTTGAGCAAACAATAGGCAGGGGTTTACGTTTACCTTTCGGTGGTGAAAGAACAGGTGATGAAAAAATTGATAAACTAACTGTTGTTGCACACGATAATTTCAACCGTGTAATTGCCGCAGCACAAGACCCAAATTCAATATTAAACAAACTGAAGTTTGTTGAAATTGATGAAAGCCAGTTGAAAGAACGGGTAGAAGTTGTAACGGTGCAAAGTACCATTACACAAAGCCTGCAAAAAGAACAAGAGGAAGTAAATAAGATTGCCGACACTACTGTAAAACAGCAAAGACAAAATCAGGTTGATGCAAAAAAGATACTTATAGATGTAATTCCTTTTTTCAATACTAATTCAGCAGTTAAAAAAGTAGATGACTTAAACAAACCGGAGGTAAAGCAACAAGTATTAGAAGCTGTAAAAACAAAACTAAGCACCGGTCAAGGCAATCTGTTTGCAGAGAGTATTGTTGAAGAAGCACAGGCACTATATGGAAAACTGGTTGCTGATTTCAAGAAGAACATTATTGAGATTCCAAGAATGGATTTGATACAAGGAGAAGTTACAGCCAGTTTTGATGATTTTGAATTGGAAGCAGACGGGTTTTCTTATGAGCAATTGAATGATGAAATAGTGAGAGTGGGTTTGAAAGACAAAAGCTATGATGTGATTGAAGTAAAAAGCGGAGTGAATTTTGGAAGCCCTGTAAAATTGTTGATTGCAGAGCTTATCAACTATTCAGAAATAGATTATGATACAAATGCCGACTTGTTACACAAGTTAGCACGGCAAGCCGTTGCTAAACTGGAAAGCAATTTGAAGGAAGGTGAAGACATTCGCAAGCTCATATTTCAATGGAGAAGCCTGATTGCAAACAGGGTTTACAATCAAATGATGCAACACTTCCGTTTGCATGAACCGGAATACATTAAACCTAATGTAAGGCCATTCACAAAAATTGAAGATTGGAACTTTACAACCCTTACCAATGCAGGACGTAAAGACTATAGAGATGAAAACTTTCCGGCAGTACAAGTGCCGAAGTTTGTTTTCAGTGGCTTTGAAAAAAGCTGCCATTTTGAATACAAGTTTGACAGCCGGACAGAGCAAACCTTTTCTTTCATTTTAGAGAGCGACAAAGAAGTAATAAAATGGTTACGGCCAGCACCTAATCAGTTTCGCATTTATTGGCAACACAACAATCGGATTTACGAACCTGACTTTATTGTAGAAACGGCAGATTGCATTTACATGATTGAAACCAAAGCTGCCAATGCAGTGGATGCAACAGAAATACAGGCGAAAGCAATAGCAGCAGTTAAATATTGCAAGTATGCAACTGAATATACAGCAGAACACGGAGGAAAGCCCTGGAAGTACGTTTTAATACCACACGATAAAGTGGCAAAGAATAGTAGCTTTAAAGGCATTGTATCAGCAAACATCATTGAATAAAATTACTTCCATAAAAAATAAATAACTGACATGAATTATTTAGGCATAAACTGTAGTGTTTCAAAAGGCTTTGGAAGAGTAATAATTGTTATTCTCAATGGTGAAGGTGAAGTAATGCGACACATATTCAAAAGCCCTTCGGTTTTTTCATTCAAAAAAAATTCTGCTGAAATTTTAAACTGGCATCGGGATAATATTATATCATTGATAAACCAGTTTAATATTGAAGGTATTGTTGTTAAAAAATCAGAAAGAACATCTTTCTTTTCAAAGCCTAAAAATTCAGACATATTCAAACTTTATTTAGAAGGGGTAATACTTTCTCTTGCAGGTAGCATTGGTAAACAGAATAAGCATTATTATAAAAATGACATTCAGGCTATACTTGCAACTCCAAATGTTTTTGATTTGGACATTGAAACCATTTGTGAAAACTTTGAGCTAACCAATTCATTTGATGAAATTCCAAATGGCGAAGTTGAACCAACAAAAGAAGCTCTGTTGGCGGTTCTATCACTCAAAACAATTTTAAACAAATGATAAATACAATA
>JAFDXO010000155.1 GCA_018267925.1 Bacteroidota bacterium | reverse complement strand
TATACCCTAACCCTTCCTCAGGTTTGTTTACCGTTTCTACCTTCGAACCAATCAATAGCCTTTCTATATCAGATATATTAGGAAAAGAAATAAACACAGCCAAGCCAAATACTAACCAAACTGAAATTGACTTACGCGGAAAAGCACCCGGAGTATATTTCTATACCCTTTCCATAGGCGAAAGAAAACTAAGAGGAAAGTTAGTGATGGAATAAAGTAAACTTAGTAAAAAAACAAGTAGTGGTTTGACATGAAATATAATATAGATCGAAGTTTTCTTTTAATGTCCTATACTAAAAGCATCTCTTCGATTTTGTGTAATAGAAAAGCGATAACCTTTTAGTTACCGCTTCTACTAAATTCAAGTTTTTCTTAGCCTTAAGATTAGTTTACAGCTATTTGTTGACTTGCCGGCTCTACTACTTCTTTCTTAGGCAATACAATAGTTAAAATTCCATCATTATAAGCTGCTGAAATTCCAGTAGTCTTAATTTTCTCATTTAAGGTAAAACTCCTACGAAATGTTTGCAATTTGTATTCTTTGCGAATCCATTTACCGGTTGATTCTTTTTCTTCCTTGTGTTCATAAGAAATTTGAAGGATGTTTCGATCTACATTAATCTTAATATCTTCTTTCTTTAAGCCGGGAGCTATCATCTGCATTTCATAAGCCTGATCGGTTTCTTTAATGTTTGCTGGCACATACTTAGTTTCGTTCCAAGCATCTTCGCTGAACATGTTTTGAAAACCGTTTTGAAATACATCTTCGATCAGACCACCGATTGTTTTAGGCATGATGCCATAATTTGCTTTAGCGTTGTACATATTGATTGTTTTTTTGTTTTTAAAAGTTCAATTGTACAATTCATTTTGCAAATCAGATACCAATTGGTGTTTTAAGCCAATTTTGTCCTGATTGTAAATCCAACAAGACATTTTGACACTACGGAAGTCAAAAACAATGACACTTTGACAACGACCCGTTTTTAGGTAGAGATAAGGGTTAGCACTACCTGCAAAAGTCCGATAATAAAGCCAAGAACACCGCCTATGATTTCGACAAAGCGAAATTCCTTACTCATAATACTAACCAAAATATCTTCTAATTTATTAGAAGAAAAATTTTCTACTTTTTCAGTGACAATTTTTTCTACATCAACTGTGCCGCTCAACTTCCCAGTAAATTGATCAATTATTTGAGGCAATAATGCTTCTATTTCTTCGAGTAAACCTTCTTTTATTTTTTGAATCATGCCATCACTCACAAACATTGAGATGACCGGTAATTTTTCTTTGAGTTTAACATGAAGGAACTCATCAATGTGTTTATCTATAAATGGTGTGAGATCGCTTAGGTTTTTAGGGTCGCGAATGCGAGCAATGATTTCATCAAAATGCAATAATTCATTGGCTACAACCAATCCTAATTTTTTGGCAAACTGTTTTTGTCGTTTTGGGAAAATGCCATGAAACGTAATCCCCAATATGCGTTTTGGTTCTTTGGGATGAAACAGCATTTTAATGGCAATCCAATTGGTGAACCAACCAATGAAGGCAGAAATAAAAGGAATTAGATAGATCAGCATAGTAAAAAAGCAATCCCGCCAAAAAAGCGGGATGCGAAGATAAAGGCAATTCAAAAAATTAAAGAGATCTTATCAAAAACTTATCCTTTTTGGTTTAAAACATTTCGAAGGTATTGTCCATAACCGGATTTTGCAAAAATGCCGGCTTGTTTCTCCATTTGTTCATCCGTAATCCAACCTTTATTGTAGGCAATTTCTTCAATACAGCCAATTTTCAGACCTTGTCGCTTTTCAATCACTTCGATAAATTGTCCCGCTTGAATTAACGAGTCAAAAGTTCCCGTGTCTAACCATGCTGTGCCCCGATCCAACACGCCTACTTCTAACTTGCCTAATGATAAGTAAGTTTTGTTGACATCCGTAATTTCATATTCTCCCCGTGGAGAGGGTTTGATATTTTTAGCAATTTCTACCACTTGGTTGTCGTAGAAATAGAGTCCCGGAACTGCAAAGTTTGATTTCGGTTGTTGTGGCTTTTCTTCAATACTCAGTACACGATTGTTTTCATCAAATTCCACTACACCATATCGTTCAGGATCAGTAACCTGATAAGCAAAAACTACCGCACCATCAGGGTTTACTTTCTTTCCCAATAAGGTTCCCATGCCAGATCCATAAAAAATATTGTCGCCCAAAATCAAAGCAACAGAATCGTTTCCAATAAATTTTTCGCCCAAAATAAATGCTTGTGCCAACCCATCAGGGCTAGGTTGCACAACATATTCAAATCGGCATCCGACCTGGCTTCCATTTCCCAATAGTTTTTTAAAACCAGCTTGATCCTCTGGCGTAGTGATGATCAATATTTCATTGATTCCGGCAAGCATCAGTGTGGAAAGCGGATAATAAATCATGGGCTTATCATAAACCGGCATTAGTTGCTTACTCACAGCAATCGTTAATGGATAAAGCCGAGTGCCGGATCCACCGGCGAGGATAATTCCTTTCATTTAATTAGTTTTGGGGGATTCGCCTTACAAATTGTATAGTATTCGTTTTTGGGTTAGCTGTATTGACTCTCGTAGTATTTTTGATAATCGCCACTGGTAACACTTTGCAACCATGTTTCGTTTTGTAAATACCAGTCAATTGTTTTGCTCAAACCTTCTTCAAAGGTTACGGAAGGTTTCCAGCCCAACTCTTTGTTGATTTTAGAGGCATCAATGGCATAACGACGATCGTGTCCGGGGCGATCTTTTACGTAGGATATTAGCTTTTCTGATTCTCCCGGTGCTCTTCCCAATTTTTCGTCCATTTGCTTGCAGAGCAATTTTATTAAAGCAATATTCTGCCATTCGTTAAAGCCGCCAATATTGTAGGTTTCACCGTTGACACCGTCATGATATACTAAATCAATTGCCCTTGCATGATCTACCACATAGAGCCAGTCGCGGGTATATTTTCCATCGCCATAAACGGGCAAGGGAATATTGTTTTGAATATTGTGGATAAAGAGCGGAATTAGTTTTTCAGGAAATTGATTCTGTCCATAATTATTGGAACAATTGGTTATGACAAAAGGAAGATGGTAGCTATTGCCATAAGCCCGAACCAAATGGTCTGAAGCCGCTTTGGATGCGGAATAAGGAGACTGTGGGTCGTAAGAGGTTGTTTCCAGAAAGAAACCGGTGTCGCCCAAAGAGCCATATACTTCATCTGTAGAAACATGGTAAAACCGCTTTCCTTCCATATTTCCCTTCCAAAGTTCTCGAGCAGCATTGAGCAAGTTGGCTGTTCCCAATACATTGGTTTCAATAAAGACATTAGGGTCTTTCAATGAACGATCTACATGGCTTTCTGCGGCCAGATGGATAACGCCATCAAACTGATGTTCTTTAAAAATTTCGTTGATTGCTGAAGCATCTCGAATGTCTGCCTTGACAAATGTGTAGTTCGGAAAGTTTTCAATATCGGTAAGGTTTTCAAGGTTGCCCGCATAAGTGAGTGCATCCAAATTAACGATACGGTAGTCGGGATATTTGTTTACAAACAGTCGAACAACATGTGAGCCAATAAAGCCTGCTCCTCCGGTGATTAATAATGTCTTTTTCACTTAAAAATAGTTGTATGTTTTTCTCCCATCAAAAGTCAAATAGTTTGATTAGAAACTATCGAAGTGATTGGTTTTTTCTATTGTTTTAAAAATGTATTTGGGTTGAAAATTAAACTTATTCTTTCTATATCAGAATTATTTTTCTCAACGAACCTCGCTACCGGGTGCTACCGGCTCTGTCGGCGAAACAAAAACAAGTTTACCATCTTCGTTTTCAGACATTAAAATCATTCCTTGGCTTTCTATTCCGCGCATTTTTCGAGGAGCCAGATTAGCTACTACCACTACGTGTTTTCCAATTATTTCTTCAGGCGAAAAGTGCAGAGCAATACCTGAAACAATGGTTCGTTCTTCCTCACCTAATTTTACTGACAACTTCAACAGTTTATCTGCTTTTTCTACTTTTTCTGCACGAAGAATTATTCCGGTACGCAAATCAATTTTTGCAAAATCATCAAATTGAATCATCGCTTTTTCTACCGAAGGTTCCGCTTGTTTATTGGGTATGATTGCAGCTTTTGTTTCCATAACTTGTTGGCTTCGTGCTTTTAATTTTTCTACTTGATCCGCTACTTCTGAGTCTTCGATTTTTTTAAACAAAATTTGCGGTTCACGAAGGGGATAATTCACTTTCAACAAGTCCACCCTACCTCCGTTTTCCCAATCCAACATGCGCTCTACGACTTTCATCATGCCACACATTTTTTGAGCCGTGAAGGGTAAAAAAGGATTGATAAAAATGGCCAAATTTGCACAAAGTTGTAAGGATAAATGAATGCAATTGTCTATACGCTTTTGATTGCCGGGATTAGTATCAAGTGTCTTAACCAAATTCCAGGGTTCGTTTACTTGAAGATATTTATTTCCCTTTGCCGAAATTGCCATTATTTCACTTAGTGCATCTCTGAACTTATAGCTTTCAATAGCTGTTTCAATTTTTTCTTTAGCCTCTTTTATGTCTGCGACTAAAGCCAAATCTATTTCGTTAGTTGCATCTTTATGAAAGGTAGGCACTCTGCCGCTGCAGAGCTTGTGCATCATGACAAAAGCACGATTCACAAAATTTCCAAGGTTTCCGGACAATTCACTATTGACGCGAGTTTGAAAATCTTTCCACGTAAAATCATTATCCTTTGTTTCCGGCGCATTGGCACATAAAACATAGCGAAGTAAATCTTGCTGGTCTGGGAAATCGGATAAGTATTCATGCACCCACACTGCCCAATTTCTTGACGTTGAAACTTTTTCTCCTTCAATGTTTAGAAACTCATTAGCCGGTACATTTTCAGGCAAAACATACCCACCATGTGATTTGAGCATGGCAGGAAAAATAATGCAATGAAAAACGATGTTGTCTTTACCAATGAAATGCACCAATTTGGTGTCATCTTTTTGCCAATAATCGCTCCACATGGGTGTAAGCTCTTTGGTAGCACTGATGTAGCCGATAGGTGCATCAAACCATACATAAAGCACTTTCCCTTCAGCATTTGGCAACGGAACAGGCACACCCCAACTGCTGTCTCTGGTCATAGCTCGTGGCTGCAAACCTGCATCTATCCAGCTTTTGCACTGTCCATAAACGTTTGCTTTCCAAGTGTCCTTTTTCCCTTCTACAATCCATTCTTTGAGCCAATCCTCATACTTATTGAGTGGGAAATACCAATGTTGAGTTTTACGTTTTACGGGTTTAGAATTGCTTAAAGTGCTATGTGGATTGATCAATTGCTCAGGAGAAAGGGTTGATCCACATTTTTCACATTGGTCGCCATAGGCTTTATCGTTGCTGCAAACCGGACAAGTGCCAACGATATAGCGATCGGCAAGGAACATTTGCTTCTCCTCATCATAATATTGTTCGGACTCCTTTACTTCAAATGCCCCATCGTCAAACATTTTTTTAAAGAAGGCTTGCGAGGTTTCTCGGTGTGTTGTAGAGGAGGTTCGAGAATAAATATCAAACGAGATACCCATCTGATGAAAGCTTTCTTTTATTAGTGCATGATATTTGTCCACAACTGCTTGAGGCGTAGTTCCTTCTTTCATGGCACGAATGGTAATAGGCACCCCATGTTCATCACTACCACAAACAAATTTTACTTCGCGCTTTTGTGCACGTTGATAACGTACATATATATCTGCCGGCAGATAGCAACCGGCTAAATGACCTATATGTACAGGCCCGTTTGCATAAGGTAAAGCAGCTGTAATTAATAAACGTTTATAGTCCATTGTTTGGAAATGAAAAAATTTGGGCTGCAAGATAGTTCATAACTTGCAGCCTCAGCTTGATAGTTCGATTAAAGCGCAAGTATCCCGCGCTCTAACTTGGCACGAACTTCACTTGCTAACGTTGCCAATTTAGGATTTTCAATAGCTTGCATGGAAGCAACTGGATCTATCGCCGAAACTTCAATTTGCCCATCTTCATGTTGCTGCATCACGATATTGCACGGTAGCATAGTGCCAATATATGGCTCTGCTTGCAAGGCTTGATGTGCAAAATTCGGATTGCAAAATCCAAAAATGGAATATCGTCTAAATTCCACACCCAGCTTATCTTTTAAAGCCTTTTGCATATCTATCTCCGTCAAAACTCCAAAGCCTTCTGCTTTCATTTGCGTTGCTAACTGTTCTCGAGTCTGATCCCAAGTACCCTTTACTGTTTTTGAAAAATGGTAAGACATCTTTTATTTGTTTGACTCAAAGTTCTATAAAGTCAAAGCTTTTGTTTGTGACTTTAATTACTCTTTCAACCTAATAAAAATGATTTAATTCATTTCCACAAAAGGTTCAATTATCATTTAAACGTAAAAAAGTACTTCTTTACTTTTAATTCAAAAATAGTGCTTAACTTTGCGAAGAAATTAGAAGTCAAAAAACAAAAAAATACAACAATGCAAACAGCACAAGAAATCATCATCAACGTTCCGGAGATTGAACCCAGGTTGAAGCACGCCACCATTTTTGAAGCATTTGACAAATTGGAAGCTGGCGAGAGTTTGATTATTCACAATGATCATGATCCTAAGCCGCTATACTATCAATTAATTGCACAACGAGGCGATATTTTTACTTGGCAATATTTGCAACAGGGTCCACAATGGTGGGATATTCGAGTAACTATTAAAAACACCCTGCCCAACCATCAGTCCGTTGATACCGGAAAGGACATTGTAATCAATGTTCCATCATTAGAACCTCGACTAAAGCACCCAACCATATTTCAAACTTTTGATAAGTTGGGAAAAGGAGAAAGCTTAATCATCCACAATGATCACGATCCTAAACCAGTTTATTATCAATTGCTTTCAGAGCGAGGTGATATTTTCACTTGGCAGTATTTACAACAAGGTCCGCAATGGTGGGATATTCGCGTAACCAGAAAAACAGATGCTGAAGCTGAAACAGTTGGGCAAATTGCAGCTAAAGACCTTAGGAAAGCAGAAGTGTTTAAAAAGTATGGAATTGACTTTTGTTGTGGAGGAAAGAAAACGGTACGTGAAGTGTGTGCGGAGAAAGGTATTGATGTGACCAAGGTAGAGCAAGAATTGCAACAAACAGAGCAAAGTGTAACGGGAGGAAATACAAACTTTAACGACTGGAATTTAGATTTTTTGGCTGATTATATTGTAAACACACACCACCAATATGTACGGAAATATCTTCCCGAATTACGCGGTTATGCTTTAAAAGTTGCTCGAGTACATGGAGGGCATCATCCGGAGTTGTTGCCTATCCAACAATTGGTTGAAGAAGTGAATGATGAATTACTTGATCACATGACATCGGAAGAACAAGTTCTCTTTCCATTGGTAAAAAAGATAGTTCAAGCAAAAAATTCAAACACTGCATATTCCAAAGAACAAAACGGAAGCTTTGCCACTATGGTGCAGCAAATGGAACAAGAGCATGATAGCGTTGGTAGAGCATTTGATGAAATTCGCAAACACAGCAACAACTTTGCTATTCCGGAAGATGCTTGTGCAAGCTATACTCTATTTTACAAAATGTTAGAAGAGTTTGAAAACGATTTGCATACGCATATCCACCTTGAAAACAACATTTTGTTTCCCAAAACAATAACCATTGAAAAAACACTTGGTTAAATCAAGTATTCCTCGTCCATTATACAGGAAGATGGACGAGGATTTTAATTCTCAAAAATATCAGTTATGCAAATGAGTGAAACGTATCGGAATGACCGATATAAAATTTTAGAAGTTACGCTATCGGCAGGCGAAGCAATGCCCTTGCACCAAGCCTCCAGCGATGCTTTTGTAATTGCGAGAAAAGGCAAAGGTAAAATTAGTTTTAACGACAGAACCATCATACTTTCTGAAGGAGAAAGTTATTTGATACCCGCACATGAACAACACAAATTGGAGATTTTAAACGACTTTAAATCCAATATTGTTTTAGCAGCGGAGGCTACCATAGATTTCGTGTAAAAAAACCGCTTCATGATGGAAATTAACGAGCAAACTAAAATTGGTGCAATACTAAAACATCACCCGGACGCACTGGAAACCATAGTTAAACTTAGTGATGATTTTAAAAAACTTAGAAATCCACTGCTACGAAAGTTAATGGCCGGTCGGGCTACCATAGCCATGGCTTGCAAAATGGGTGGATGTAAACCGCAAGACTTTTTTCAAGCTTTAGCCCCACTTGGGTTTGAATACAAGCCTTCCTTAAACAATCCTATTTCAGAAGAAGTCAAAGAAACCGCCCCTCGCCCATCGTTTTTACAATCCCTAAAAGACGACCAAATTGTAGAAATGGATGTACGAAGTTTAATCAGTTCTGGCACCGATCCATTAAGATTAATTCAGCAAACAGTTAAAGAACTTTCTGAAGGGCAAGTGCTTAAAATCATCAATAGCTTTGAGCCAATTCCCTTAATTAAATTGTTAGAGAAACAAGGCTTCCTATCTTTTGTAGAAACTAAATCGGATGATTTAATAGAAACCTATTTCTACAAAACAGGAAATGACTCTTTTCAACCGATTGACATAAAGACCGAATCTACCGGTGATTGGAACGAGCTATTACAGCAGTTTAATGGAAAATTACAGCATCTAGATGTTCGTCATTTAGAAATGCCACAACCCATGATGACCATTTTAGAAGCCTTGGAAAAGCTTCCTCGTGGGAAAGCACTTTATGTTCAACACAAGCGTATTCCCGTTTTTCTATTGACAGAATTGAAAGACCGAAACTTTGATTTCAGAATTAAAGAAGTAAAAGAAGGAGAGGTTTATTTATTGATTTTTCACAACAATTAAACGGCTGTGCTGGGACCCATAGGAAATAGCGGATTACAACAAACTACAACCTATAAAGTAGTGTTGCCATTTTATGTTTATGCAGCTCTTTCTTTTATTCTTGCAACAATACTTTTACTGTTGAACACCCATTTGGTTGATGAGCATTTTTTTCATCCACACACTTTAGCTATTGTACATTCAATGGCTTTAGGCTGGGGTACGATGATTATTTTTGGTGCCTCACATCAACTGCTACCTGTCTTAATCGAAGGTAAATTAGACAGTAATTTATTAGCCTATCTGACCTTTATTTTTTCTGGCATAGGCATTCCCTTTTTGATTGTAGGCTTTTATCAATTTCAAACGGGCTTTCTATTACAAACTGGTGCTATTTTGGTAAACTTAGGCGTACTCTGTTACATGACCAATGTGCTTAGTAGCATTTATGAAAGTAAAAAACACGACGTTCACGCTTGGTATATGGGTGCTGCTGCACTTTGGTTGTTTTCTACAACCTTTTTCGGATTGCTTTTAGTGTTCAATTTTACTCGTCAACTTTTACCGAACAATTCCGTAGCTTATCTGTCCATTCATGCCCACATGGGTTTAATTGGTTGGTTTTTGATGTTGGTTATAGGTGTTGCTTCACGGCTGATTCCCATGTTTCTCATATCGAAATACGACAATAAAAAAACGCTTTGGTTGATCTTTATACTCATTAATTTGAGCTTGCTTAGTTTCATCTTTCTAAACGAAATAAATGCACCTTCATTTTCTTTGTATTTGCCACTATTGATTTCCTTGTTAGGGATTGTTTTATTTGCTCGTCACTGCTATGCAGCATATCGAGTACGAATAAGGAAAAATGTGGACAATCAAATGAAAATATCGCTGCTGTCTGTACTACAAATGTTGTTACCCAAAATAGTATTGTTTGTCATTTTAATCCTTTTGCCTAAAGGGCAATTTTCTAAAATGGGTATTTTATATGGCTTCTCTATTTTCTTTGGTTGGCTTACGGCTATTATATTGGGTATGACCTTTAAAACACTTCCGTTTATTGTTTGGAATAAGGTGTATCACAACAAAGCACACGCCGGCAAAACACCGGTACCCAAAGATCTTTTTAGTGAAAAAATATACGACACTATGTCTGTTGTATATCTTGTCGGATTTTTATTATTCCTGATTGGAATTATTTTCAGTTCGGAATTTCTTTTAAAAATAGGTGCTTTTGCATTGGTTACATCCGCAGCACTCTATGTTTCAAATGTTTTTAAAACCTTACTTCATCAACCCAAAAGATCATGAATGTAATCTCTAACGATCAAATAAAATGTGCCATTGCACTATCTGGATTATACAATGTATATGACCCTGAAATTGGTCTGAATGTTGTTGATTTAGGATTGATTTATCAAATAGATTTTGACGAAACGGAAAAGCGAATTGATGCAAGCATGACCTTAACTACCCAATTTTGTCCGATGGGCGAGAGCATCAACAGCAATGTAACACAATCATTAATGAATTCTTTTCCAGAATGGGAAATACATGTGAATCTTACTTTTGATCCGCCATGGAATCATTCTCGAATTTCTCCGGAAGGTCAAGAGTTTTTAAACGGTTAAATGTATGCTTAGCCATACCTGTAAAACAGCAATCAAAGCTGTAATCTATCTGTCTTGTAAAAGTTCACTACAAAATAAAGTGAGCATAAAAGAAGTGGCAGAACAAATCAATGCCAGTGAACATACTATTGGAAAGATATTGCAACAGTTAGCTCGTCAAGGACTGATCAATAGTCTAAAAGGGCCGAGTGGAGGCTTTTTCATTACGGAAGCACAGCAACAACAACCTATTTCCAACATAGTAGAAACGATAGAAGGGAAACAAATTTTTAAAGAATGTGGTTTAGGATTAAGCAAATGTTCTGAAACCCATCCCTGCCCTATTCACAACGAATACAAAGTAGTCAGAGATCTTATTGAAAAGATTTTTAGAGATAAGTGTGTTAAGGATTTATGCGATCCGGTATCGAATGGATTAGCCTATCTGATTGGCTAATTTCATTTAACTTTTTCAAACGCAGAATTCACGGATTATTACGACAGTTTAAGTGAATTTCTGTGTACCTTTATACAACACCATTTTGAAAAAATTATTACAAAATTCAAATCACATGCAAGCAAGTTATGGCACACTCGCCGAAACCATAAACGGACTTAAAAAAGATGGTTACACCCTTGATTTTAACATGCACGAGGAATGTCTCATCTGCAATGGTCACGATGCTAATTTATCGCCCGAAGAGTTTGAGATAGACGGCACTTATCGCTTTGAAGGGCAATCTGACCCTGACGATTCAGCTATTGTTTATGCAATTTCTTCTGCTAAATATGGCATCAAGGGAATTTTAGTAAACGGCTATGGTATTTATGCTGAAGACTATTCCAGTGCATTGATAGAAAAATTAAAACGTCATCACCAATAGTAGCTTGTAAGTACATGGAACACAAATCAAATGATGCAACACCACAGCGCCCATTAGGCGAAAGGGACATTAACGCAGCTTCTCTTGAATTAGATATTCATGCGGCTATTCAACAAATCATTTCAGAATCTGCTTGGCAGCAAAGCGATCGAAATTCATTGACTCTTTTTAAGAGTGATCGTTTACGAATTGTTTTGATTGGGCTTCATGCACAAGCTGAATTAAAAACTCATACTGCAAACGGAACCCTTTCTGTACAAGTGATAAAAGGCAATATGAATTTTTCTACAGAAGGCCAAACACACGTCCTTTCTACCGGAAAAATGATGGTGCTTCAGCCCAATATTCCACATAGTGTGTCTGCAACAACCGAAGCATTTTTTTTGCTAACACTTGCCATGTAATTCGAGTTTAATAACGAATCATTATTTTCTAAAAGCCCAGCGTATCAAGTCTTTCCACGCGGGCTTTTTGCCGTACATCAGAATTCCTGTCCGATATATTTTTGCACTCAACCAAGTCGTTAACAAAAATCCTATAATCAAACTAAGAATGGACAAAACCAATTCCCACACAGTAACTGTTCCGGGAAACCCAAACGGCAAACGTGCCATCATGATAATAGGCGAAGTAAATGGAATAATACTACACCAAACACCTAATGAACCTGTTGGATCTCCTATAACTCTCGTCATGATAACGATAGAAAAAATTATCGGTATCGTGATTGGAAACATCATAGATTGAGCATCTTGCGGGTCTTCATTTACAGCACTTCCAACTGCTGCAAACAAAGCCGCATAAAACAAGTAACCGAAAATAAAGTAAAACACGAATGCACCAATGAGAAGCGGAACATTGAGATGTGAATTGATATCGCTGATTACACCGGATATCATTTGTGCATTATTCAGATTTTCCGAACTATTTACCAAAGTATGAATTTGTCCGTCAGACAAACTGGAGCTTACAACAGAAGAGCCTACAACAAATAAAATAATCCAAATCAAAAACTGCGTTAAGCCCACTGCACCTATGCCTAAAATTTTGCCCATCATAAGTTGAAAAGGCTTGACAGAGGAAACAATTAATTCAGCAACTCGATTCACTTTTTCTTCCATTACGCCACGCATAACCATAGCACCATAAATAAACATCAACATGTAAATCAGCAATGCAGATATAGAGGCAATAGCCGCCGAAATACCGGCATCTGCTTCTCCATTTCGCCCCTCACCAATTATTTTTTGAGATAGCGACACACTGTTTCTACGAATTTCTGAAAGGCGTGCTGTATCAATATTTGCTCGAATCATCCGTTCTTGTTCCAACACATCATTTAAGTCACTGTTGACCTTATCTTGAGAAAATACACCTAATTGCTTTTCAGAAAGATATTCTATGCCTATGGGTGTATCCACATTGATGTTGGGGATATACAATAAGCCATTATAAGCCTCAACCGGTTTTTTCAGAACGAATGAATCATAAATATTTTGGGGCACTGTGGTGTAATGAATGTTCGGACTGCTTTTTAATCGGGAAGCAAACAATCCGCTTTGATCATAAACGGCGACCTTTAATTCTTCGCTATTGTTATGAGAAAAATAAGTGGACACCCCTATCAATGCTATGAAAAATAGTGGTGTTAAGACGGTGGACAGAATAAAGGTTTTATTCCGAACCCGTGTTAAATATTCACGTTTTACTACCAATAATACTTTGTTCATTTTGGCATCAGAATTAGGTTAAAAAAAGGCTTTAAAAAAAGGGTCAAAGAGTTTGAAAAGGACGAGCAGTTGGTGTGCTATCTACCAATCGAATAAAAATTTCATTGAGTGATGGAAGTACTTCCTGAAAAGATCGAAGCGTAACATTTTGCTGCAACAAATAATTGAGTGCTATATTAGCCGTATTTCCCTCTTTCAAACGAAAAACAACTACTCCGTTTTCGTCGTTGATAATTTTATAGATTTCCGTTTCTGTGGGTAGAGCGTGATCGGCATTCATTTCTACCCGATACAAGTTTTCTTTGAACTGTTGTTTTACATTATCAACCGTGCCATCCAGCAGCTTTTTCCCTTGATTTACCAAAATGATATGGTCGCAAATTTCTTCTACTTGCTCCATGCGATGAGTAGAAAAAATAATTGTATTTCCCTTCTTCGCTAATGCAAAAATTTCATCCTTTATCACATTTGCATTTACTGGGTCTAATCCACTGAAAGGTTCATCTAAAATTATAAGCTTGGGGTCATGTTGTACGGTGATTATAAACTGAAGTTTTTGGTGCATTCCCTTACTTAAATCTTCAACTTTCTTGTTCCACCATGAATTCATTTCAAGTCTATCAAACCAATATCTTACCTTTTCAGAAGCTTGAGCATAACTAAGTCCTTTCAACTGGGCGAAATACATGGCTTGTTCACCTACTTTCATCTTTTTATACAATCCTTTTTCTTCTGGCATATAGCCAATCATAGAAAGGTCAGCGGTTACATCAAAACGATGTCCGTTTAATAGTATTTCACCACTGTCTTCAAAAAAAATTCCTGTAATGATGCGTAGTAAAGTTGTTTTTCCGGCTCCATTTGGACCTAATAAACCAAAAATACTTCCGGGGTCAATGGAAAAGCTTATATCATCTACCGCCCGTTGTGATTCAAAATATTTACGAATGTTGCGTAGCTCAAGTAAATGCGCCATGAGGGTGTGCTTTTTTTAGCAGTGCAAAATAGGAATTAGTAAACTATAAAAGTTTTTATTTCTACAAGCTGATCTCAAAAAAAAACCGAAGCTTTATGCTCCGGTTTTGGGGTTAGTTTCTGATTTCCATTTCATCAATCAGATTTCTTGCCTTGCCTAATTTTTCTATTAAAAAAAGAACATAGCGGCTATCCACACAAATAGTGCGTTTGTATTTTTTATCGAAGGCAATATCTCCGCTCATCGCTTCCCAATTGCCATCAAAAGCCAGTCCGATCAATTCTCCGTTAGCATTCATAACTGGGCTACCTGAATTTCCGCCAGTGATGTCATTGTTCGTAATAAAACAAGTGCGAATAGTACCCTTTTTATCGGCATAGCGTCCAAAATCGCGTTTCCGATAGATGTCTATCAAATCCTGAGGCACATCAAATTCTCTATCTCCGGGCTTATATTTATCCATCATTCCATCAATAGTGGTGAAATAGTTATAGTGCATACCATCTTTGGGTGTATATCCCAGTACTTGTCCATAGCTAATTCGCATGGTTGAATTGGCATCGGGGTAAAACAACTGATTCGGTTTCCATTCCATTAATCCTTTTACATACTGTTTAGCATATTCCTTTTTTTGTTCGTTAAACGATTCAATTTTTGAAGCATAGTTTTGTTCCCAATTCCTCATGATACTAAAGGCATATCCGATAGCGGGATCATTATTAATTTGCTTTAGAGTTGGCTTGTTCATAAAGGCATTAAACTTATTGCTGTCGAGCAAAAATGTATTCTTAAAAACATGAGCGGCATACTCGATGAAAGCTTTATCCGTGTTATGTCCGTATTTTTTAAAAATCACCTCTTGAAAAATTATTGGCAATTGATCTGCTGGCACATTGCTATAATACAGGTTAGTCATTGCGGAGAAAAGTTCTTGATCTAAGGGCTGGTCATATCCTTTTAACAGAGAACGATAGGAAACTTTAAGTGGTGCTATATACTTTTCTAAAGAGTCAGCACTTGATTGTCCACGCTCTAATGCCTTTGTCAGAGGTTCTAACATTAAAGCAATTTTTGTCAGAGTGGGTGCACGAAAGGCTTCAGAATAATACGTTGCATGTTTGGCATAGGGGGCATAGTGTGAATAAGCTTTATTGTAATCGGCAATCAGGTTGGCATATTCCGGTTTTTCAGTTTTTGCCCATTGTGTAAATGCCGTTTCTTGTTGTTCTTTTTTGTCCACTACATGAAGGCGTTTCAATTGTTCTGTTTGTCCAATAAAATACTTCCAATAGTTGGCAATGCTGGCATACGTACCGGTGTAGTTGAGATAAACAACTTTGTTGGCATCCATAAACTTGCGCATAATGGACAAACGCTTTTCACGAATGTTGACAATAGAAGGATTTACTTCGGATAAGGCAATTCTCAATCCTGCAGCCACTTCATAGCGATTTGTTCTTCCGGGATAGCCATAAATCATAGCAAAATCACCTTCTTTTTCGCCGGCAATAGAAACGGGTAAAAATTTCTTGGGATGATATGGCTTATTAAAAGCAGAAAAAGTAGCGGGTTGATTATTGCTATCTGCATAAACGCGGAACATAGAAAAGTCGGCTGTATGGCGTGGCCACATCCAATTGTCTGTATCACCACCAAACTTACCTAATGATTTAGGTGGAGTTCCCACTAAGCGAACATCTGTATAACGCTTGTAAGTAAGAAGCAAAATCTGATTGCCGTTAAAGTATTCTTTTACGGAGGCAACAAACTTTCCTTTTTTAGAAGCTCTCGTTTCAATTTGCTTTTTTATTTCTTCAAATTTTTTGTTGTATGCTTCTCCTTTTGCGTTTCCTACATAAGCGGAAACCTCTTCGGTTACATCAACTATTCGTTGTAAAAAGATGACAGAAAGCCCCGGCGCAGGTAATTCTTCCTCCATTTTTTTTGCCCAAAAACCATTATCCAGATAATTTTTCTCTACCGAACTCAACCCAGCAATATAGCTATAACCACAATGATGATTGGTTATTAAAAGTCCCTGAGATGAAATGATTTCGCCGGTGCATCCTCCACCAAACTGAACTATGGCATCCTTTAAACTTGCTTGATTGAGGCTATATAAATCTTCTTTGCTTAGCTTTAGTCCTAATCGAACCATTTCATCATAATTTTTACCAATCAGGCTGGGTATCCACATACCCTCATCGCCTCTTGCGGTAAACATTAATGCCACAGCCCATAAGGCTAAGATCATTTTCTTCATTGTAGTTGTTTTCTATTGTGTAAAGACAATTGAGTGTAAAGATAAAAAAATAGGTATCCCTTCAATGGAAGCCATCTACTTCATCAATAAAAATCCCTCATTATGCGTGATGAATCAAAAAATAGTACAGCATTGAGAGCCTCCGTTTTAGAAACATAAGTTTCATAATTCCGCATTTTGACTGACAAATACTTTTCTACATCAAAATAAAGTGAACCTCCGTTAACCCGTCGAAGGCTTCTTTAATTCTTTGCTCGTGTGTATCTGTCATAAAGACTTGGCCAAAGTTAGAATCCACAATAATGCCCAACAATGATTTCATTCTATGTTGATCTAATTTTTCAAAAATATCGTCCAGTAACAATATAGGAGCAAACCCAAACCGTACTTTTAAATACGCATGTTGAGCCAATTTTAAAGCAAAAAGTAAACTCTTTTTTTGTCCTTGAGAAGCATATAATTTAGCCTCTTGTCCATTGATTAAAAACGTCAATTCATCTTTATGAATGCCTTTAAGGGTGCGCTGGAAGCGAAGATCATGATACAAATTATCTTGTAAAATTGCTAAAGCAGCCATTTGATGAAGATCGGAATGATAGGTCATCAATACGACTTCCTTTTCTTCACACAATTGAGCATAAAACCTTTGTAAGAGTTGTAAAAACTCTTTTAAAAATTCTTGCCTTTGCAGATAAATATACGTTCCATAACGAGCTAATTGTGCGTCATAATATTCTAATTCAACACTTTTAGAAGGAGGGTTTTGATGATGAAGTTTGAGCCAAGCATTTCTTTGTTGTAATACACGCTGATAAGCCAAAATGCTTTCTAAATATCGTCTATCTACTTGCCCCAATATGGAATCAATCCATTTTCGCCTGATTTCGCTTCCTTCATTAATCAATTCAATATCATCCGGAGCTATCATTACCGCAGCATATTTCCCAATATGATCTGTTAATTTTTCATAAAGACAACCATCTGCCCACACTTCTTTTTTCCCAGCTATCCACTTACAAGAAACTACCGTTTCCACTTCATTGTTATCAATAAAAGTACCTTGAATTCTAAAACCATCAGTGCCATGCCGGACGCTTGTTTGAGCAAGAAAAGAAAAGTAACTTTTTGTATAACATAGATAATAAATAGCGTCTAACAGATTAGTTTTTCCTGTTCCGTTTGCTCCTACAATACAATTGATTCTTTCCGAAAAAGAAAAAGAAGCAGAATGATAGTTTTTAAACTGGGTGAGCGATATTTTCTGAATCCTAGTCAAGAGGTAGAGGGGAACGAAAGTTTTTATATTTTCGCACAAATTTAGAAAAACAGTGCAGACTCCATTCGGAAAGGAAACATACTTATACTGGTATGAAATCATGTTGCTACTGCGTCGGTTTGAAGAAAAGGCAGGACAGCTATACGGAATGCAAAAAATTCGTGGCTTTTGTCACTTATATAATGGACAAGAAGCCGTTGCTGCCGGCATCATGACGGCCATTCGTGACGACGACAATCTTATCACTGCTTATCGTGACCACGCATTAGCCATCGCAAAAGGAATTTCAGCCAATGCTTGTATGGCTGAACTATATGGAAAAGCTACCGGTTGCACCAAAGGAAAAGGAGGCTCAATGCACTTTTTCTCTAAGGAAAAACGATTTTTTGGCGGACACGGAATTGTAGGCGGACAAATTGGTTTGGGTGCAGGTATTGCCTTTGCCGATCAATATGCAGATAACGATCGCGCAACGATTTGTCTTTTTGGTGATGGTGCCGCACGTCAGGGAATTTTACATGAATCTTTCAACATGGCCATGTTGTGGAATCTACCTGTTGTTTTTATTTGCGAAAACAACCATTATGCAATGGGGACATCCGTAGCTCGTACATCAAAAGTATTAGACATTTACAGGCTTGCCGATGCCTATGATATGCCGGCTGACTCTATTGACGGAATGAGCTGTGAAGAAGTACATAAGGCCATTGAAAGAGCCGTGAAGCGGGCAAGAGAAAAAGGCGGACCAACTTTTCTTGAAATAAAAACTTACCGTTATCGTGGTCATTCCATGAGCGATCCGGCAAAATATCGCACCAAAGAAGAACTTGAAGAATACAAAGAAAAAGACCCCATTAACCAAGTTCTTAAAACCATCATGGACAATAAATGGGCATCAGAAGAACAAATTGAAGCTATCAATGAAAAAGTTCGTGCTGAAGTAGAAGAAAGCGTAAAATTTGCTGAAGAAAGCCCTTACCCGGATAATAGCGAGGTATATAAGGACATTTATGTAGAGAACGACTATCCGTTCATTACAGACTAAGCTGCAAAAATCAATTATTCATAACCACTCTTGAAAAATTATTCCTAAATCAAAATGGCAAATACCGTTAGAAACAAATCAACACTTCCAAATAGTCTTTCCAATGACGATAGTAACGCACTGGAAAACATTCAACTAAAATACGAACAGCACAAGAAGCGGATTAACACCGTTATTTCAGTTATCCTTGCAGCCATCGTAGCTTTCTTCGCATACAAAAAATTCATTCTTGAACCCAAGGAAAACAAAGCCGCTAATGCCATTTCTTTTGCCCAATCTTTGTTTGCCGCAGACTCACTAAACCTCGCATTAAATGGCGACGGACAACATCTTGGGTTTGCAAAAATTGCCAAAAAATACAGCGGAACTAAAGCCGGAAACTTAGCAAATTATTATGCCGGTGTTTGTTATTTACAACTCCATGATGCACCCAATGCCATTAAATTTCTAAAAGAATTTGACGGAAAAGGTACCAAACTTCAATATGCAGCAGACGGAATTTTAGGAGATGCCTACATGGAAAACAACAATGCGAAAGAAGGAATCAACTACTATGAAAAAGCAACTGCCGACAAAACAGACAACCTAATTACTCCCTTATATCTCTACCGTGCCGCATTAGCTTATGAGCAAAGCAATCAAGCAGATAAAGCAAAAACCAACTACAAAAAAATTCGTGATGAATATCCGCAAAGCATGCAAGCTCGTGAGGTAGATAAAAATCTTGCTCGGTTAGGCGTTATAGACTAATCGAACTTTTTTATTTTTTTTAAACAGGCTAAAGCAATTTCAGCCTGTTTTTTTTATATCCCAATTGGAAGCAATTAACTTAGCATCGCCGTTTTAAAAAAAAGAAAGAGAAAAATTTAACCATGGCACAATCAAACGATAGTAAAAGTTTGTTGGACATAACCACTATAAAAGAAAAACTGCCCAATGCACGTGTAGCCTTAGTTTCCACTGAATGGAACGAAGCCATAGTGGCAGAACAAATACGCGGTTGCAAAAGAATATTAGACCAATGTCAAGCAACAATTGTGCAACATACTGTCGTACCGGGCAGCTTTGAAATACCCTTTGCGTGCAAACGAATAGGAACAACAGCCCATAAACACAGCAATCAGATACCCGAAGCTATAATTGCATTTGGTGCGGTCATTCGTGGTGGCACACCCCATTTCGACTACGTTTGCCAAGCCGTTACAGAAGGCATTGTACGACTAAATCTTTCACTTCCCATTCCCGTGATTTTTGGCGTATTGACTTTGGACAATGAACAACAAGCGTGGGATAGATTGGGTGGAGCACATGGACACAAAGGCGAGGAGGCAGCCATTTCAGCTTTAAAAATGATTGGGCTTTGTAGAAGCTTATAAAATAATAACAAAAGAAGTGTGTTTCATCTAAAGTGCTATCCATCAAAGATCAACAATATGCGCGTACAACTTTTTATTCCTTGTTTTGTAGATCAGCTATACCCTGCCACCGGCATGAACATGATGAAAGTGTTGGAAAAATTAGGCTGTGAAGTAAGCTACAATCCTAATCAAACCTGTTGTGGACAACCCGCTTTTAATGCCGGATATTGGGATGAAGCCAAAGAAGTGGCAACAAAATTTATTGACGATTTTAAAGGTGAAGATTATATTGTAAGTCCCAGTGGGTCTTGTACAGGCTATGCCCGAAATTATTTCGACAAGATGTTTGAAAACACCCCCGAACATCATGCAAGTAAAAACGTCAGAAAAAGGATGTATGAGTTTACCGAATTTTTGACAGATGTATTGAAAGTTACAGACATTGGTGCTTCTTTTCCCGGAAAGGCTACCTACCATGATGCTTGTGGAGCTTTGAGAGAATGTAAAATTAAACAAGCTCCCAGAACTTTATTGGCAAACGTTAGAGGATTAGAATTAGTTGAAATGAAGGAATGTGAAACCTGCTGCGGGTTTGGTGGCACATTTGCCGTAAAACATGAACCTATTTCAATTGGGATGGCTCAAACCAAAGTATCAAGCGCATTGGAAACCGAAGCCCAATATATCATTTCAACCGACGTGAGTTGTATGATGCACATTCAAGGATATATCAATGAGAATCACCTTCCTATACAAACCATGCACATTGCAGACATTTTAGCAAGTGGCTGGTAAAAAAGAACGGAAAACAAGTTTTCCCCATTTTCCGTTTATTTGCAAGTAACAATTTAGAAACTTTTACACCAATGCTGCGTCCAGCGTAATTTCGCAATTGTATGCTTTAGAAACCGGACAATTTATTTTTGCCTCTTCAGCACATTCTTGAAACTTTTGAGAATCCAAATTCTTCACTTTAGCTCGTACTATCAATTCACTTTTTGAAATGACTCCGTTTTCTAAAGCAATGTAGCAATCAGTCAAAATTTCATCCGGAGTATAGCCGGCATTAGTAAGGACAAAAGCCAATTTCATAGAAAAACATCCAGCATGTGCAGCTGCCATCAATTCTTCAGGGTTGGTGCCTACACCATCTTCAAATCTAGTGTGATAAGAGTATGCAGCATGATTTAAGACTCCGCTTTGTGTTTTTACGTTTCCGACACCTTCTTTACCAGTGCCTTTCCAAACGGCTGTAGCGCTACGTTTCATCAAAATTGTTTTTAGATAATTGTTAGTGAGTTATTGATAATAGTGAGTTGAAAAAATAGAATTAAAGCAAACTACATGTGCAGATTGTCATTATAAATACATTGAGTGCCAAAAAACACCTTAGCAAAGAATTAAACTTTAAAAAAATCAAGCCCTTCTTTTAGTAGGATAGATTGGCATCGCTATCATTTCTATTATACCGAATACTATTATAGTTAGTTTCTTGATCCGGCTTTCTTTGATACGTTGGTCGGTTACTATTAAAATTATCTCGGCGTTCGCGAAAGTTGCTGTTTCCACTTCGATTATTGTTAAAGCCACCCGATCTTTTTTGGAAAGGCTTTCCGGCACCATAGCTATTGCCTCCATTTTGTTGCTTGCTATTCTTAGCTTCTTTCACACTAATAACTGTGCCTTCAAGATAGGTCATGTCTAAATTGGTGATAGCTTCATAGCCACTCCGACGATCTTCAAATTCTACAAACCCAAAACCTTTTGGCATTCCGGTTTGTGGATCAATAATAATTTTCAAAGACGTAATTGTACCAAACTCGGAAAAAGCATTTCTTAAAGTCTGTTCGGTAACTTCAGGGCTTAAATTTCCTACAAAAAGATTCATAAAATATTTACTAAGATTAGAAGAGAGAGCGACATTTTTCTTTGCAAGAATGCAAATTATATAAAGTTGCTCAAAATTTCACTACAAGGTAACAAGATTAGACGATACTACAAAATATGCTGCATTCTTCCCGTAACACTTCTAATAAAATCCGTAACCAAATATGCAATTAGCTTCGCATTTTCAACACTTTTTCTACCATCCGCTAATTCAGTTGCACCTTCAGCAATATGCAGATAGCCAATATCAGCCAATGTACCAACGTAAGTAAGAAATTGTCGTGCTTCAACAGAACTAATTCCACAAGGTGTAGTCGCGCTTGACAGGGCACCAACAATACTATCTACATCTAATTCTACACCGGTTATAGAACCCCTTGTAAACTCTACTGCTTCTTGAACCATTTGAGAGAAGGGTTTAACTTGCGAAATGAAAATATCTTCATAAAAAGAATGAACGATATTTTCATCCGCAGAAATTTCTGCCACTATTTGTGCAGCATTATAGTTTCTATGCAAACACACAAGGGCATATCGTTTTAGAAATCCAAACACACGAGCATAACGAAACCCATTGCCACTATGTCGTCCTTCCATTTTTCGGTAATCACTATGAGCATCCAGATTGATACAATTAACAGGACTATTTGAAAATCTACTCAAAGCTTTTAATAAAGGGAAGGCATTATTGTGTCCACCACCAATTACAATCGGAATTTTATTGAGCCTGAATATTTGTTCAACAACCGGATATACAAGGTCGTCAATTTGTGCCACCAATTCTCTAAGATCATTAACAGACAAGCTTTTTGATTGTTCCATCAGTTCAGAGAAATTAAAAGCACCCAGCACCACCAAATCTTCTCCTCTTAAATCTTCAGATTGTTGAACATTTAAAATTGCTTTCAAAGCCGGCAACCACATGGTATGAGCACCACCCATACCATGATTTGCTCTAACACCTATATCTTCCGGAATCCCTAATAAAACAAACTTAGCCTTACTAATAGAAAGTGTTTCAGCCCAATTTTCTTTAGGTAATAATTGAACTCCTTCCCCAAACTTAGTTTCTCCTTTACGGATGGAGATTAACTCTCTTAAACTTTCTTCGGTCAATACTTCTATATGATTCATATCAGCTACCAACGTAGTATTTTTCTATAAAATTATCAATGTAAACTATTGTAACCGCTGTAAATTTGCACCAAATAATTACACTATCATGTATCCTACAGAAATAGTCGCTCCGATGAAATCGGAAATGACAGAAAATGGGTTTAAAGAACTCCTTACGCCTGCTGAAGTAGAAGAAACTATGCAGCAACCAGGCACTACCCTTTTATTTATCAATTCCGTTTGCGGATGCTCAGCCGGCACTGCTCGTCCGGGTGTATTGATGGCAACCCAAAGTGGCGGAAAGCAACCGTCTCGTTTAGTAACAAGTTTTGCCGGTTATGATAATGATGCAGTAAAAACTGCTCGTACTTATTTGACACCTTATCCACCCTCTTCTCCTTCAATAGCGTTGTTGAAAGATGGAAAAGTTGTGTTGATGCTTGAGCGTCACATGATTGAAGGTCGCCCTGCCCAAATGATTGCGGCAAGCCTCCAGCAAGCTTTTGAACAATATTGCTAATTGCTTATACTTCAAGTATAAAGAAATTATGCCGACGAAAACGTCGGCATTTTTTTTTAAAATCAGTATTCAAAATTCTCTTTAATAAACATTGTACAAACAGCTAATTGAGCTTAATTTAGCACTTCAAAATTTCAGAGTTGAATTTAGGTAAAATCATTATCATCACAGCTCCGTCCGGATCAGGAAAAACCACATTGGTAAAGCGATTGCTACAATCTTGCCCTCAACTCGGCTTCTCTATTTCTGCTTGCACACGCTCCCCTCGTCCTAATGAAAAAGATGGAATTGACTATTACTTTTTTACCGAACTACAATTCAAACAAAAAATTGAAGAAAACGCTTTTGTAGAATGGGAAATGGTTTACACCGGTAAATTTTATGGCACCTTACGTTCTGAAATGCAGCGTATATGGGACAACCACCAGCACCCACTTGTAGATATTGATGTGAAGGGTGCATTAGCCTTGCATAAAGTATTCCCTTCTAATTCACTTACTATTTTTATCAAAGCACCTTCTCTTGATGTATTGCGTGAAAGGCTCCAGAAGCGAAATACAGAAACGCCTCAATCAATAGAAGAACGACTTCAAAAAGCTACTTACGAACTTAGTTTTGCCGACCAATTTGATAAGATTGTTATTAACGACAATCTTGAATTAGCCGTTGAAAATTTGCACTCTATCATTTTATCATTCCTTTCTGAAACATAGCCTTTACTAAAGCTATTCTATTTGTTTGAATTGTAAACGGCTTGTTAACCGATTGTAAATCTGTGGTTAAGCAGGGGTCAAAAGGTTGCAGCTTTTTAACCGCCGTCTAATCTTTGCATCGTCAAACAAAACAAACGACAACCAATTTTTTAAACAAAACAAACAAAACAAACAAAAAAAAACAAGTCATGAACCGAGCGAAGCGACGAACATGACACCTTTTAAAAACAAACAAACAACAAGTCATGAAAAAGATCATCATCGCAACAGCAGCCATCATCGGATTCGCAACAGCAGCCAACGCACAAGCACCCAGCACAGCCAACGCATCGGGAACAGCTACACAAACC
>JAFDXO010000154.1 GCA_018267925.1 Bacteroidota bacterium | reverse complement strand
CTTTCAGTTAGGAAATTGCCTCACCTTTTCAGGTGGGGCTTTTTCTTTTTAGCAAAGCCCTAAAAGGGCAATGCTGAAAGGAAACGCTGACCAGTGGAATGAACCCAAAGGCAACAACCGCAAGGAAGATTATAAACGCTGATGCCAGGCGAAGGACACCAATTGAAAGAAGCCCTGCGGACATAACGCTGATAAGCGAAACGGGAAACAGGAATGAACTGTGAAAGGGCAACCGAAGTGAAAGGGCAAATGCCTGAATGACTGCCGGAACTGATACGTGGATGCTTGTGCATAATGTATAAATTTTATATGCTTCTCACAGCATGGTGGATAAAAAAACCAAAAGGAAACGGAATAAATGATAGCCTTGTGCGTTGGCTTTGTGTTTATGCCGTAGTCTTTTGGTTTTTTTTCGTTGGCTTTGTGCGGTTGCCCGCCATGCTATTTTTGCATATCAAAATTTATATTATGTGCAAGCGGCATCATGTAAAGGGCTGCCCTACATTTTGCTTTTCAGGTGGCGGTATATCATTGCTCTTTTCAAATCATTGATTAAAGCCAACTGCTGACGGATATTTTTTTCTTTTTCATCAAGTTGTTTGATTTTATTAACTGTTGCAGTGTATTCGCTTTGCTGTTCCTTTATTACTTCTGCCTGTGCAGCTACTTCATTTTTAAATTCATCAATACGGATAAAAGGGATAACCGAACCTGTAAGCAACTGATGAAAATGCTTTGCTTTCCATAAGCCGAACAGCAACCAGAAATAAAAATCTTTTTGCTGCTGATTTTTGCAGATGCAAACAAATGAATTTGGGCAGGGTGCTGTTAATGGCTTACCGCTATTTAACCCTTTAGATAAAATGTAAAACTGAAAATCTGTTACAAGATTTTTTGGGCTGTACGTTTGAAACTTTGGACTGTGCATAATGAGTGCTTAAATTTTGAGCCTGCTTTAAGCCTTTGCCATTGCACTGCTTCGCTTACGCTACGCAACAGATATATAATTTGACAAAGAAAAAAAACAGAAAAAAAAAGAAAGCATCCTGACAGGTGGCGTGGCTAAAAAACCAAAAGGAAACGGAATAAGTCCCGAAGGGTGAAAGGCAAATACCAATAAAAAAATAAACAGATTATTTGCCTTTCATTATGCCGTAGTCTTTTGGTTTTTTTATCAGCGTTGGCTTGTGCCAGCCACCTACCTTTGCTGCACTTTTTATTTTTATTTTTTTCTCCTTATTCAAAACGGATTATTCCGTTTTATAAAAAAACATTCAAAAGAATTTTCCGCTTCTTCTGTATTCAATCAAAAGAAAAAATCAAAGTCAATCGGTGCGTTGGATTGGGGCTATATGTCGCAGAAAAAATAAAGCATACCATCAGTTGGCAGCGTTGGGAAAAAGCAAGTGTATGACTGAATGCAATGTTGCAAAATGCGGTGGGCTGCTTGTAGTGGCTTGTAGCTTTTGCGAAAGTGTGCCGGATGTTTTTTGTAAATTATCTCAACACAAAAAACAATGCAGCGTTGGCAAAGCAAAAGCCAAGACACGGAAAGCAATGTGTTGGCTTTGCAATATGGAATGAAGGAATACTCTTGCCGTGTGGTGCAAAATAAATGGTGAAATGAATGGAAGCGAAATGTAGTGAAAGGTGGTGTAGCGAAGCGAAACCCTGAAACGTAATGTAGCTGTAATGGATGAACCTTTTATTGCACATAGCCATCAACAAACAATGCTTTATTTTTTTCTGCACCGCTGAAAAGGGTGGTTGGGGTGTGTGGCATTGGGGGGCTGTGCGTTGGCAGAAAAGACGGCTTCCATTTTATCAAAATGGCTATGGTATTGGCTACTTAACATAATGTTCTTATGTGACAGCCTGTGCGGTTGGATGCTTGCATAAGCGATAGCAAAAGGCTGTGCGTAGCGAACACATAAGGCAACATTATGTTTAAGTAGCTTCAGGCAGTTTTTATACTGGCATAAGCGAAGTGGTGGTGGTGGTTGGAACGAAGCGTTTTTTTGTTGCTATGCTGTGGGTTTGCTTGGCTCTTTGACTGTGTAGCGAAGCGGAACAGGCAATGTGCCAAATGCTTGGGGAGCATAGCCACAAAAAATATGACAGTTAAAAACTGACTGCAATACCATAGAGTGCTTTGAAGCGTATGCCTTGTGAGTTGGCAAAGCACTAAGCCGTCTTTTCTGTGCGGTGGGTCGGGGGTTTAGTTCTGAGTAATCCGTTTAGTCAACCAAAATTTATGCGTTTTGTCAAGAAAGACAACATAAAATGTATCTGTTACAATATGCCCAGCTACAACTGCACTTCCAGTGATATGTATTCTTGCCCAATTTGCATCTTCAGGAACTGTTGATGGATGTTCAAAATAAGTCTTGTCTTTAGGTGGAAAATCACCGTAGATAGTGAATTTACTACCATCTACTTGTTCAAGTAAAGGACGGCAACAATAACCTTGAAAAACTTCTAACATTTTAGAAAGCAACCCTACATTTTGCCAGTCTTTAAAGCCTGAACCAAATTTCTGTGAAGTATCAACATATTGAAATGATACTTTAAAATTGCCAAAGTGAGTATTCGCAATGCTTTTTTTAGCTTGCAAACTTTGAGAAATTATTGATTGGGGATGTTTCTTGTGAAATTTATTGGACATTCAGGTCTGCTTTGTAAAATGATTTCATCGTTTCCTTTGAAATTCTATTTTCACATCTGTCAGCAGGACCCAAACCTTTTCTTGCTTCACGCCAAGGAAGTTCGCTATGAGTAGCATTTTCCAATTCTAAACCTGTCCAGGTTGATAATTCGGTAAGAACGTCAATGAGTAATTGTGATTGGTCAGAACTCAAAATATTATTTAATTCGGCTTCAGGATTATGTTCACCTGTAAAACCCAAATCAGTGTACAGTACGGAACTACCTTTTAAGTTATCATAAACTTCTCTGCAAACAGGACCGTGTACCCAAGCTTCAAATTCTTCCGGTATTAGATTTTCGTCAAAATAGGCTAAATGGTAGCCTTCGCAGTAGTAAAGTAGCTTTTGGAGCTTCAAATGAGACATAGGACCATACTTCTGCAAAATGTAATCTGCAAGCAATTGGGCATTTACTTTTCCTATGTTTCTAATTGGTTCCACAGTGCAAATGTATAAACAAAACTTAAAAAAAGCACACTTATGAGAAAATCAGATTATTGTTTCCTGATTTTCAACTTGTTATACAGCAGCAATAAATCAAAGTTTCCGTTGTTCAATTTTGAAAGACTTGCTTTTAAACTATATCAAATGTCCATCGCTTAACGGCAAAATCGTGAATTACATCGTGTCTTTTTTGAATTGCAACAGAATCCCAAATAGGTGCTGATTCAGAACCACTAATAAAAGCTTTAATCTCTCCCTGTTGATTTAAAAGGGGATTAGCTTTGTATGATGCCAATTTGCTTGTAAATGGTTTATTTCCGATAGAAGCATTATGTGAGCCTGAAATCAGCATTAAGTTGCCCAGACAGTTCAGATAATCATTTTTAAAATCTTCGGTGTAATTGTTTGTTGCGTCAACTTCATAACCTGATTCAATCTTTTCTCCATCGGGTGGTACTTGGGGTGAAATATGTTCTATCTGCTCGTTAGTAAGTTTCATTACTCCAACAACATATCCTTTCTTCTGAATACTTGCTTCATACTCCCACAAAAGGTAATTTAAAACACTATTCTCATACATCCATTCATCCAACACTTTTTTGGTTCTTTCATCGCCCCAATACCAAGTTTCATTCATTTTCCTTTTCAGTGATGAACTCAACTGGTCTAAAACCCCATTAAAGCCTAATAGGATTTCATTTAAACGTGCAATTATATCAGCCCTGCTGCTCATTAAGGAATAACGGAAAACAAGCACTTCCATAATTTTGAAAAGCTTATTTAGTTTCACCTCATCTTCCCCAAAATGCTTATAGCCTTTAATGAAAAATGGATAGACAAATGCAGGTATGTTCAGATGTCTTAATTTTTGTAAGTAGGGGTCTTTGCACAATTCTAACTTTTTCATATTTGAAAAGGTAGTATGCAACTCCTGTATAAAATCTAAAATCCATTTTACTTTATCACGGGACTTCTTAAATACTTCTTTAATATCTTCAAGTGTTCTGTATGGGTAGCCTTTGATAAATGCGTTACAGTGGTAAATTAAGATGCTGTCTTCATTCAATGATTTTATGTCGTTTATAAAACCATAAATGAGTTTAAAAATGTTTGATATTTCTTCAATGTTAGTATTTGTTTCTTCGGGCTTACTGTAAACATACATTTGATACATAAAGTATGATTTCAGCCTTTCCATATTTGTCAAGTCTCTACCCCTGTTGTTCTGCAACTCAAACATTAGTGCAGCATCTTTTTTCCCTTGTAATTCTATTGTTGTTATTTGAGTTGCTTCAATCTTCTTTAAAATTGCCAATAAAATATCAACTGGTTCTTTTTGAAGTTCCTTGATATAAAAAGTCCTTGCATCCTTAATTTTTTTCTGTGATGTAGATGCTGTTTCAAACGATACTTTGCCGTCTATAATAAGAGCATCATAGCAAGCGGTATCATAGGATACTGGTCTCAACTTTTTATTACCTCCATCTTTAAAAAACAGTCTTTCTTTATCGGCAATTTGAAAGTCAAATGTTGCTCCTTCCTTTTGCTTTTCTTCCAAAACAGTAAGCAATGCTCTGATAAATATGGTTAGTGTTGTAAGCCGTTGTTGTCCATCAATTATTTCATAAGAAACATCTTCGGTTATTGTCTCTAAAAGAATATTACCAAAGAAGTACGTGTTACTCCCTTGTATTTGTTCTTTAAGGTCATCCAATAATGCTTTCCATTGCTCTCTTTCCCAAGAATATGCTCTTTGATAAACTGGTATGGTGAATGACTTTTGTGAACTGTCAAATAAGCCTAAGATTGTTTTTTTATTGAAATTCATTTTATGCAGTTGTCGGGGATTAAAAATTACAAGAACCAAAGATTGTCTGTGCCAAACTCAGGTATGTAATGCTGTTTGAAGTGTGAAAATATTTCTGCTACCATTTCAGGGTAAGCAATTGTTACTGGTATATTTTGCTGGCTTACGCTTTTCCAATACATACGGCTGAATTGGTACACTTGGTCAATTAGCTTCTTTACAAGTTCATTGTCTTCTAACAACTCAAGGTGAGTAGAAGTGAGTTTAATTTTTACTGGAAAGTGATATTCCTTGTCTGCTACTGCACTATTTGGTTTGTATCGGGTGTTGTTGAATAAAAGATATTGCCTTTCTGCCATCCTAATATAAGTGCCACTGTAAGGCATATATTTATCTTTACTGGATGTATCAAATGCCAATAATTCTTTGCTTACTGTTTTATTGATGGTAACAACAATTATAGGAATTGGCAGATTTAAGCCATTGTAAAGCATATCCATTATAGGCTTTAACTCTCGCTGACTGATAACCTTGTAAAAGTGTATGACAATTCTTGATGCCTTTGGTTTGCTTTTGTGAAATGTTTCTACAGCTTCTCTAATTGAGCCAACTAATGCTGACAATTCTCTTTGCCCAAAACAAGAAAAATTTTTAAACCTGCCTGTATTGTCAAAACAGAAAGCAGAACCTATGAATTTAGTCTTATTTGTACGGCAATAGAAAGCTCCTACACCAATTATTAATTCATCATCAACATCTTTTACTAAACGCCAGGGAATGCCTCCCAATTTAGCTAATATGGCTGCCTGAATGTTTGGTAAGAAAAGAGAGAAAAACTGGTTTTGAACCAACTGCCGTGTTTCTTTATCCCACTTTCTGATGTTGTTTTTGTAGATTACCTGTGAGTAATAGCCTTCGTGCAAAAACATTTCTTTCATTCGGTAATAAATGCCTTTCTTGGTTTTGTCTGCATCATACTTTGGAATAGGTGAAATGTAAATTGCACAATACTTAGTGTTAGCTTCTTTTTTACGGAGTTTTAGAACTTTGTAAATATCCTCTACAGGATGCAGTAAGCTATCAAAAACAATGTTCTGTGTTTCATCAATGAAGAATGGCTGATGAATAAAGTCTTGTAAATTAGGATGTGTTTTAAATCCGTTTTCAAAATATGATTTTACCAACTCATAATCGGGTTGGCTGTCTTTGTGATAAATAAAAAAGAATACAACATTATTTGGTGCTGGCACTGGTTCGCAAGGACCATATTCCTTTAAATGAAGTTTTGGTGTATCGCCTGTATTTGTTCCAAATTGTAACTCATTTGAAACAGATGTAAGGTTGTCAACCGTTGCAGTATAATTCTTTATATAACCATTTTCATCAATAGGCAGTATTGCCCTGAAAGTATCGTTGTTAAGATACTTTTCGTAAAACTCATTTATTGGTTTAAAATAACGTGGGTAACGGTTTTTGTTATCCGGCAATTCATAAGTAATACTGTATGTATTGTACAATTTATTGCCTATGATTGGATAAATTTTATCTAAATGCAGTTTTTCTTTTGGGTCTAAATATTCCCATCCTCTCACTAAACCGTTGCTGTTTACCAAATGCAGGTTAGCCGTATTAAAACCTGGCATTTCTTTTAAACTTTTACTACCAACTCTTGAAGTGCCATCATAGGAAACAACTAATTCAAAACCTTCGGTTACATTGCAGTGATTTACTTTTAATGTGAATTTGTCATATAGATTGTAGCCGTTTCTTTTTTCTTCTGTATTCAAAAACCATACTTCAATATCATCGGTAAAATTGCGTTGCATAATGTGTGCAACACCATTTCGGAAATAGGTATAAACTAAATGTTTGAAGTAATGCAGTGCTAACTTTGGATGCATTTCAATGTCAATAGTTAATAGAAATGAATTTTCTTTTGGAGTGCCAAAGTCTGTGTAAATCCTTTTGTTTTCAAGGTATTCCAGATTGGACATTTTATCTCCTACCAATTCCTTTACTTCATCATCTAAATACAAACCATAAAAGCCCTGCTGCTTGCCAATTGAAAATGGCAATGTAATTTCTTTTACAGGAGATTTGAATGGGATAATATTTAATTGAAGTGTTTGCTGCATTCTTTTCTTTTTGGATTTTATATTTCTTCCTCAAAGTTTAACCCTAATTGTTTCGCTGCTTCTTTTGCCGACTTATACTGCTGTTTGCTTTCATCAATTGGGCTACCTGTGTTGGATTTAATTTTAAAGTTTACCTCAATTTCAATCTTGTTGCCATTCATTGCAAAAGGCGTAATGAAGTAGTTGAACAATTCGGTATAGCGTTCTAAAGGAACATTGCCCGATATGGTAATTGATTTAAACTTCTTTGATGCTCCAGTATCATCTTTGCTGTCATTGCCTGTATTTACAGGCGGTTCGTTTACTTGTGAAACAGGTGTAACTACAGTATTGCTGTCATTTGATGGTGGTGTAGATGTTTGCTGTGGCTGTGGTTTTAAACTTTTATCCACTAACCAATAGGTAATATCATTCACATCAAAAAACGGTACTGATTCCTGAAAGAAAAATCTTGTATAGTTTACACCATCACCAGTAGCAATACAATACTCTCCATTTGTGCAATATTTCTGAATGCTTTTTGAAACTGCCTCTGCACCTGTAATCATTGGCTTATCATCAAAGCGAAGAAATGCTTCGTAAATGTCTTTTGCTTTAATGGCTTGTTCGGGTGTTGGCAATAAATTATTATTCTTCAACGTACTTAGCCCAACTGATTCCAACAACCATTCTTCTTCTTTGAGGGCTGCTATTACATTGTTGTTTATCTGTGTTTCAAAGCTGTCTTTGAACTGCTTTAATACAATGGTTTCAATGCCATTCTTTACTGAATATTTAGCCACTAATGAGTATGCAGAAACTAAAGAAATATCGGTTTGCTTACTGGCTTCTTCAATTCTTCTTCTGATGTCGGTTTTCTGTTCTGTATTCAGTTGTGTGCTGTACTCTGAACTGATTTTATGACAAGCCAAATAGTTTTTTACATCTTCCTGTAATTTGCCAATGCCCATTTCGGAACACAGCAAAAACAACATTGTATTTCTGTAAACTCTTTCGCTGTTACCTTTTTTTGTTGCCAACTTTTCAATGATTGGTTTGGTAGTACCATTCACTTCATTTGGATTGGCTAAGTATTTAGGACTTAAAATTATTAAGGTAGGTTTCATTTGTTCCGGTATATCTTCTGATGGATTTACCAATGTGTTGAACAATTGAATGCCTCTTGATTTTTCTGTAACTCGTTTTAATATTTCTGCTGTGATGTCGGGGTTTTTAATATCGCCTTTAGCCTGATTGATTAGGATGTTTACATTGGGTGTAGTATCAAACCAAAAACGCTTTTGTCCTGTGCTGCTGTAGTATAAATAATGTGCATTGCCTTCCATACGGTCTATTGCACCATTGATGTCGTTATGGTTGAAACCTTCAGGTTTTACCATACATAGTTTTATTTCATCAATGCCTACTCCTTTGTTTTGCCCCTTGCTGCCAAATGTGCCTAACAAAACAGTTGCTGCAATACCTTGTGAAATATTGTACTTGCCCAACTCTTTCACATCGTTATCAATACGGAAAGCATTGGATGATGTGCCTGAAACATCTGCATTGATTACAGAATCCCAGCTTGCTCCATTGAGAATAGTAATTTGACTTGTGAGTGCTTCTACATTGGCTAACACCACATCAGATGTATGTATTAAATACTGGCTGCCTGTTAATGAATTTTGGCGTTTCCAAAGGTCCGAAACAATGGCTGCTAAAATTCTTAATACTCCTCTTGTTCTTTGAAAGAATGGATTGCTTGCCCAACGCAAACGGAACATATCAATAAGCTCAGGGTGGAAAGGATATGACTTTTTAAGTTTCTCCTTATACTCTGATTTAACTGCGTAAGGTGGTATTTCAGAAAATAAGGATTGGTATAAAACCGTGTAGGCAGATATTACTTTTTCTATTTCATCCGCACTTCCTAAATCCTCAAATAATCTTCTGCGTACTACTTCAAAAATCTCATCATCTTCTACAGGTTTCATATTTGCACCAACCCTTGTGATGCGATTTTCTAATGCGGTAAGAATTTGTGATGAAATAGGCGAAGCTGCCAACTCTTGAGCACTGGCAGGTAATGTAGCAATCAGCACACAATTATCTGTGCCTGTAACTGCCTCTGTTAGTTCCTGCATAAAACTAACTGTTTGGTCGCTAAGATTGCTTGCTTCTACTTTAACTGCTGATGCACTTACACAATAGTCTGCCAACTCATCAATCAGTATTAAACAGGGTTTGCATTGCTCCAACACTTTCTTGAATAAGCCTTTTGGTGCAATTTGCTTTTCATCGTTTACCCTTACCAATTCATAGGCTGCTGCACCACCCAACTGATAAGCTAACTCACCCCAAAGTGTTTTAATAGTTATGCCATCTACTTTTCTGCCTTGTGCCGGGTCGTTGGTGGTGTTGGTGAAAACTGCAATATGTGCTGTATCAAATTTTGGTTCACCTGTGGTTTGCAACAACTCTTTCGTGTATTCACTATTAGTTGCTTTTTTACCCCACTTGGCTAAGTGGAATAAAGATATAAGTGTGTGTGTTTTACCACCACCAAAACCTGTTTGTAAACTGATAACACGGTTATCAGCATCTTGCCCACCATTAAGCCCTTGCACCACTCTTTTGGCAATGTTTTTTAAGCCTGCTGTGAAGTAGGTTTTCTGAAAAAACATTTCGGGACTGGTGTAAATTTCTCTGCCTGTGCCTGATGCTACTTCTGCCAGGTTAGCAGCAAAAATAGATTCATCCAAGTGTCCATCCTGAATGTCTTTGTGAGGCTTTACATTTTTAAACCAAGCTTGCATATTGCTATTGATTAGTTGTTATGATTCAAATAAGTTTGTTTGTGTTGTTGTTGCTGTTTGAACGGTTTTGCTTTCCCGTATCAAACTGTCTTTATTGGTGAGCAAACCAATGGCTTGTTTGTGGTCTTCGCTGCCTTGTGGCAATACTTCGCAAAGCGAAGTGATTACCCTCCAAAAATTACTTTCGGGCTGGGCTGCAACTTTACCAATGTATTGAAGCAATGCAGTACGGTTTGTGCCTTTGTACAAAGCCATTGCCCTATGCACCAAATCAATTAAAAAGTTGTTGGCTCTATCACCTATGTTTTTATTCTCTTTTAAACGCTGCTCAAAGCCACCTAAGGTTTGCTTGTTGCCGTTTTTAATGAGAATATGCTCTGTAAATAATTCTGCTACATTGATGCTTAACCCTACACGACTAAATTTGGCAGCATCATCAAATTCACTTTCGGCAAAGCCGTATAGCTGTAACCACCCTATATAGAACTTGGTAAAATCATCGCCATCAAAGCCTTTGAGCAAGGCATTAAATGCACTTTCTCTTGCCATTTCTAATAACTCGGCAACGGTTACTTCGCTGCCATCTGCTTTTTCTACTTTTTCATATTTGCCAAACTCACTTACTGCTTGCCCAAAGCAAGCTGTTAATAAATCTGCTCCTCTGAAACCTAAACTGTATAGTTCTTCAACTTCTTTAGCAACAGTTTTTTCAATCGCTTTTTTCACTTCCTTATAATCCCCTAAACCGTTTTTCTGTGATGGCAAACAAGAAACGGTCACTGAAGATGAAAGATAAGCTTTGCCCTCTTTTAATCCACCAGTAACTTCTGTATCTACTGCCCAACTTCCTGTAATATTCATTCTTGCACCCAAAATAGAATTACACAGTGTTGTCCAGGCTTCGGTACTTTGATGGGCAAACATCACACTAACTATTTCTGTAGTTTGATGTTCTATTGCATCAAATATTTGTAAAAGTTTATCTTCAAAATGTTGCTTGGCTACTTCACGGTCACCTGAATGATTATGTTTTATAGCAGTGCATTCTTCTGATTTTGGAGTATTAGGTGTTGCGAAGTTTAAAGCAAACCTTCTACCAACAGTACGTTTTAGCCAAACATAAAAGAAGTCAGATAAATCAGCATAAGCAATAGCATCATAATAGGGAGGGTCAGTAATAACTGCATTTAGGAACTTAGAACTGAATTGTGACTTATCGCCACTGGCAGCATTTTGACAAATAGCAATATTAAAATTTGTTGATTCATTTTTTATGTAATCAAGGATCTGTTCAAGTTGATTTATTGCACTACTGGTATATTGAGTAAATGGATTCATTTCAGGATAATCAAACACCATAGGAATCGCTTGTTTACCCATTATTTTTTCAACTGTATCTTGCTGAATATGCCAAGTATTGAAAGTTGTATATCTCATAGCAACTCTATCAATTAGCATTGCCAAATAAGTTGAAATTGCTTTTGCGTAATCATCATCAAAACTATTTTCTATACCTAAATTGTTAAGGTTAGAAACTAATGAAAGCATTACCGCCATTTGACGGTCTGAAAACATTTCACCAAAGCTCTTGAAGCCCCAAAAAGGTATTTTTAAATTCTGTGAATCATTTTGTGGCATTAATTCATTTGGTCTTTCAAGCCTACCAATATTCTTAACAATTTCAATTTCCTCTGTGTTTGGCTTTCTGAAAACTTTACCATTTTTTGATTCCTCAATTACCGCTGCAAGAATTTCCTTTGTAGTCTTATCTACAAACTGTTTTTTGAGTTTCTTTACCTCTGTAATGCTACCACAAACAGGACATTTTAAATTTGCTCTTTCAATAAATGGTTCTCTCTCTGTCGTGCCTTTCTTTATTTCTAAAGTAATCTTATTGCCTTCAATTATCGGGTCAAAATAAACATACTCATTTGCTGATGCACTTCTTCGTTTTGAAAGATAAAATTGTCGTAAAAGAGGGACTTCTGCTTTACAAGTAGGGTTGCTACAATTACCAACCCGAACCCAATAATAAACTATAGGTTTAGAGCCGTTTTTTAAAGCTGGGAAAAGGTGTCCAATTTCTTTTTCGGTATCGGCTAATAATTTTTTTGCAAAGAACTCTACATCAAATTTTAAACGATTAGAAATTGTTACTGAACCTTCTTTGCCGTTATTAAAGAGTTTATTGTCATTAGGTAGTTTTTCGTATTCCTTAACACCATAGAGTTTAATAAATTCAGCCTTACTATAAGTAATGGATTTGCCAAACTTTTGAGGAAATTCTAAACTTCCTTTTTGAATAATGTGAGCAACAGGATTTATATCATTCCCGAAACTTTTGCAGCCCAACCTTGCAGCTTCTAAAGGTATTGCCCCACCACCAGCAAAGGGGTCAAATACTTTAGGCATATTGTTTAAGAAAGTATCAATTGCATTCTGAAGATTGTCTGAAAGTTCTTTACTTTTCTTTGTTTCTATGTGCCTGTCGGGCAAATTGTATAAGGCTTGTTCAGCAGCCTTTATAGCATCGTATTTTTGATTGTACTCCGCTAACAATTGAGAAACTGGAGCACCACTCTTAGCATTGTGAGCAACCCAAATTAACTTTCTTGCCTTTGAAAGTATTAACTCATTGTCTTTATTCTCCCACTTAATTAAGCTAAAATCACTTATTAATTTTGCTGTTGGTGTTGCCTTACCTGCTCTCTCGTTTACTGCATATTCATTAGAGAATTTGCCAATAAACATCATCAATCTATTACGATTGTTGTCAGTCATTTTATCAATTGCAGCAGTATAAGGAATATCTTCATAAGGCTTGTAAGCATCAGGTGGTAAGCCACTTTCATTTAAAGGTTTTTTAGCACTGCCTAATAATATTTCAACTGCTTCTTTAAATTGTTGCGGACAATTTTCATCTAATGGGTCAGGCACTAAGCTGGCAAATACCACAGCACGGCAAACAGGCAAGGGTCTTCTTGCCCACCACAAATGCAAGGTAGAGATATGACCGCTTCTAATGGATTTATCCCTTACGCTTTCAGCCGATATTTCTTTTATCGGCATTGCTACTTCTATTAATTTTTTTGCTTGTGCCATTATGCGTTAATCTTTTGTTTCCATTCTGCCATCGGCAAAAAGTATTGCACTCCTTTTGTTTTCAATTCAAATTTTAAAGCCTTTGCAGGGTTTTGTATGCGGTACAGTTCAGGCTTGGTTTTGCAATTCATTACAATGTATAACCAAGCTGCATCGCCTAATTGTGCCAAACGGTTCATTTCATTTTCACTCAGCATTACGCTGCCATCACCTGCACTTCTGCCTTTTACTTCAATGTAGCGTTTTAATTCTTCGGGGCTTATGCTTCGTATATCGTAGCCTTCATTATTGGCACTTACATCCTGTGGTTTCCAACCTACACTGGTTTCATAATCCATTGCGGTTTGCATTGCTATGGCTTCGGCTTCATCATCTCGGCTCATACCGTAATGCCCTACATACTCTACCTGTGTTAATGGCACTACATAAGCACAGCCTAAAACTTCGGGTGCTTTGGGGTTTAGTTGGCTCATTAGTTCTAAACTCTCCAAACGGCTTTGCTTTTTGTTTATCAGCTCATTGATGCGTTCCTGCTTTTTTACTATTTTTTCCTGCACACGGCTATCGCCCAACAACACTTTGCTTTGCAGTTCTTGTATCTGTATTTGCAAATCCATTATTACTTGCGTAAAGGCAGATTCCAAATACACTTTTCTATCGGCAGCATCTTTACTTACGTGGGCTTTGGTATCTTCAAACTGCTGTGCAGTAATTTGCTCAAAACTCCATTCTATTACCTCACTGGTATTAACTACCGCAGGTGGTTCAATTGGCTTTGTAAATTCGGTAGGCGTATGCAAGTCAATAAACTTGGCAGGTGAGGTGATTTTAAATTCTCCGTTTTTGGTTTGATAAACCATTACCAACCTTTCATCTGCTATGCTATCATCTTTTTTGCTTGGTCGGTTATCTACAATTTGGCTCTTTACAAAAAAGGCAAAGTAGTCTTCCTTATCATCAGGCGAAATAAGCACTGTGCCTTTAAGCATATCTTCACGGTACTGGTTGCGAACTACTTTTACCAAACTATCAAACACAGGATTACCCGGATTGATGTAATGCACTTTGCCTAAGTCGCCCACACTTTGATAATCTAAAAATATCTGTTTGTCAAAACAGAACTGAATGGATTTGATGGCATCAAAGTAAATTTTGTAAGTGTCTTTTAATTCGGCAATAACTGGTTCGGGCATTTTATCAATGCGGAAAATAGATTGCCTTAACTCGGTAAAAGCACCACCTAAATTTTGAAATGCTTTTTCAAAGAATAAACGAATGTAGATAGGCTGTAAACGCTTTTCGTCTGAGTTTTCTTTTAGTGTTCTGGCATCTTTATAATCAACTGTGCTGTGGGCTAATTTGTCTTTTTGCTCGTTTATTTTTTCGGTGAATTTGAGTTTTAATACTTCATCATCCTGCGATAAGAATTTATCTAACTCGGTTTCTTTACCATTGAAAACGGAATTGATAATGTCATCTAATCCTACTCCCTCTAATACATCCTGTATTACATCATAAACCCTGTCATCACCCATTCCATTACGGATAATATCCAACTTCAGCAATAAGCGTTCTAACACTTTACCTTCTTTAGTATTGCTAGCCACCATATTAAATACCAACACATCTTGCTTTTGTCCGTAACGGTGTATTCTACCCATACGCTGCTCTAAACGGTTAGGGTTCCAAGGAATATCCCAGTTGATAAGCAAACGGCAAAACTGCAAGTTGATACCTTCACCTGCTGCATCGGTAGCAATCAGAATTTGTGTATCAGGTTTTGCAAATGCCCATTGTGCTTCTCTGCGTTCATCCACCAATTTACCACCGTGAATGGTTGCTACTTTGTAACCACCACTTTTGGTGAGGCGTTCTTCCAAGTATAATAAAGTGTCTTTGTGTTCGGTGAAGATTACCAACTTTTCACCGTTCTCTAATACACCATTTGATTTGAGTAATTCTTGTAACTCCTGAAATTTCTTTTCTTCCTGCTTACGGTTGTAAAGCGATTGTGCCATTTCAAACAACTTCTTTACATCGGCTGCCTCTTGCTGAATTTCCTGTAAACTTTTGGCAGTGGTAAAGAGTTTGAATTTTCGTGGGTCGGATAAAATGTTTTCTAAAGATTCTCTTTCATCGTCTTCCAGTTCTTCATACTCTTCAATATTATCTACATCAAAGCCCTCTAATTTGTGCCTTTGACTCCATAGGTTTGGATTCTTGTTTACTTCATCTACAATGCCCTGTAAAGCCTTCCATCTGCGTTCTAACGTGTTTTTAATGGCAAAGATGGAACTTACCAACCTGCGTTGCATTACGGTTAATGCCAATGAAACGTGGATGTTTTTTGTTTCGGATGCTTCTTCCTTTTTCTTGGTTAAATATTTTGTTACTGCATCGTATAACTCTTTTTCTTCGGGTGTAAGCTGGTAGGCAACTGTTTTAGTATATCGGTCTTTAAACAAGGGTTTGCCTTGCCAATCTTTCATATCCTCTTTTAACCTGCGAATGAAAAATTTATTGATGCCGTTGTGTTCTAACTCTTTTATTCGGGTAGAGGCAATTTCATCAGTAGCAAAAATATCTTCATCCAAAAGCTGCAACAGCTTTTTGAATGTATCTGTTCTGCCCCTGTGTGGTGTTGCTGTAAGCAACAAAATATGTTCGCATTGCTGTGATAATACTTCTGCTGCTTTATAGCGTTGTGATAAGTATTGTTTAGTTCCGTAATCGTAGGCGGATAGTTTATGGCACTCATCAAATATTATCAAGTCCCAATGAGAATTGCTTGCCACATTCAATACATCTTCTCGTGAAATGAAATCTATTGAAGTAACAATACGCTGTGCTGTATGAAATACATTCGGGTCGGAAGAAAACAAAGCTCTGTTTACTAAAGTGAAAGGGATATTGAATTTTACTCCCATTTCATCTTCCTGCCATTGCTTGGTAAGACCACCCGGTGTGATGATTAAAATTCTTTCAGCAAGCCCTCTCATCATTAATTCCTTAACAAGAAGCCCAGCCATAATTGTTTTACCTGCCCCTGTATCATCTGCAAGTAAGAAACGAATTTTAGGAAGTGGTAAAAGGAATTTATACACTGCTTCTACCTGATGGGGCAATGGGTCAACAATGCTACAGTTTACAGCAAATAAAGGGTCAAACTGATAGGCTGAATTTATCCTTTCAGCTTCGGCAAATAATGCAAACCTTTTGGGGTCGCCTTTGAAGTTGAATGTACCTTCTTGTGTAAGCACTTCAAGTGCTTCAAATTCTTGTTTTGAAATTACTTTGCTATTGGCTTTATTGGTATTTACACCAGTAAATTTTATAGACACCATTGAACCCAACGGCTGAATTTGATTCACCGTTACAGGTTCAGTAGGGATAAGGTTTTTAACTATTTGTCCTTGTTCTATCGGCATAAATTATTTCTTGCGTTTTTTAAGGTTGATATTCTTTTCTGCCACTTGCATAGCTTCATTAGCCAGCTTTTCATCTTTAATCACTTCATAAATTTGGTCGGCAAGCCATAAGGTTTCCAACTCTACAACATCAGCTTGTAGAATTTCAGCTAAAAGAGGGATTTGGTCCTTCTTTAACTGACGGTCGCCACGTTCAACTTTGCTAATGATAGAAGTGTCCACATCTAACTTAGAAGCAAGCTGCCTGAGGAGTAAACCCTGCTTTGTTCTTAGCTCCCTGATTCGTTCACCAAATTGCGTTGCCATTATAAATTTATTGTCTTGACAGAATTTGGCAAATATAAGAAAATAAAAGCAAGGATTTAGAGAATGTGGGGAAAATTAGGAAAGTGGGGAAATGGGGATTTGAGGACAGCAAACAAGGTGCTTCCTCATATCCTTAAATCCTCAAAAATGGGTTATTGAGGATTTTGGGCATTACTCATTGAATGTTAGTTTTTTCAATGGTATTCGTGAATACGCTTCGCTTTATTTGGGGTTGGTATAGTTGTCGTGCCCATCGTAATGGATGATGCCAGCATCTTTAAACTCTTTGATGTAGCGTTGTGCTGACTTATCGGTGATGCCTAAACTGATGGCTACTGCCAAATAGCCTTGCCTGTTGAACTGTGCAGGGAGATTTTCTAAAAACAACTCCTTTTTGTTCTTGGGCTTGGGTGTGTATTTCTCTTGTGCAATTTGAGTGTAAACGTAATTGCTATGCTTTACCAATACAGTTATCATTTGCAAGGTGTTTTCAAAATCGGTATCGCTGCAAACAAGCTGCTGTGTTATTTCTCCATCTTCCATAATACGCAAGGCGGAAAAAATCATCATCAAACGGTAGGCAGTTAAGCCCAAACGTCTTACAGTGCTTATGATTTCTTCTTCCTGTATGGTGTAGTAAAGTGTTTGGATTTTTTCAAAGTATTGGTTGAATTGTTGCTGCTGGCTTGCAGTTAGTGAAAAATACACATCGGGATTTGCCTGTAATGTTTGATACAAACTGTAAAACTGATTACCTAATGCTTGAAAATGCACATCTAAACCGTTTTCAGTCTTTGAAGCAAATACATCTTTCCAAACCAAATTCATATTCATCATATAGAACATAAAGCGACTGAACAAACCATTTTCAGCACTTGGTATAAGTGTTTGCACCTGCTTTGGTGTGCCGGATAATAAAACAGATAAACAAGGTCTTGCAATTTCAACCAATTCTTTATCGGTTCTGCGGTAGTATGAATGTGGTTCGTGTTGGAAAGCGTTACGCAAACCATCACTGAAATTGCCGTGTTCGGACTTGAACGACTTTGAAAGTGTGTCGGCTTCTGTTTCAAAAATTATTCCTCTGCCATCGCTATCATTGAGCAACTCAAAGAAGCCTGTTGAACTGTTGTTTGCAGGTATGAATAACATTTTTTGCGGTGGTGTTTGTGGCTTTTCAACTGAACTGTCTTTGCCCTTACTTGCATTGTATTCCTGCAAATCCACTTCGTATTGCTGCTTCATCAGTTTTGCCTGTTGGCGAATAGCTAAGTGTATTGGTTCAATCAATTTTCTGCAATGAATTAAAATGCCTTTCCCTGCTGATGCTTTTGCAGCAATAAAAAGAAACAGATTTGCATTAACTGGATTATCACCATACTTGCCTATAACTTTAGGAAATGCTACACTTAGAGTAACTAATGAACCTAATAACAAAATATCCCTTTCTTCTTTACTGGTAGCAACTTCCGTAATGTGCTTTAAGAAGTCGGGAATAGTATCAAAGATTTCATCAGGCAGAGTAGGCATCTGCACTTCGGGCTGTGCTTCATCCTGATTTTTTAAAATTACTTTTGGTTCAAATTTTTTGTGTTCCTGGCTGTGGTGCAAATAGGCACTATTCACGGCAGTCTTAATTTCTCTTTCAGGTAAATCAAAATGCTGTGTACATAGTATTTCAGTATCGGACTGCGATAAACCAACTCTGTTGCAATTAGAAGCAAGCAGATAAATATAATTGTTCCTGTTTCCATCGGTGTATGATGCTTTTTGATTTGTGAATTGAATTTGTTGATTGAAAAGAAAAGTAATGTTGAGGTCTTCGGGTTCTGCCTGCTCTACTGGATCAACTGGAGCAATAGCCGTAGGCATTTGCGATTGTTGTTCTTGAATGAATTGGGGCAAAGCCACAATGAATTTCTCGTTTTGGATAGTTCGGTATGCGTTGGGGTCGTGACTCATAAAACAAAGCCTTGTAACATCTTTGCAGCTTGGGTCAGCCATTAGCCCTGTGGCATCTTCATAGTATTTTTGCACCTGCAAATAGGCTGTATCGTGGCTTTCTAAGCCTGAATTGACTTCAACAAAAACCTTTAAGCCATTGCCACTTGGACTAATAAAACAAAGTGCTGTGTATGGTATTTGACAAATGATTGCAAAGGCACTTTGTAGCTGCTCCGGTGTGAGTTTGTCAAAATCTAAATGCACAAAGCCACTGTACATTTCAAGATATTGCATTTGCCTTTTTTCGGAGAATACAGCCGAAGGCGTAAAAGCCAAAAGCTGCTTCTTTTTATTGTCGGCTTCTGCTTTGTTCACTTGTGCAATATGATTGCGGATTTCTTCTACTTCCGTTTTGTACTTATCGGAAATAATGTCTTTACCAATCAGCAATAGAGATTTCTTTTCTATTGGGATAGTAAAGTTTTTAAATATGGTACAACTTGCCATTTCTGTTTCTTTATTATCGGTTAGAAAACTCTATTTGCGTTTGTTTTTGAGTATGTACTCGGTTGCCATTGCATCAATCTCATCGGCTGAAGATTGTCGGTTACGCTGCAACCAGTCGTCTAACTCGGAACGCTTGAAATAGAGTTTCTTTCCTTGCGGACAGAAATGAGGAATGTGTTTTGTACTTGTGAGTTTGTACAAATGCGAAGGACTTACATCAAGGTATTTGCAAGCCTCGTTAAAATTCAATACTGTTTTTTGCAGTAAATTTTGCTCATCCAGTTTGTTTGCAATCTCGGTGAGCTTGTCTAAGATTAAATTGTCTTGTGCCATCTTTTTATTTTTTAAAAATTGATGGAACAAAACTCTACAATGCAGCAGGGGCAAAAGGTTCAGGTTGCTGCATAGGTTCAGTAACTGGAATAAACCTGAACCTTACCTGAACCTTTTTATGGGAAATATTTTTGAATAAGTGTTAGAATTTCCTCTTTGGTTTCATCCTTAATCTTGTTTTTGCTTCTCGTTTTAAAGTAGTTTTCTGCATTAATTAGCGTTGGCTTTTTATTCGCCCTGCCTTTTGACCAAAAGCTCATAGATTTTTCAATATTGGTAGGCGATAGCCGTTGAAAAGCCTTGCCCAAGTTATCCATTATAAAAACAAACTCAGTCGTTTGGCATCCTAAATAAATCTTGAATTTGCCTGGCACTATTTCCTTTTCTGTAAGCAACTCCACCAGTGTTTCAACTGATGTTTCTTCCTCATTCAAAAAATTGTAGTCAACACATAAATCATCAAACAATGCTTGCAGTTTTGATGTGTCGCCTTTCTTCCAGCCAAAAGTTAATTTAGGTGGCTCTGTTGCCTTTGATGCTGAAAGAACAGGCTTGTTATACTTATCAAATGTCAATTGCTTTATTTCTACCATTTCTGAATCGTTATCCATCCTGTACATATAAAATTCTTCTACAGTCTCATATACATCAGGCAGAAAGGGCTTAAAGTTTTCTTGAATAGAAAAGTACAAAATCAGCAAACTACTTTTTAGGTATTCCAAGCTAAAGCAAGTCAAATCCTCTGCTTGATATTCCTTTTCAGATAGTTCATTATTAATTGAATTAAGCAACACGGCTATGCCCTTTAAACTCTTGTCACCAATTTGAAATGGAACGTCTAAAGTCTCGTCTTTAATAAGTGGATTGCTAATTGTTGTATTGTAATACCTTAAAACTTCTGCATCAATAACAGCTTTATAAAAATGCTGCTGAATTGTGGTAGGCTCTTGCAGAGGGCAAGAAAATGATAGCTGTTGAAAGGAATTACTTGAAAGCGGTTGTATTGTTTTTAGCAGCGTTGGAAAAGGCTGTAATAGCATTTTAAGCCTGTTATCAATACCTTGTAATGTAGTTAAAGGAATCTTGCTCACTTCTCGTATTGTTTGCTTTAACTCTCTTTCTTCAAGGTTAAAAAGCCAGGGTTTCAACTGACCGTGATATATGTCGTTTAAAATTTTTGAGTTCATTATAAACCGATATTAATTTTATTGGCTGCAACTGTTTTCTTTTCGTCAATCACATTTGCATAAATCTGTGTTGTTTTCAAATGCCTATGCCCAAGCAATTTTGATACAGTGAAAATATCTGTACCCAAAGTAAGCTGCAATGTGGCGTATGTGTGCCTTGCACAGTGAAAGGTTATGTGCTTTTCAATACCTGCCTTAATCATCCACCTGTATAAATCAGCATTACGGCTATCGGAATAAATCAAATCAGGGAATACCGGATCTGTTGGCTTTCCTCTTTCCCCTAAAAGATTATAGGCTTCATCTGAAATCGGCAAAGTTTCTGAACCCTTTGTTTTTTGCTGTATAAAACGAATGTAGTTGCCTAACTCTGTTGAGTGCTGTAATTCACTCCATTTGAGTTTTTGAATATCGCTAAACCGTAATCCAGTGAGGCAACTAAAAAGAAAGGCTCTTTTCATTAGTTCATTCTTGCATTCTGTTTTTGCCAATGTCTTTAACTCATCAAGGGTTAAAAACTCTCTTACTGGTTCGCCTTGTGGCAAGCCTTCTACCATCTCGGCAGGGTTGCTTTTCAATATACCATCCCTTACTGCTTGTTTGAGTGCCGCCCTGAACTTATTGAAGTAACTGTATTTGGTATTGGTAGAAATTTGCTTTTTAGTTTTTGATGTGGCTTCCTTTTGCAAATACTCTCTGAAGCCGTCAACAAAGGCTTTGTTGATTTGGCTGAATTGAATATCTCTTGGACAATACTTTTTTAAGTGCTTTATGGTGCTATCCCAATTGCCATAATTCCCTTTGCTGTCTTTCCTCTTTTCAGCTAATGCCTCCATATACATTATGAAGTACGTTTTCAGCTTCTCCTTATCGTGGAAATCGTAAGTGCTGTTTTGAATTTCTAAATGGCGTTTGCTGCGTATGGTTTCAGCCAAAGCCAAAATCTTTTTATTTTCCTCTTTTACTGCATTAGGCAGTTTGCCCTTCTCAGGGTCGGGAGTTAAGTATAAATTCAAATACTCGTACTGGCGTTTGCCATTGGAGTAGTATTCTAAATAAAGGCTGATTTTCTCGCCTTTGAGCCGTTGCCTTAATGTTACTTTCATTTCATTATCAGTTAAATAAATTATCTATTGCGGTTCTTTTAATGATGGTACGGCTTCCCAGCTTTGCCACTGGTAGCCGTTTACTTTTTATCATTCTTTGAATGGTCCATCTGCTTGCACCTAACAGGGCTGCCACTTCTACAATACTTAAAAATTCTTTATCCCTTAGATTGGTTTGATTTCCTGCCTGTGGAGCTTGCAGGGTTTCAGAGATAACAGCCGGAGCAGCCGAAACAATTTTGCTTTGTTGATTCTTAAATTCTGCACTTACCTTTTCCTCTCTTTTGCGTTGCTTGTATGCCCTGCTTGCACAGGGATGCCCACAGAACTGCGTTGTGGTCTTTTGGGCTATGAAAGCTTTACCACAGTGATTACAGAATTTAGGAAGTTTAATTGTACTACTCATTTGTTGCTACTTGTAGCAGTTCGTTGCTGTATGGTGCTACTTGGTGCATTATTTCGCCTTATTTCCATCAAACTGATATGCTGGCAACAAAATAGCAATTTGGGCAACAACTGGGCAACAAAAATAAGTAAAAAAGTAGAGTTGGGCAACAAAAAAGAGAAAGATATTTGCCCACAAACCCAATAAAAACAAGCACTTAGTAAACAAAGGAAAGGTAATTACTTTCCGATACAAAATTTACTAAATATATAATCGAGCTTATCTTCTGTTGTTACCTGCCCCGTAATAGTACCTAAAAAATGTAAGCATCTTCGGATATCTAAGGCTAGCAAATCGCCGGACAAATGATTATTCATGCCGGTTTCAATATCCAACAAAGCCTGTAAGGTTTCTTTAAGTGCAGCTTGATGACGGGCATTGGTAACAATGGCTCCTTCGGTGGCGTGTACATCACTCATGGCTCGATTATATAGCAACTGCTTCAATTCCGAAATTCCAATGCTATTTTTTGCTGAAAGATATTGGGCATTTGGAAATTTATGAGCAATCATCTGCCGGTCAAAATCATGAAGCATATCTTCTTTATTGACAACTAAAATTGCTTTGTTTGTTTGTTCGAAAATGTCCTCTGCATCCATCAGTGCAAAACGAATGGTGTAGTAAGGGTTTGGGGAATCTTCAAGTATTGAGTGTTTGTTTTTTTCATTATTTGTATTTTCAAGTGCCACTAACACTATCACAATATCTGCAGCTTCAATAGCTTTTTTGCTTCTGGCAATACCAATATTTTCAATAGCATCGGTTGAATGGGAGCGAATTCCCGCAGTATCAATCAATCGAAAGATAATGCCGTTGATGTTTAAGGTTTCTTCAATGGTGTCGCGGGTGGTGCCGGCAATATCACTAACTATGGCACGTTCATCATTGAGCAAAGCGTTTAAAAGGGTGCTTTTGCCTGCATTGGGTCGTCCTACAATGGCAACTTTGATGCCGTTTTTAATAACATTTCCAAATTTGAATGAATCAATCAGAGCCTGTATTTTTGCTTTTGCTCCTTCAATCAATTCAAAGAACTTAGTTCGATCAGCAAACTCTACATCTTCTTCACTGAAGTCAAGTTCTAATTCAATCAGTGCGCTAAATTTTATCAACTCTTCACGAATCTCTTGCAAATCATGACTAAATCCTCCGCGCAATCCATACATAGCTGCCTGATGTGCAGAGGCTGTTTGACTGGCAATAACATCCGCAACGGATTCTGCTTGTGCCAAATCCATTTTCCCATTTAAAAAAGCCCGTTGTGTAAATTCTCCCGGCTTAGCAAGCAAGGCACCTTGTTGCGTGCACAAATTCAAAACTTGTTGCAAAATATAGGATGAACCATGACAGCTTATTTCGATCGTATCTTCGCCAGTATAGCTTTTCGGTGCACGAAAAATGGTAATCAACACCTCATCAATCACTTGACTACCATCTACTATTTTCCCGAAATGAGTGGTATGGGAAGGCTGGGATTTCAAGTCCTTTCCCTGAAATATTTTTTGAGCAATAGAAAGGGCATCATTTCCACTAAGGCGAATGATTCCAATGGCACCTTGTCCGGGTGGTGTAGCAAGAGCAACAATAGTTTCCTGACTAAAAAGCATGAGGTAAAAGTAAGCCAATATCCGCCTTAGCAAAAAGAGAAAGCCTTAGTCGAATGATTGATTGCTGGCGGCTGCAATTTTCACAATCCGTTCATAATCTGTTGGCGACAAATCATTGAAGAAAAAGTGAACTGGATTGATTTTTTGTCCGTTCCGTATTACTTCATAATGCACATGTGGTCCGGTGCTTTTTCCGGTGCTGCCAACCCAACCAATAACCTGTCCGCGTTTTATTTTTTCACCTCGACGGACTTTAATTCGAACCATGTGCCCATAAAGGGTTTCATAGCCATAACCATGATTCAAAATCACATGATTTCCATAACCACCCTCATCAAAACTGGCGTCTTCCACCACACCGTTTGCCGTAGCATAAATCGGCGTTCCCATAGCTGCCGCGAAGTCAAGTCCGGTATGCATTTTGGGTGTTTTATAGATGGGGTCAATACGATAACCGAAGCCAGATGCCACATGGTCTAATGTTTTGTCGGAAACCGGTTGAATAGCCGGAATGCTGGCTAACATTTCTTCTTTGCTTTGCACCAAATTTTTCAGTGTATCAAAGGAATTTTTTTGAGTAGAAATTCTATGTTTTAAAGAGGCTATTTCTTTGCCTACCTCATCAATCAGTTCATTGGTGTTTTTAAATTTATATTGCTCCCAATCTACCTGACTATATTCTTTACCCAGCCGAACACTATCGGGCAAGGGTGCTGCTTCAAAAATAGATCGGTAAATATCGTTGTCTCTTTGTTCCAAATCTGAAACATCATCACTTAACGACTCAATTTGTTTTTGCAACAAAAGATATTTCTCTTGCATCGTAACAACATCTTGCCGCATTTTTTTCTCTTTCGGCGAATCAAGAAAGCGAAAAGCAATACCAACAATAATGGCGGCCGAGACCAAAGCAGCAGACAAAAACCCCAAAATCCTTAACAGACGGGTATGCAGTGGCACCTCCAATTTTTCAAATCGGAGGGTCTTAGTATTATAAAAGTATTTTCTGTTTTTTTTCAGGTCAAAAGTAAATGGGTGTCAAATATATAGTATGAGGTTCTTATAGGGAAGGGAAACAATCAGTCAAATGAAAAGGTTTAACAGTTTTGAAATTTAGCCAAAGCACTTGGGGTTTCCTATATTTGCCCACCTTTCGCAAGAGAGCGAAATCTATTTATTTTTCATGCGGAGTATTTTTATCAAAGAAATAAACTCATTTTTCAGCTCGATAGTGGGTTATGTTGCCGTGTTGGTGTTTCTGATAGCCTGCGGGTTATTTTTATGGATTATTCCCGACACCAGCATTTTGGCTAATGGCTATGCCAACTTAGATGCTTTTTTTCAATTGGCACCTCGTTTGCTTTTGCTCTTAATTCCTGCTGTTACCATGCGATCATTTGCAGATGAATTTCGGGGAGGAACCATTGAATGGTTATCTACAAAACCCCTAACTTCTCTTGACATTATTTTGGCAAAATATTTTGCATCCTTAACGCTTGTTGTGTTTGCATTAATTCCCACGTTGGTATATGTCATTACAATTGATAGCCTTTCAGCAGTAGCAAATAATATTGACACCGGAGCTATAATCGGTTCGTATATCGGTTTGTTTTTCTTAGCAGCATCCTACACAGCAGTAGGGATTTTTTGCTCATCCATAACCAGCAATCAAGTAGTTGCTTTTTTAATTGCCTTGTTCGCTTGCTATATTTTATACATTGGCTTTGAAGCATTGAGTAAAATTCCGGCCTTCACAGCCGGTATAGATTATTACCTCAGCATGATTGGTATGTCATTTCATTACGAGTCAATTAGTCGAGGGGTAGTGGATACTCGCGATGTTATTTATTTTCTTTCCGTAATCATTCTTTTTGTTTCACTAACTCGCTTGTCATTAAACAGGCGCACTTGGGATTCTGCTCGTCAGGATTAGCATTTATTATGAGTAATCACAAATCAGGCAAAAGAAAACAACAGCAAAGACAAGCGGTCATTCGACTGCTGATTTTAAGTGCTATACTTGTTTGTATCAACATTCTTGCATCTCGCTTCCATAAGGGGTTTGACCTTACTAGGGAGAAAAGATTCACCCTTTCTGACGCTACTAAAAACATGTTGCGCGACATGAAAGAGGTAGCCACAGTTGATGTCTATCTCAAGGGTAAGTTTCCGGCAGGATTTCAAAGACTAAGCGAGGCAACTCGTGAAAGGTTGCAATCATTTAAAGAATATGCAGGTTCTAAAATTGTCTATCGTTTTAGTAATCCATTAGAAGGAAAAAGCGAAAAAGAAAAGGGTGATGTAGCTAAAAGCCTTTACGAAAAAGGTGTTGAGCCGGTAAGCTTAAATGTACGAGGCGAACAAAATGCTTCAGAACAAATTATTTACCCTTATGCCTTAGTGCAATATAGAGGCAGAAGCCTTGCTGTAAAACTATTAGAAAACCATTTAGGAATGTCGCCGTTAGAGGTACTGAATTATTCAGAATCTCTATTGGAATATAAACTGGCTAATGCTATTCATAAGTTAGAAACCACGATCAAGCCTCGACTGGCTTACATTATGGGGCATGGCGAACAATTAGGACCCCAAACTTTTGACCTTTTCAACACTTTAAGCCATAGTTATTTTGTTGACACAATGGACTTGTCTGCTGAATATCGCATAAACGATGCTATATATCAAGCCATCATCATCAATAAGCCTACCCAAACTTTTGATGAAAAAGACAAGTTTAAAATTGACCAGTTTATTATGCACGGCGGGAAAGTGCTTTGGGCTTTGTCTATGCTCAACACTCCGTTGGACAGCTTACAAAAATCAGGTCAATTTTTAACACAAGAATATCCGCTCAATCTCGATGATCAACTGTTTAAATACGGCATTCGAGTAAACTATGACTTGGTAGAAGATGTACAATGTAACCAAGTGCCTCTCATCACAGGAACCTTAGGAAACGGACAACCACAAATTGAATTACGTCCGTGGCCTTTTCTGCCCATATTTACGCCTACTTCAAAACATCCCATAGTCAACAATATGGATGCCGTGATGGGTAAGTTTACTAATAGTATAGATACCGTAATAACCGATGGTGTTCACAAAACCGTGTTGTTGTCATCATCCAATTATAGTCGTACAGCTGCTAATCCGGTTCGGGTAAGCTTGAGCATGATTCGTTTTAACCCCGACCCAAAACTATTTCCACGCCAGCAAATTCCGGTTGCCGTTTTAGCAGAAGGAAAATTCAGCTCCTTGTTTGCCAATAGAATGGCTCCCTCATTTCTGTCCGTTTTGAAGGATTCTTTGAAATATAATTTCAAGCCTTCCGTTGACAGCAGCAATGCTATGATTGTGATTTCAGATGGAAATGTTATGTTGAATACTCTTTCTCAAACACGTGGATACAATGAAATGGGTTATTGGGAATACACTCAATCATTGTTTGCCAACAAAAACTTTGTGTTGAACTGTTTGGAGTATTTAACAGATCCGCACAGTTTATTAGAAGCACGCAATAAAGACATGAAACTTCGCTTGCTGGATGGAAAACGTACAAAAGATGAAGAACTTAAATGGGAAGCCTTAAATGTGGGTATGCCCATTGGCATAGTGCTGATCTTTGCATCCGTTTATTTGTTTTTCAGAAAGCGTCGTTACGAAGGAAAATAAGGAAAAAACATGAAGACAGCTATATATTTGGTGCTATTAGGGGTGCTTGGGTTTGGAGTCTATTATTTTGTATTTAGCGATCAGGATGCGTTTAATAAAAATGAAGCAGCCTTTACAATAAATGATACAAGCAATGTCGGTAAAATATTTCTTTCAAATAATGAAGGAGAGAACATCACCCTACAACGAACTGACTCCGGCTGGTATCTGAATGAAAAGTATAAAGCCAGAGTTTCTACGGTCAACAACTTGTTGAGTACCATGAAGCAACAACAACCTTTATATCCTGTCCCCGAAAATGCGCACAATAGTGTTGTAAAAGCCTTAGCGGGCAGCGGGGTGAAGGTAGAAATATATAATAGAAAAGGAAACAAGACTAATACCTTCTACGTAGGTGGTGGTGCTTATGATTTTTCAGGTACTTATATGCTTCAAGAAGGCGCAAAACATCCTTACGTTGTGCAAATTCCAAATTTCAGAGGTTTCTTAACTCCTGTTTACTCCGTGTTGTTTGACGATTGGCGTGATAGAAGTGTAATGAACTTACAGCCGAATGAGGTGAAAAGCTTTTCAATTCATTATGTGGATGCACCTAAACATTCTTTTACAATTCAGAACGGAACCAAATTAGAAGTACAAACAGACTCCATTCCAGCAACCGGTGTACTCAACGAAAGAAGAGTACATTCCTATCTCAAGTTCTTTGCTGATGTATATGCAGAGGGTTATCTGAACGGCATTCAGGGAATTGACTCAACTATTGCATCCGTTCCCAAATTTTGCACAATGGATATTACCGCAAAAAATGGGTGGAATCAGCATATCGAAATCTTCAAAATGCCTCTTAATAAAAGAAGCAAGAACCTATCTACCGCAAAAGAAGGCGAATATGATATAGACAGGTTTTACGGCATTATTAACCATAATAAAGACACCGTATTGCTTCAAGCATTTACCTTCGATAAGTTCTTCCGTAGTGGAAGTGAGTTTTTTCAAGATGATGCTTCTACTAACTTGATGGGCTTGCCACCACAAAAGCAAAAACCTTGACAAGGAAGGGTTATCAACGACCTAAACTTTAGATGGAAATGGGTGTAGCAACCACAAATCAGTTACAAACATGGAGCCATGGTACTTGGCTCAGCTTTTTTGACAATAGCAAAATTGAGGAGCTATGTATAGATAGCAGAAAGATAAACGGGGATCCGACTCACACCCTTTTCATAGCTATACAATCACCCCGAAGAGATGGACATCAATATATTGAGAGTGCTTACCGGCAAGGTGTACGCAATTTTTTAGTCCATCAACATATCCCAACTCAAAACTACCCTAAAGCAAATTTTTTATGGGTAAACGACACTAAGGAAGCACTTCAAAAAATAGTGGCTGCCTATCGAAGACAATTTTCTTTACCCGTTATCGGTATCACCGGAAGTAATGGTAAAACGGTTGTAAAAGAATGGTTGTTTCAATTGCTCAGTTCCGATTTCAATATCGTAAGGAATCCCAAAAGCTTTAATTCTCAAATTGGGGTTCCGCTTGCTGTTTGGCTTATAGAACCCGATTATAATTTAGGAATCTTTGAAGCCGGAATTTCTCAACCCAGAGAAATGGAAAACTTGGAAACCATTATCCACCCTGATATTGGAATCTTTACCAACATCGGAGAAGCACACAGCGAAGGCTTTCTGAACCAGCAACAAAAAATAAATGAAAAGCTTTTTTTGTTTCGTCATTCCAAACAACTAATCTATTGTAGCGACTATCCAGACTTAAATGAGTGCATTATTCCATTTCGAAACCAAATAAAATCCGATGGAGCAGCTATACAATTATTTACTTGGTCTCAAAAGCATGATGCCGACTTAAAAATTACAAAGATTGAGAAAACACTAAATCAATCGCAGATATCAGCTTCCATACATGGGAATGAATACACCATTACTATCCCATTTAATGATGCAGCTTCTATTGAAAACGCCATACATTGTTGGTGTGTATTGTATTTGTTGAATAAATCCCATTCTTTCATCCAAGAAAAAATGTTAGGACTACATTCAGTTGCTATGCGATTAGAACTCCGGCATGGCATAAACGATTGTACCATCATCAATGACACATACAATTCAGACCTTACCTCTTTACAAATAGCACTCGATTTTTTAGAGCAACAAAAGCAACACTCTCAACATACTCTCATCCTATCTGACCTGATGCAGATGGGCAAACCTGACTACTCTTTGTATGAAGAAGTGTCCGACTTAGTTTCAAGACGAAAAGTACATAGACTGATTGGTGTTGGCTTATCCATATACAAGTACCGTTCTCTTTTTAAGTCCATCAAAAAACTAAAAAGTATCTTCTTTAAAAGCACAGAAGATTTACTCAAACAATTTCATTTACTACCGTTTGAAAACGAGGCAATCCTCTTAAAAGGCGCACGCAGCTTTCGTTTTGAAAAAATTGGGCGGCTATTGGAGCAAAAAATTCACCAAACTACACTCTCCATAAACCTAAGTGCCATTAGCCATAATCTGAATGTTTTTCGCGGATTGCTGAAACCCAATGTAAAACTTATGGCTATGGTTAAAGCATTTTCATACGGTAGCGGTAGCTTCGAAATAGCTCATTTATTGCAATATGCAGGGGTTGACTACCTAACCGTTGCTTATACCGATGAAGGGATAGCTTTACGAAAAGCAGGTATCACTATGCCTATTATGGTGATGAGCCCGGACAACACTTCCTTTGATCGGATGATTGCCTGGAAATTGGAGCCAGAAATCTATAACATGCGGTCGCTAACAGGCTTTGTAGCCATGGCAAAAACACTGCAAGCACAACACTATCCAATCCATATAAAATTGGATACCGGAATGCACCGCCTTGGCTTTGTAGAGCAAGAAATTTCAGAGCTGACAAAAACCTTACAAAATACTTCACTCGTAAAAGTAAAAAGCATCTTTAGCCACCTTGCAGCCAGTGACGATCCGGCACTTGATGACTTCACCCTTGTTCAAGCAAAACGATTTGACAAGATGAGCCAAACACTGATAAACACACTAAACTATCAACCACTTCGACACCTTTGCAATAGTGCCGGTATTGTTCGACATCCTTCATTGCATTATGAAATGGTGCGCTTAGGTATTGGTTTGTATGGTGTGGATGGATCAGAAAATGTCAGAAAAAAATTAGTTCAAGTCAGCACTTTGAAAACGACCATTGCACAAATAAAACAGATAGACGCAGGGGAAACTATAGGATATGGAAGAAGAGGCAAAGTGGATACACCCAAACGAATTGCCACTGTTAGTATAGGCTATGCTGATGGCTATCCTAGAGCTATTGCCAATTCGCCTGCATACATGTTGGTACAAGGGAAACCGGCTCCTATTATCGGCTCTGTTTGTATGGATATGTGCATGTTGGATGTTTCTTCTATACCCGATTCTAAAGAAGGGGATGAAGTTGTGGTGTTTGGAGAAAACCTACCGCTAACCCTTTTAGCAAAATGGGCAAATACAATTCCATACGAAATCATGACCGGCATTTCACAACGGGTGAAAAGAGTGTATGTAGAAGAAGATTGAAATAGACAAAAGAGATTAGACATCTCTCTTCTGAATCCATATAGGTTGAATATTAGTCATTAAAATAGATTTTACTTTTTGTATTTTTGAACATTAATCATAACAATTGAACATGAAGAAATTATTAGCTTTTCTGCTGATTGTGAGTGTATGCTTTGGTGCTTGCCGTAAAAAAGAGGATGAAAATCCTGCCCCTTTAGGTGCTTATGGCAAACTCAAAATATCTATTCAAAACATGGCCGGCACTGAAAAATTGAAACTCGATAGTGCTTGGTACAAAACAGAACATGGAGATTCTTTAAAAGCTTGGGAATTCAAATATTACTTTACTAATATCGAATTACTCAAAGACTCCACTGAATTTAGAGAAAAGGAAAGCTATTATTTAGTGAATGAAAGGCAAGACGCATCGAAGTCTTGGATTATTGACAGTATTCCAACAGGCACTTATACCAAAATCAGATTTTTAATCGGAGTGGATGAAGCCAGAAACACATCGGGTGCTCAAACAGGTGCCTTAGACCCGGGCAATGGCATGTTTTGGGATTGGAACTCGGGTTATATTATGGCTATGTTTGAAGGCATTTCACCAAGTGCGCCCAGCCCCATTTCCTATCACATTACCGGCTTTAGCGACCTAAATTCAGTCTTGCGAACAGTTACACTCACCTTCCCGACTCCAATCACCATTAAGGCGGGAAGCACACCCAATCTACATTTGAAAGCAGATCTGTTGGAATGGTTTAAAACTCCTTATACAATTGATGTTGCAACCTTGCCTGTCATCACTACTGCCGGAGCAAGTGCTATGCGTATGGCCAATAATTACGCCGATATGTTCTCTATTGATCGAATTGACTGATGAAAAAAAGTTGGAAAATCATTAGTGTTTTATTCTTTTCTGCTGTTATTCTTTCTATTGGATGTCGGCAGGATCCAGATATATCTCCTTCTAAGTCAATTAATTTTGAGGTTCCCCCAAACTGGCCAAAACCACATTATGCTTTTGAAGGAAATACACTTACTCAAGCCGGATTTGAGCTGGGAAGAAAATTATTTTTTGATACCAGACTTAGTCGTGATAATTCTATTTCCTGTGGTTCGTGCCATCAACCCTTTGCGGCTTTTGCCCAAATGAATCATGATCTGAGCCATGGGGTAAATGATAAGTTAGGCATCAGAAATTCTCCTTCTCTTTTCAATCTAAACTGGCACAATAATTTTTTTTGGGATGGGGGTGTCAACCACTTGGAAGTGCAACCTGTAAATCCAATTCAAAGCCCGGTGGAAATGGACGAAAAGTTAGACAACATTATGGTGAAGTTGCGAAAGGATATTGACTATCGAAAAAGATTTTCGGCTGCTTTTGGTGATGACAGTATTTACTCACAACGAATGTTGAAAGCATTAGCTCAATTCATGGGCATGTTAGTTTCCAGCAACTCAAAATACGACAAGTATATGCGCGGTGAAACTGGCGGAAACATGACTGAAACTGAATTGAGAGGGCTAAATATCGTACGACAAAAATGTACGCCTTGTCACAGTGAGCCTTTATTTTCCGATTTTAGTTTTAGAAACAATGGATTGAAGCCATCTGTCACCAACGATTCAGGACGAGGGCGTATAACGCTTGCAGCAAACGATCTGTATAAGTTCAAAGTTCCATCCTTACGCAACTTGCAATATTCACCTCCTTATATGCACGATGGACGTTTCAGAACACTGACAGATGTTTTGACACACTATACCAACGACATCTATCCATCGCCTACTTTAGACCCACTATTAACTACCGGAATTGTACTTACTGATGGAGAAAAAGCTGATGTACTTGCTTTTTTAGCTACTTTGAACGATGTAGATTTTGTAAAGGATTCCAGATTTCAGGAGCCTAAATAATACTCTACTTATTGTCCTCATAAAAAGAGGGCTGCACAACCTATTATGCAGCCCTTTATATTTTTAGCTTACTATGACTTTAGTTCAAGTCATTTTTAATATCGTCAATAATAACTTGCTCATAAAAATCATACGGTGGAATAGACCGACAAGTATCTAAGATACCACTACTGTGCATTTTTACTTTTACCTTCAGGTTGTTGTGTTGAAATGCAGATGGAACGTACACCGGCTTTTCATATTTTCCATCGTCCATGCGCAATAGCCATCCGCAGCCATTATTCGTTACATCACCGGAATCAATCACTACGGCTTTTGAATAATTTTTATCTTTCTTACAGGAAACAGCAAGCGTGGTTAACAACACGATAGCTGGTAAAAATTTACGCATATTCATCGGTCAATTCGGGTGTTAAAGTACAAAAATCATTTCATGCTGCAACAATTAAACAGAAAATTAGTTGGCAGTAAACTTATAACCTATCCCACGTACAGAATGAAAATGCTTAGGACTACGGCTGTCATTTTCAAAATACTTTCGGAAGTTGAGAATAAAATTATCTATTGTTCTTGTTGTCGGATATACATTATAGCCCCAAACTACTTGCAAAATATGTTCGCGTGTAACAACTTCTCCTTCATGTTCAATCATCAATTTGAGTAAAGCCGCTTCTTTTTTACTCAGTTCTTGCATTTGTCCATTTTTATCTAATGCTTCATGAGCCGCAAAATTGATTTTACACCCATCAAATTCATATTCATCGGCTATGGATTGGGGCGACTTAATTCGTTTGTTTTTAAGAATCAAATTATTTACCCTTAACAGTAATTCTTCCAAATTAAATGGCTTAGTCAGATAATCATCGCCTCCTTTTTTCAAGCCTTCTACTCTATCGGCACTGCTGTTTCGTGCAGACAAAAACAAAATTGGCACATCGTTGTGTTGCATTCTGATGGCTTCACACACAGCTATTCCGTCCATATCAGGCAACATAATATCAAGCACAATCAGATCAAAATATTCATTTTTAATCATCTTTAAAACTGCTGGACCATTATCTACCGTAGTAACTTCATAATCTTCCATCTCCAGATTTAGCTTTAAGGTTTCGCGGAGGCTTTCTTCATCTTCTACCACCAAAATGGAGGCCTTTGTTTGTCGGTGTAGCATTCGGCTTTAAAAATTTGTTGCGTTAAAAATAATGACAATCCGGTAGGCTAATCAAGACTTTGTTGATAGAAATGATAGAACTATGACTTAAGTACAACTCTTATATCATAATTACATGAATTTAATTTAGCTTTTTAGTCAGTTTTACCCCCCAAAAGCAAGGTTAAAAAAATTTAGTTGCCCGTTTAATAGAATTCTTTACCTTTGCAGCTCCTTTTGCGGGCGTGGTGAAATTGGTAGACACGCCAGACTTAGGATCTGGTGCTTTGCGGCTTGGGGGTTCGAGTCCCTCCGCCCGCACTTAATAAAAAAGGAAGTGTATCAGTCCCGTAGCCAATTGCGGGACTTTTTTTTAACTCAAAATCATTCAAACATTATGGCTACGGTAACGCGGGAAAACATTGGAACGCAGCATGACAAGATCACCGTAAAACTCACCAGAGAAGACTATTGGCCTTCTTTTGAAAAATCGTTGAAACAATATGCCAAACAGGCTAATGTTCCGGGCTTTCGTAAAGGAATGGTGCCAACCGGTATGATTCGAAAAATGTACGGACCTTCTCTTTTTGGTGATGAAGTTTTTCGTGTAGCTGGTCGCCAACTCGAAGAATATTTGAAAAATGAAAAGGTTTCCATTTTCGCACAACCCTTGATAGCGCAAGGCACGACGTTGAATATAGACATGAACAACCCTGTCGAAATGGATTTCGATTTTGAAATTGGTTTAAAACCCGATTTTGAAATTCCTGCTTTGAAAGACAAAAAGCCACTTACAAAATATAAAATTGAAGTGGACGACAAAATGTTGACCGATGAGGTGGATCGTATTCGTCGCCGATATGGCAAAGTAGAAGATGCTGAAATTATTGAGTCGAAAGACAACCTTTTGTATGCTTCTTATGAAGCTTGCGATGAGCATGGAAATGTAGCAGAAGATGCTGCGAAAGTAGATGATACTTCCATCTTGGAAACCTTGCCTCCAAAGCTACAAGAATTACTAATGGGCAAAAAGGCAAATGACTTCTTAATTATTCGCCCTGCAGATCTTGCTGCTGATCGCGATTTGGAAGCATTTATGAATAAACCGCTCAAAGCACCAACCGCAGATCCTTCTCAAAGTTTCAAACTGACAATTTCTAAAGTGGGTTTGTTACACCCTCGTGATTTAGACACAGAACTATATCTGCAAGTTTTTCCGAACGATATGATCACTACCGAAGAAGCTTTTCGTGATCGTATTGCTCAGGATCTACACAAAGAATTTGATCGTATTGGTGCTGATCGTTTACACAATGAAATTTATGAATTGCTGGTACACAATACACCCATCAATTTACCGGTAGATTTCTTGAAACGCTGGATGAAAGAAGGGCAAGAAAAACCCAAAAGTGAAGCAGAAGTTGAACGAGAATTTCCATCTTTCGATCATCAATTACGCTGGACTTTGATCTCTGACAAATTGATTGCAGATAACCATATCGAAGTTTCTATTGATGAGGTGAAGGATGATGTTCGCAAAAGAGTATTGGCCTACTTCGGAATGGAAAACGATGAGGAAGCTACTTGGATGGACAGCTATATGGCAAAAGTGGAGAAGGATAACAAAACGATGGACGAAACTTACCGTAGAATTTTGTTTGATCGTTTATTTGCATGGTTGGAAACTCAATTTGCAGTAGAAGAAAAATCCATTAGCGATGATGCTTTTTTCAAGCTTTCTGACCCACATGCGGCTCATCACCACCACCATTAATCAATTCAAATTTAATCTCTCTATGAATACGCCGACAATCCATGTTGGCGTATTTTTTTTTGCCAGTCCTATTGATTCCCCTTTGTGTTTGTTCAGAAATGTTTTGTCATTGACTTAAAATCACCTTTCCCATCATGACTAAGCACATTCAGAAAGGACTTGATCAATCATAAGCTATACGTCTGCGAAGCCGGTATAAGAATTCCAAAAATCGGTTGGCTCTTATTTATGCTATCAGCCCAATAACTCACAAGGCTTAATGCCCGTAGCCTTTTTAAAAGCCGTGCTGAAATGGGAAATAGAACTGTAACCTAACGCACTGGCAACATCTGAAACCGTCTGTCCATGATGTTGTAGCATCTGTTTAGCTCGAGCGATACGTAGTTCTTGCTGATATTCATTAATAGTCTTTCCGGTAATGGTTTTAAAGCCTTTTTTAAGATAACATTCATTCATGGCCACACGCCTTGCCAATTCTTTGATGGTATAGGGGCGATCTAAAGATGCGTCAAGGATTTTAACAGCATCCAATATTTTTTCACGTTCAGCATCGTTGGCTAAAAACCTACATGCAGGTACCGGACAAACCGTGAACGGGACTGTAACATGTTCTATTGCTCTTCGTAAAAGATGAAGGCTAATCTCAGTCAGTTGAAATGATTGAAGCAACGGATTAATAGCTTTGACATTCCACAAATCATGAATCAGATTTCGGCTTTGGCTACAAAAAGGCACTTGAAGTTCCGTGCTTTGATCTAATCGAAAGGGAATGTTTTCTGATAATTGTGCGGTAGGAAAAAGATGAAAAAACTCGGGTAAATATTGAACCCAACTAATCTTTGTTTGCGATAATTCCTGCTGCTGCACATACAATAAATGGAGTGTATAATGCCCTTCATCAAAAGGGAATAAAAAAAGTCGCCCTTCATCAATATCAAAATGAATAGTATTGCCAACGGTTAATTGTTCGGCTTGGATAAATGAGTTAAGATCCAGTTTTTCTCGCAATAAAATATTTGCTTCTTCTCCTAAAAATTTATCCAACACGCTATTAGTAGCGGGCATGTCCTTTACCTTCAACACAAGGCAAAGTTACAGGTAATTTTGACGAAGCAAGAATGTATCAACCTATATACCTATCAGAATGAATAATCAGCATTGCGGCAATCAAAATTTTAGAAAATAACAATAAAGAAATCGAAGTTAAACTTTGATTACACTTGTTTCAATTCAGAAACTAAATCTTGCAAGACTTTTTTGGCATCTCCAAAAAGCATAGAAGTTTTAGGCTTGAAAAACAAGTCATTTTCAATTCCGGCATAGCCCGGCTTCATGCTTCTTTTATTGACGATAACATGTTCTGCCTTTTCTACTTCTAAAATTGGCATTCCGTAAATCGGACTGGCGGGATCTTCTTTTGCAGCCGGATTTACAACATCGTTGGCTCCAATAATCAGCACAACTGTTGTCTGTGCCATTTGATCATTGGCTTCTTCCATTTCTTTTAATTTATCATAAGGCACATCTGCTTCTGCCAGCAATACATTCATGTGACCGGGCATTCGACCTGCCACCGGATGGATCCCATAACTTACTTCCACGCCTTTATCTTCCAATACTTTTTCCAATTCATGACAAGCATGTTGAGCTTGTGCAACAGCCAAACCATATCCAGGAATGATCATCACTTTTGAAGCATAGGCCATCAATACAGCCGTATCGTTAAGTGAGATTTCTTTGTATGAACCTTGTTCTTTCGATCCACCGACACTACCTCCTGTTTTTTGTCCACCAAAAGAACCGATCAATACATTTTTCAACGAGCGATTCATGGCTTTACACATCAAAATGGTAAGTATAGTGCCCGCAGAGCCAACCAAAATACCGCCTGTTAACATGACCGGATTATCATACAAAAAACCACCAAACGCAGCAGCCACCCCGGTAAACGAATTGAGTAATGAAATCACAACAGGCATATCTGCACCGCCAATGGGCATCACAAACAAAATGCCGTATAAGGCAGCTAAAGCCAAGATTCCATAGAATAAAAAAGGTGCAGAGCTAATGGAAAAAACGAGCAAAACAGCCATGGTAAGAATGCCCGCAAACAATAAAAAGTTGATGGCTTGTCCGGCAGGAATGGTTCGATCTTTTATTCTTCCATTTAGCTTTCCCCATGCAATGATGCTACCCGAAAAGGATACCGTGCCTATCAACATTCCCAACACAATCACAACCAACATTCCCATAGAGGGATTCGGATTGTGGTGGTATTCTACAATAGAAATAAGCATGGCACAAGCACCTCCCATACCATTAAAAAGGCTAACCATTTCAGGCATTGCAGTCATTTGAACTTTTTTGGCAGCCAATGTTCCTACAATACTTCCAATGACTAAACCGGCAAAAATCCAAGGATAATTTCCTAAGGAATTTCCAGAATGATCACGATATAAAAATATAGTTCCTACAATGGCTAAGGTCATGCCAAAAGCGGCTACCAAATTGCCCTTTCGTGCGCTATCAGGATGTGAAAGCATCTTCAAGCCTAAGATGAAGGTAATCGAACCAATGAGATAAATGAGTGGCAGTAGCATACCGGATTCGTTATGTGTTAATAAGCTCTGACTGGCTTGATGCAAGTCAAAATGATTCAGATTAATTGATAATTTTGATTGAATTCAATGTCTATTTTCTCTTTTTCTTCTTGTCGAACATTTCAAGCATTCTATCCGTTACCACAAATCCGCCAACCACATTTAGCGTTCCTAAAATCACTGCCAAAAAGCCAAGTGTCAAAGCTAGATAGTCGTCAGAAGCAGCCTCACCCATCACGATGATAGCACCAATAATCACTACGCCATGTATAGCATTTGCACCACTCATAAGCGGTGTATGCAAAACCGAAGGCACACGAGAAATAACTTCAATTCCCAAAAAAATGGAAAGAATAACAATGGTTAGCAACCTATAAGTGGCTGCATCGGTAAAAAGTTGTGCAATACTATCCATGTTGCTTATGCGTTTAATTTTTCCGGTAAAAGATTGAGTACACGTTCATTCATCACTTTATTGTCGTGTGAAATACAGGTGCCGACAACTAAGTCATCTTCCCAATTGAGTGATAATCCACCTTCTTTATTGATGATTAATTTAAGGAAGTTGAAAACGTTTTTACTATACAATTTGCTGGCATCAGAAGGCATAGAAGCTGCTAATGCAGAATTGCCAACAATGGTTATACCCTGATGTTCAATTGCTTTTTCATTTTCTGTCAAATCGGTATTGCCACCGGTAGCAGCAGCCAAATCTATGACCACCGATCCGGGGCGCATGTCTTCGAGCATAGCCTTAGAAATCAATATGGGTGCTTTTTTTCCCGGAATTTGTGCTGTTGTAATGATTATATCAGCCTTACGAGCATGTTCGTGAATTTTTGCCTTTTGTCGTTGTTGAAATTCTTCGCTTTGCTCTACGGCATATCCGCCTGCTTTCGACGCATCTGCTGCACCTTCCACTTCTACAAATTTGGCTCCTAAACTCATCACTTCTTCTTTCACGGCAGGGCGAGTATCAAACACTTCTACCACAGCACCCAATCGGCGAGCAGTGGCTATTGCTTGCAATCCGGCTACACCAGCACCCAAAATCAAGACACGGGCCGGAGCTATACTGCCCGCAGCAGTCATAAACATTGGAAAATAGCGACTGTATTGAAATGCAGCTAATAGTACAGCCTTATATCCTGCTATATTGGCTTGTGAACTTAATACGTCCATAGCTTGCGCTCGAGTAGTTCGAGGTATGCTATCAAGGCTAAATGAAGTAATTCCTTTGTCTGCCAATTGCTGCATCTTTTGTGGATGTGAAAGCGGCTGAAATGCGCCCAGCACAACAGTTTTGGGCTTAATAGTTTCGGGAATATTATTCGCATGAATAGTCAATACGACATCTGCTTGTTGAATAATTTCATCCTTGTTGCAAAGAGTTGCTCCAGCATCTGTATAAAGCGTATTTCCAAAAAATGCTTTTTCACCGGCATCACGCTCTACCAATACTTTTACATTCATCTTGGCAAGCTGAGCAATTGTTTCAGGCACTAACGATACTCTTGGCTCGAATGCCTGTTCCTTCAATACGCCTACAATCATAATAAGCAGTTCCTTTTTGTCGGTTTGAAAATTAGAAGTTTTTATTTCAAAATTCAAATGTTTACCTACAACAATAGCATCAGAAAATAGATTTTCTACACTAAACAATCCTTTCTTCTCTATTTAAGATTAGTTCGTCCCCAAAAAAAATGTGTAATCAGCTACTTTTGTGGCGTTATGAGTTCATCTAAAAAAGTGCGAGTTCGATTTGCACCAAGCCCTACCGGTGGGCTTCATTTGGGGGGCGTTCGTACTGTGTTGTACAATTATCTTTTTGCCAAACATCACGGAGGAGAATTTATTCTAAGAATTGAAGACACAGACCAAAAGCGTTTTGTTGAAGGGGCAGAAGACTATATCTTTCAATGCTTGGAATGGTGTGGTTTGCAACCTGATGAAAGCCCTCGCCATGAAGGAGCATACGGACCTTATCGTCAAAGCGAAAGAAAGCACCTTTATTTTCAGTACGCACAAAAACTAATTGATGATGGATATGCCTATTATGCTTTTGACACGCCCGATGAGTTGGAAGAAATGCGCAAACGGTTTAAATCAAGCAGTAATCCAACACCGCAATACGACCAAGCAACACGAATGCACATGCGTAATTCGCTCTCGTTGTCTCCAGAAAAAGTAACCGAAATGTTGGGTGTAGGAACACCTTATGTCGTGCGACTAAAAATGCCGGAGAACACTACTGTAAGCATGGTTGATATGGTGCGTGGTGAGGTGAGCTTTGAAACCGGTTTAGTAGATGATAAAGTATTGCTTAAAGCAGATGGAATGCCTACCTATCACCTTGCGGTTGTAGTGGACGACTATCTCATGAAAATTACACATGCTTTTCGAGGCGAAGAATGGTTGCCCAGTGCACCGGTACACTTGCTACTGTGGAAATATTTGGGTTGGGAAAAAGACATGCCCCAATGGGCGCATCTTCCCCTTATTTTAAAACCAGATGGACATGGTAAATTGAGTAAGCGAGATGGTGAAAGATTAGGCTTTCCCGTGTTTGCTATGGATTGGGCAGATCCTAATACCGGCGAAAAAACAATAGGCTTCAGGGAAAGGGGTTTTTTACCCGATGCTTTTATCAACCTGTTAGCCCTCCTTGGTTGGAATGATGGCACCGAACAAGAAATTTTTTCTCTCGAAGAATTGATTACTCGTTTTTCAATGGATCGTGTTCATAAAGGTGGTGCTCGTTTTGATTTTGAAAAGGCAAAATGGTTTAATCATCAGTATCTTCTGCAAAAAGACAATGAATCACTGGCAAAAATGATTCAGCCCTTTATTGCCCATAACGGTGTTTCTGCCGATCAAGAATATTTAGAGAAAGTGGTAGGATTAATTAAAGAACGGTGTCACTTATTGTCTGATTTTTGGACACAAGGTCATTTCTTTTTTGAGGCACCTCAAGATATTGACCTCAAAACCATTTCTGAAAAATGGACTCCTCAAAAACAGTATTTCTTTTCAACTTGGGCGGAAAGTCTTACGACAATTAACGATTGGAATCATCAAAATATAGAACAAAACTTTAGCCAACAAATGGCGGAAAGCGGACTTAAAAAAGGTGATGTGCTTTTACCGCTACGTATTATGCTGGTAGGCGGCAAGTATGGACCAGGCGTGTTTGAAATTATTGAAATGATCGGACAAGAACAAACCCGACAAAGGGTTTCAATAGTATTGGAAAAACTAAAAACATAGCATCTCATCCATTTTTTATTTTAGAAAAACAGCCGGAACATTCTCGTTCCGGCTGTTGAATTTTTAAGATTTGCAAATTTTATTTATTGGCTTCGTCTTGCTTTTGTTGCTTGTTTTTATCATGTAGTTTTTTAACACCATAAATTGCCGCGGCTCCTACTAATAAAGAAATACCACCATCTATGGGAACACCGCTTGGATCTGGATCTTCATCATCCGGCGGGTCTGCATAAACTAAAGTCCCACTGAGTGCAAGCGAAATAGTTAGCAACAAAATGCGCAAATATTGAGTTGTTTGTTTCATTGTTCTGGTTTTTAAAGGGTGTTAATTATTGAATTCGAACGGACATAGTTTGTTTGTTGTCGGCTGATCCTTGAATGGTCAACAGATATATTCCTGATGCCAACTTGTCGTCTAACTGCATAGTATGGGTGCTATTGCCCACCGGCACTTGCACCTGTGTGCGATACACGGTTTGACCTAGAGCATTGATGAGCAACACTTCACAGTTACCCGCTTGTGCATTGGTCAGCGTCAGTGTAAAGTTGCCATTGCGTATAGGATTGGGATAAACACTTGCCTCAAAGTTTGCATCGCTGCTCGTGGTGATGGTTGCAACAGTAGAGTACAATGTTGAACCATTGATGCCTATACCCAAGATTCGATAGTAATTCTTTCCTCTCAGTGGTGCTACATCGGCATAGTGGTAAGTAGCTGTTTGGTTGTTGTTGAAGTCGGCTTTTACGGTTGCCAACTTGTCAAAATTGCGACCATCTGCCGAACGTTCTACTTGGTATTCCTTCATCTCCTTTTCCGGCTTCATAGTCCAGTCTAACGACACTTCGCCTTTTCGGGCATTGGCTTTCAACGATAGTTCTTTGCCTTCCAAAGGAGTGGAATTGTTGAACACCAACAAGAAGCGATTGTAGAATGTGCTGCTGTCGTTATTGCTAAAGCTGAATGGCAAAGTGGTACTACCTGATAGGTTTACCGGATAGCTTTGGTTATTCTTCTTATCAATTAAGGAAGCATTGATGCCGGCATCAAAATCCATTGCATCTAATTTCAGTGTGTAGCTGTTGTTGCTATACAGATTCCAAATCCGCACCGGAAGTGTGTCAGTTCCCGTTACGGTATGGCGGGCATCGGTACTCCAGTTGCTGTTGTTGCGCACTATGGCAATGTTCTCATCGGGGTTGGAAAACTTCATTGCTCCTTCGGCTACGCTATTGGAAAAATCATCACGAAAAGCACCCAACGCACAGTCTTGGTTTGATCCATTATTGGCAAGTGCCGTGTTTTCATACAGGCTTACATACACCTTGCTGGGAGTTTGGTTTGCCATGCGGAAAGTGTTGGTAAACGTGCCACTTTTGTTGCTCTCGTTGAAGGTGAGAGATGGATTAGCTCCGGTAGTTTGCACAAATATCGCTTGACCGGGTTGGATGTGTTGACTCATCGCACTGCTCCCGTTGTTGTTACCCGTACTTGTGGTATAACTCACATATCCACCGCGATTACCCAAAGTCGGATCCCATATCCAATAAGTTGTTGACAGGTTGGACTTGGTTAGATTATCCCAGTTTACGGAGTTCCAGTAAGGATTGGCAATCAGTGCAAAATCGTTCACATTGCTACCCAGCGTAACGGTGTTATCTGTTCCAGCGGTAGTAGTGGTTCCCGTGTTGGTAAATGTTACAGTTCCTGTGTTCAACATGCCGGTAGCGCGAATAGTGGTAGCACTATTCATAGCAATATTCGGTGAGCCGGTTCCTGCCGATAGATTAGGCAATGTGAGGTTCGCATTTCTGTCGCCATACACAAACACCCGATAGCCACGCAAGCTGTTGAGTGTATTGGTGTTGGTATTGGTAATGGCGGTAAAGCTCGGGCTGCCGGGTGTGTAGCTAAACATGTTGGGCAAGCCCGTAGTTGAGGCATCAAAACCATTAGCACCCGATGTGCTACCGGTGATGAAAATACCATTGCCGGCTGTATTGCTCCCATTGTTTTGCCAGTTGGTCAATATATTGGCGGTGGTTGTAACACCAGATGCCAACTGACGATAAGCTCGCTTGCCTTGTGGAAGGTAACGCTCTACGGTAATGTTGCCGGAAATGGCATTTCCGCTATTGACACTATTATTTGTGATATCAGCAATCACGGCTGTGCCGGAGCTACTCGATTTCAGATTCAAGTTTCCACCTGTTGTCAAGGTAACATTATTTACATTGCCGAATGTTACATTCCCCGTAACGTTCATAGTGTTACTTAGTGTAAGATTTTGCGAAACGACAATTCTTTCAACATTTGACCGATCTAACACAATAGGTGTTGTGCCACCATTAGGATTGGCGGTGGACACACCACCCCAAGTGCCATCTGCATCGGTTAGTGCATAAATAGAACTACCGGATGGGTTACTGAAAAACTCAATTCTTCGAACGCCATTGGCATTTGAATTGGGAATCTGCGTGCCCCAATAACCAGAATTTCCGTTGACATTGTTTGTGTAAAAAACAACTGTACTACTTACTGTAAGACCTTCATTCTCAACATAGGTAAGTGCTAATGGCCTTCCTGTGCCGGCGGTATTATCCCATAATGCAACCATAGATTTATCCGGCGAAAAGGAGTTGCTATAAATTCCAGTTACATCTGTTGCATTACTTGAAAAGGTCATTGTGGTAATACCTAAGTCTAATGCATAACGATTTAAAATAGTACCCCCCGTGTTACCAATCGTGATTACTGGATACACCGTATTTCCGGCAGTAAACCTGCCATTCCCTGTATTTACAAAACCAAACCAACCGGTGTAATTACCGGTTGCATCTGTAGTGAAAGTTTGATAACTCCCTGCTGTTGTCATTGACCCACTACTTGGATTTAAAAACGTCGAACCATCTGTAAGCATAGGTAAGCCTGCACTGTTTGTCGTTCCGAAATCTACTGAAGCACCATTAGCGGAAGAGTTAGTAGCCCCCGTTGTGTAATACCGATAAGTTGTATTAGCTGTTAATCCGGAAACCGTTGCCCGAAACATAACCGGCAAGCGTGTAGAACCTCCGCTTGCCATATACTGCGGTACCAATATGCCGGTAAAATTAGCTTGTGTAATGTTTTGCCCACGGGCATCAAGCCCATAGAATAATGCCAAAAATGCTACTAACGTAGCGAGATAAAGTTGTTTCATAAAGTTTGTGCGATGTTTTTAGTTTACATTTAGTTTAATTAGCTATTTCTAACGATTTCTTTGCTGCTAATTTTTTTATTCCATAAAGAAAATTAAGTAAAACAATGACTTTGTAATAGTTTCGTCAATGCCTTCCGAAAAGAAAAGGAGTGGTTCATATTTGGGTGTGTTTGGTTTTATCAGTATTCATTTTTGCCAATAGTGTTTAAGCTTGATAAAAGCACTTATACACATCTTAGTAATGGCAAAGAAATGGTTTCAGGCACTAATATAAACAACTTGTTTTAAAAACACAACAATTTCTTCATTTTCTCAATTTCTTCATTTTCTCAATTTCTCGTTGGTTTGGGCATGCAAAAAAAATGCCCGCCTAAGCGAGCTATAATTCATTTAAAATGAGTGCTTATTTTTTCTTTACATCCAAGCTTTCGAAAGTTGAATTTTGAGAGATATACTCGGGTACTATTTCTTTCATTACCCCTACTGTTTCGTAAGTATAATGTTTGGTTGCGCAATCTAACAGTTTATCTATTTGTTCTGTCACGCTGCTGAAGTCATATTCGCGTACCTTAGCAATCATGATTTTTTCATGGTAGGTAGGCATGGTGTTTTCTTTGTTGCTCAGCAGTTCTTCATATAGTTTTTCGCCCGGGCGCAAGCCTGTAAAGGCTATGTCAATATCAATACCCGGCTGTTTTCCCGAAAGGCGAATCATTTTTTCTGCCAGTTCTACGACCTTTACCGGTTTACCCATATCGAAGACAAAAATCTCACCGCCTACACCCATTACACCGGCTTCAATTACCAATTGACAAGCTTCGGGAATGGTCATAAAATAGCGTGTAATATCTGGGTGTGTGACAGTGATGGGTCCGCCTTTCTCGATTTGATTTTTAAACCTTGGTATAACTGAACCGTTACTGCCCAGCACATTTCCAAAACGAGTTGTGATAAATCGAGTGCAACGTCCATTGCCCGCAATGGCATGATGATGCCGAAACAACGACTGGGTAAAGATTTCAGCAATTCTTTTAGAAGCTCCCATCACATTGGTAGGGTTCACTGCTTTGTCGGTGGATACCATCACAAATTTTTCCACCCCAAATTGCACTGATAATTCAGAAATAATCTTGGTGCCCATCACGTTGTTCACCACTGCCATTGAAGGGTTTTCTTCCATTAATGGCACGTGCTTATAGGCAGCCGCATGAAACACAAATTCGGGGTTATAGACCTCAAACAAATGCTCCATCCGCACCCTATCGCAAATATCGCCCACATAAGATTTTACAGGAGCATCCGGCCATTTTTCTTGCAACTCCAGCATGATTTCGTGCATAGGCGTTTCAGCCTTGTCGCACACAATGATGAGAGAAGGCTTAAATTGCACTAATTGGCGCACCATTTCGCTGCCAATAGAGCCTGCAGCACCGGTTACCAACACTTTTTTACCCTTAATTGCGTAGAAAATGTTTTCATTATTGATCTTGATGACATCGCGCTCCAACAGGTCTTCGATATTGATGTCTTTCAGTTGCTCAGAACCCAGTTTACCTCGCAACCATTGAGAAACAGGAGGGATTTGTTGTACCCTAATATCATATTCCAAAGCCTTATCCACAATGAAATTCAGCTCTTCAGATTTTATTCTCTTGCTGGCAATAATGATTCTTTTTACATCATCAGCCACTAATTTTTTAAAAGTTGCATCTTCCAAGTTGTAGATAGGCAACCCTTCCATTTGTTTACCGTGTTGGTTTAATTTATTATCCAAAAAAGCAACTGCCAACATTTGACTTTGCGGATAATCTGTTATGACCCTTTTTGCCAATAATCCTTGTTCACCGGTATCAAACACAGCCACCCGAATGTGATTCCGCTGAAGATTGTCTCGAAAAAATATTCGATACAAATAACGTACAGCCATTCTATATCCAATCAATAAAGAAGTAGCAACAAAAAAATTGATCAGAATAGTGGCTCGTGAAAGAAAGAAAACGCCTTTAGAATAATAAATAAGACCTATAACACTGTAAATGATAGATGCTATAAAGGTGATAGCCGTGAGTCTAAAAGTATCTCTGATGGTGGTATATCGAACTATTCCCGAAAAACTTTTAAACAGAAAAAACAAGGTGGCATTGATAGCCAATACTACCAAAAGGGGAAACAAAAAATCATCAAAGGCAATATCTGCATGAAAATTAAACCTAATGATTTGTGCTGACAGTAAAGCAAAGGCAACAACACACAAATCCAACAAGAAAATTACCCAGCGGGGAAGCGTTTTGTATTTCTCAATCATGAGATATTCATTTAAGCGACAGGTTGAGTGCGAAAATACAATCTCAATTTGATATTTGGAAAGATTAGGCTAAAACATGCGATTGAATATTTATAATAAACACGGCATCTATTTGATTAACAATGTTTTAAAAAGAAAAAATATGGCGCACTTCCGAATTAGAATAGGAGCGACGATAATTAGAAAACAAACTATGTTCGGGATCTATAAAAAATATTTTTTCGCCTTCGTCCATTTGAATATGAATGCTAACCAACTTGCCATTGTCAACTTGTAAGCTGGCTTCAGCCTTCGATTCATTTTTGGGGCGCAAAGAATATTCTTGTCCATCTACAATCACTATGTCATCATCAATAGTGATAAGCCCATGTTCTGCTTCAGTGGTATAATACTGGCTATCAGCCTCCGTTCGAGATACGCGAGTAGTGCGTACAAAGGGATAAGTAGCACGATGCCCGCTAAGCATTCGATACAAGACAATAGAAAGAATGGCAACAACTGCGAGTAAAATAATCTGCATAGGCTTGTTGATTTTCTAAACAAAAGTTTAAAGTTAAAAGTTTACGGATAAAAACCAGTTTTTCATTTCATTTTTTTATCCCCATCAAAAAATTGTTCATAAAATGTGTATTCATAACAATTATTTACAACACAATTCAAACAAGCTGTAATACTAAACGGTATCTTTAGAAAAAATAAAATTTATGGGTATCATTTGGAGAACGTTTAAAGGAGATACACTCAAGCTTCCCGTAAAACGAGAGGTAGAAAAAACCATCATTCGAGAAACAGAGCTTGGATACAAATTAAAAGTGTGTATAGGTACCGATAGTCAGGTATATAGCAACGAAACAGAATTTGCAACCGTTATTGTTTTCCTTCGTGAAAAACAAGGTGGTTTTATGTTTATTGCAAATGAACGCACAACACAAAGATTTAGCATCAAAGAAAGAATGTTGGTAGAAGTGGCTAAAAGTATTGACATTGCCTATGAGCTATGCGATCTTTTTACAAAATATGATGTTGAAATGGAAGTTCATGCTGATATTAATACCAACCCTCAATTTAAAAGCAACGAAGCATTAAGAGAGGCAATGGGTTATATTCTCGGGATGGGCTTTGCCTTCAAAGCCAAACCAGAAGCCTTTGCCAGTTCTTGTTGTGCCAACAAGATGGTGAACTAAACGCCTCGATTTATCAGCAATTGTCTTTTTAATTTTGATAAAATCTCTCTTTTCATATTGAGAAATCCAATCCTTTCGCTTAGCCGAACTGTCTATTTAGCTCGAATATCTTATATTTACGAACAGGCACAAGCACGGCAACATGAAATATCGGTTCTACCTTTTATATTGGCTATTGATTTTCTTTTATCCATTGAAAGCATTTTCACAAAATGCCCCCTTGGAGTTTATAGAAAATCAAGGGCAGTGGAGTGGGAATTTTCAATATAAAAGCAGCTCTCTTAATAGCGATATTTATCTTGCCAAAAACAGTGTGCGTTATGTGATTGGTGCATCAAACAACCGTGATTTATTAGATGCTTTTCGACATGGTAGCATAAAAGAACAACCACTATTAAAGTTTCATGCCTATCAAATGACTTTGGAAGGTGCTACAACGCAAGAAATTGCAGGTTCCAAAAAACAAATTTATTACTACAATTATTTCTTAGGAAATGACCCCAACAAATGGAAAACGGGCATTTATCCTTTTCTTGCCTTAGACTATTCGGCTGTTTACCCTTATGTGGACATGCACCTCTCTTCAGAAAAAGGTAACTTGAAATATGACTTCATTGTCAAACCAAAAGGAAATGCAGAGCAGATCAGGCTTCGTTTTGATGGTCTTGATGCAATGGCTCTGAAACAACAAAATTTAATACTCAAAACAAGTGTAGGAGATGTTACCGAACTTAAACCCTATGCCTATCAAGTCATAAACGGAGAAAAGCAAGAAATAAAATGTCGCTACTCTTTGCAAGGCAATGTTCTATCATTCCGATTTCCGGAAGGCTACAATGAAAATGAAACCTTAGTTATTGACCCAACGATTGTGTTTTGTACTTTTACCGGTTCTACTGCCGACAATTGGGGCTTTACAGCCACCTACGACAATCAGGGCAATTTTTATGCCGGCGGATTGGTTAGCGGTATGGGTTATCCGGTTAGCTTAGGAGCATTTCAAACTACGTATGGCGGCGGTCAACAATCTGGCACTTTTACAGACAGTACGCACGGCAGCGACTATGCTTGCGACATCGGCATCATGAAACTCGATGCAACAGGCGCCAACAAAATTTACGCAACTTATATCGGTGGAAGCGACAATGAACAACCGCACTCCTTAATTGTAGATGCCAACAACAATTTGATAATTGCCGGACGAACTTACTCGAACAACTATCCTGTATCTGCCGGTGCTTTCGACAACAGTTATAACGGTGGCGGCGACATTATCCTTACAAAATTAAATGCAACAGGAACAGCCTTATTAGCCTCTACTTTCTTGGGAGGAACAAAGGAAGATGGCGTTAACTTCAACTCGTTAGAAACCGTATTTGGCGGGCTAAAACACAACTATGGCGATGATGCTCGCAGCGAAGTGATGGTGGATAATGCTGGGAATATCTATCTCACTTCTTGCACCAAATCAACCAACTTTCCCATTACATCTACTGCATTTCAATCCTCATTTCAAGGTTTACAAGATGCGGTGGTGATCAAGATGAATCCAAACTTATCTGCTATGATTTATGGCACCTATTTAGGGGGTAGTGGTCAAGATGCCGGCTATGTATTGGAGCTGGATCATGGAGAAAACAACTTCTATGTAGCAGGAGGTACCGGCAGCAGTGATTTCCCGTCCACATCAGGCACCATCTGGGGCAGCTATCAAGGTGGCAGTGCAGATGGTTTTATTGTCAAGTTTCAAAACTCATTTCCCTACACTTTATCAAAGGCTACTTTTGTTGGGAGGAATGACTATGACCAAGTTTATGGTCTTCAGTTGGATGTACAAAACAATGTGTATGTAATGGGGCAAACGCTTGGGGGCACTTTCCCCGTGAGTGCGGGTGTTTACAACAATCCTAACTCCAGCCAATTTATCTTAAAAACCGACGCAAATCTTTCAACCATTTTGCTGTCAACAGTATATGGCTCGGGCATTTCTAACAAAACCAATATATCGCCAGTTGCTTTTTTAGTGGACACCTGTAACAACATTTATATCAGTGGATGGGGCGGCGGGCTTGGCTTTTCACCCTCCAATGTGGGTACTACGGTGAATATGCCACTATCTGTTGCACCGGCTACACCGGCTCAATCTATCACTGATGGGAATGATTTTTACTTTATAGTACTCAGTTCGGGTATGCAAAGCCTGCTGTATGCAACTTACTATGGGCGCATTAGCTCCGACCCCGGAAAGGGAGAACATGTGGACGGTGGCACCAGTAGATTTGATAAAAACGGCGTGGTATATCAAGCCATTTGTGGCGGATGTGCCGGAAATGGTTTGTCAGCCCCACCCTTTCCAACCACACCCGGATCGCTATCACCCACCAATGGCTCCAGTAACTGCAATGAAGTAGCCCTGAAAATTGCCTTTCAACTCACTGCTTTAAAAGCAAATGCCATCACCATCAAAGACACGGTAGGGTGTGCACCTTTTAAAGTAAAGTTCACAAACAACTCGGTCAATGCAGTAACCTATAAATGGTATTTTGGAGATGGTTCTCAACCGGATACTACTTTTTCTCCTTCGCATACATTCAACATTCCGGGTACTTACACCGTCAAATTAGTAGTTACCAATCCCGGTGCTTGTTATAAAACTATGGACTCTACGTTTGTTACTATTATGGTTGATTCATCGTCCATCCATAGCAACTTTACCTATAATATACTCAACTCTTGTAACCCCTATTTAGTTTCTTTCAATAATACTTCTGTTTTCAGTGCTAAACCCGGAGCGCAAAGTAGAACTAAATTCACTTGGTATTTTGATGATGGAACTACATTTGCAGGTGCCAATCCGCCCAATCACAACTTTCCCGATACCGGCACTTACACTGTTATGTTAGTAATGGTGGACACCGCATCTTGCAACAATCCGGACACTATGCGCAAAACATTTAAACTGAGTTCAGACTTTGTAAAAGCGCATTTCATACCCGATTCTGTTTGTGTTGGAACATCCATTCTTTTTTCCAATCAATCTTCCAATGCACTTAGTTATGTTTGGAACTTCGGAAATGGGAATACCTCTAATGCAGCATCGCCAACCTTTACATATACTACACCCGGAACTTATACCGTAACCTTAGTTGCCCTTAATTCAGGTACTTGCAATAAGTCCGACTCTTCTACCAAAAAAGTGGTTATTTGGCCACTACCTAAAGCTGATTTTAATTATACCCCTTTGATACCGGTTGCCAACGAAGCCATCAAATTTACCAATACTTCTAAAGATGCTGATACGTACTTCTGGGGTTTTGGCGATGGCAGCAGCAGTACCTTAGCCAACCCGTCACATTTATACAACAAAACAGGGCGATATAAAGTTTGCCTGGAGGCAAAAAACAAGTTTGGATGCGTCAACCAAACATGTAAATATGTAGATGCAGAAATCTATCCGGCTATTGATGTTCCAACGGCTTTCAGCCCTAATGGTGATGGAGTCAATGATGTGTTATATGTTCGGGGAGCAGCTGTGGACAAGCTTTTGTTTCGTGTCTATAACCGATGGGGAGAAAAAGTGTTTGAAACGAACGATATTAATGTAGGATGGGATGGCAACTATAAAGGGAAGCCACAAGAAGTAGAAGTTTATGCTTGGGTATTAGAGGCAACTTTTTTAGATGGCACAACAGAAAGCAGAAGTGGCAACGTAACCTTACTTAGATAACTTAATTAGCACTCGGATGAAAAGATTTATTACAACGCTGATACTTTTTATATGGGGTATTCCTTTTTCCATTCAAAAGGCAGCAGCACAAGGGATGCACTTTTCTCAGTTTTACAATGCTCCTTTACTGTTAAACCCTGCCAATACGGCTTTGATGTCCGAAAATGATTATCGTATAGGGGTCAATTATAGAAATCAATGGGCTGCAGTTCCGGTTCCCTATCGAACGTTTTCTGCTTATGCCGATATGCAGGCTTTAAGAAATAGAAATCAAACCAACTGGTTAGGTGTCGGATTGTCTTTTTGGAATGACAAGGCAGGCGATGGCAACTTATCGCTATCTCGAGCAGAAATAAGCATCGCCTACCACATTCAGATGGGTCAGAGTGCCATGATTTCAGTCGGTGGCAGTGCTGCCAATATTCAACGAACGGTTGATTATAGCAAACTCACTTTTGATAAACAATGGGATGGTTTTCACTTTGACCCAGCAAAAACCAGTGGTGAACAAGGGAATATAGCTCGCACCAGTTTGTTTGATGTAGGAGCGGGCGTAAATTTCGCTTATTTTCCGAATGAAAATACCTATTTGAAAATTGGGGTTGGCATGGCTCATCTTACCCAACCCAAAGAAAGCTTTTATGGGCAGGAAAATCGGCTTGGTATGCGCCCCACAGTCAATATAGATCTCTTAGTAAAGCTCAGTACCTCCGTCACCTTAAATCCGTCCATATACTATACCCGTCAAAAAGACGCATCAGAACTGTTATATGGAACTCTTTTTGAGGTTTCCTTATCGAATAATCAACAAACTGCTTCTGCTTTAATTCTTGGTGCATTTCACCGTTGGAATGAAGCTATTGTTGGCGTTGGAGGGCTGCAATATGGGAAAGTAAAATTGATTTCCAGCTATGATTTCACTATTTCTACTCTAAGTAATGCCAACAAGGGAAGGGGGGCTTTTGAGCTAAGCATTATATATACCGGACTTTATAATCAAAATTCAGGCATGAGGCGAACACTGAATTGCCCGCGCTTTTAACAAAGCTTTCTTCTGGTACAGAATTTGTAAGTAATATATTTGACCATAACATTTCAATATCCGTATGGAAAAGGAAAAATTCAAAGTACTCCTTGTTGAAGACGATACCAACTTTGGACAAGTACTCAAAAACTATCTTGAACTCAATGATTTCGTTGTAGAATTAGCAAGAGATGGCATCTTAGGCTTAGCAGCATTCCGTCGAGAGAAATTCGACATTTGTCTTTTAGACGTAATGATGCCCAACATGGATGGATTTACTTTAGCAGAAGAAATTCGCAATGTAGATCCCGACATGCCTTTGTTTTTTCTCTCTGCCAAAAGCATGAAAGAGGATATTTTAAGTGGCTATAAATTGGGGGCGGATGATTACATCACCAAACCTTTTGACAGCGAAATTTTGTTACAAAAAATAAAGGCTGTTTTAAAAAGAAATCAAGAGTTGCAAGAAAAGCAACACGCACAAGTCGAGTTCCAGATTGGTCGCTATCACTTCAATAGTAAGTTGAGAATATTGTCAATTGATGGTAGTTCACAAACCTTGTCGCCAAAAGAAAATGAGTTGCTCACGATGTTGGCAGAATATATCAATGATTTATTGCCACGTGAAGCTGCTCTAAAAAGAATTTGGGGTAGTGATACTTATTTCAACGGTCGCAGCATGGATGTCTATATTGCCAAGCTTAGAAAATATCTGAAAGAAGATAGCAGTGTAGAGATTGTAAATATTCATGGAAATGGATTCCGCTTAGTAGCACCTGCCGAATAAGTCTTTTTCAATACCTTTTAAAAGCTACGTAAATAAATTTTGCGTAGCTTTTTTAGTATTTGATATCCTAGAGACATTCATTTTCTAAAATAAAAAAAACGCCCTCCATAAAGAGAGCGATTTTTTCTACTAAGGGGTATGCGATATTATTTTACGTCAATCGGCAATGTGGCAATTTGACCATTATTGTTATACAGTTGCACATAGTAAATACCGGAAACGCGGAGTGCTTCACAATTTAATTGAGCAACACCATTGTTTGAAATGGACTGTCCCCGACTAACCACTTGTCCATTCATATTGATGATTGCATAGTCAAACGAATTTATGCTTCTATCCTTGATACTTAGATTTACAACTCCGTTTGTGATTGGATTAGGATAGGCAACAATGCCCTTATCAGCATGTATATCATTGATGCCGGTACCCAAAAGTAAGCGGTCTTCATGAATAGACATGTTCTTAACCTTGGTGTTTGAGAAAGTATTGTCTTTGTAATCAGCACTCATGAGTGGCAACACTTCACCGGCACGGAAAAAGTTATATTGATATTGGTTATTAATCTGTCCTTGTGTCAACCCAAAAGCAGTAAGCAAAGCAGTAGAAGCGGGTGCTCCACCCACAAAGAAACTGTCTGATTGTTGCCAAATAGTTTTTACCATCAGTACGTTTGTATATCCTGTTGTTGCTCCAACTCTATTTAGTACCCGCATTTTACCCCAGCCTACAACTGTATCTTTTTCAGTAACAAAAGTTTTTCTTTGGCAAGGTGTGTTATTCATACCATAGGCAGCTATTGACATGGTGAAATTCGTAGTAAAATTATAGTTGGAACTCCAATTGCTTCCCATAGTAGCCGGGAATTTCAGTTTATTAAAAGCATTAGAATAGGTCGAATTTTGACCCAGAAACACAAGACTGTCGTTCATGCCGCCGGTAAGCGATACTAAGGGGATAGCCTGTCTTCCAACTTGTTCACCAAAATATTGTACACCATTAGCAGTGATGCCGCCCATCAGATTTGAGGCATATTTAAGATTGCTATTAATTGTATAAAACAAACTATCTGCATACGTCGCAGAAGTAAAAATAGCAGAAGATGCCGGACGACGATAGTACAACCAAATATAGGAAGTATTGTACGTGGCTGTAGAAAGATCCCATTGTGCATTTGTTCCCGGAGTCAACACGGGATAAGGCACCGTAGAGTCTAAACGAAAGGCAGTATCTGTACGAGGAGTCCAAGCAGAATAATTAGATTGGTTTATTGTAATCTGCGCCGATGCAGATACACCAATCATTAGTGCCAATAAAGAAAGTTTAAATCGCATAAAGAGAAGTTTTTAGATTTCACAACGAAAATATCCTTGCGATACATCGGCTGTATGAGAATTGGGAGGAAGTAGGGAATTTCTGTTATAAACCCCAAAAAAAATCTAAGATTGAATCGGCAAGCGTGCCACCAATTGGGCTTTATATGCTGGAGCAAAGGGAATTTCTTTGCCGGAGTGCAATCGAATTATTTGTTGATGAAGCGATGCGATCTCCTCAAGATTCACAATAAAAGACTTGCTAACTTTTAAAAAATAATCGGGTAATTGTTGAAGCAAATTTTTTTGAGATTCTCTAATCAGATGCTTTCGATCGGCGGTATGAAATTCCATATAGTTGCCATCGCTTTTCACAAAGTGAACATCTTTCATAGGCAATTTGATATAGCCGCTTTTTTCTTTGATAAATAGAATATTCTTCACCGCCACACCCTCATCATCCATAGTGTTTTTGTGGTGTATTTTGCCATAATTTGCAATAGCCAACTGCATGGCGGCATATAAAGTTACTTTACTGAAAGGTTTTTGAAGATAGGCATTGGGCGCAGTTTCCAGTGCCTTATTTATGGTGGCAAAATCTTCATAACTACTTAAAAATACAAAGGGAATCTTGTGTTGATTTTTAAGTTCAATCGCCACATCAATTCCTGATTTATGTCCACTTAATTGAATATCCAGAATAGCAAAATCAATATTTTCAGTTTGTAGAAAATATAATGCTTCGGTATAGGAAGATGCCAAGACGGAAGGTCCATAGCCAAAAGAGGAAACCAATGCTTCGATATCGGCAGCTATCAACAATTCATCTTCAACAATCAATGTTTTCATCTTACGTAAAAATACAGAATCACTCTTTTCTTTTTCTTTGTTCTTTTAATTTAAAACTAAGCTGGTAGATGGCCCTTGTAGGGTCGAGGTGAACAAATTTACCGGACATTTGCTTAGTCATCAATTTTACAATGGTCAATCCGACCGATGTTTCATTTTCACTTTTCTTTTGAGTAATTGGTTTGCCATTATCTCCATAGTCCAATTGATAAGCATCATTAATTTTATGAATTGAAATGGATATTTCAATGGGGTTTCCACTTTCAATTTTTGCATGTTTAAATGAATTACTCACTAATTCCGTAAGTACTAAGGCCAACGGTATTGCAGTGTCTAAATCCAGTAACAATTCGGGTATTGACAACAAAAATTTCGCCTTCCTTTCCGAGCTTTGATACACTACTTTCAACGTTTCCAGTAATTGTGCCAAGTATAGTTGTAAGTTTACTTGCTCTATTTCTTCGGTTTGATATAGGCGTTGGTGTATTAGTCCAATACTTTGAATTCGGGTTTGTGTATCAACTAATATATCATGCACAATAGGATCTTGTACTGACCTCAGTTGTAGGTTAATCAAGCTGCTCACTACTTGCAAATTATTTTTTACTCGGTGGTGAATTTCCTTCATCAAAAACTGCACCTTTTCTGCTTGTCGGCTAATTACTTTCTTTGCCTTTCGTTGACGATAAAACTGCCATATAGATATTCCCAAAAACAAAACTGTGATTGCAAGGGCAACTGCTACTGATTGTACTAATCTTCTATTGAGCATTGACTCGCGAGTCAAGTGTCGGATTTTGCTTTCTCGCTGTGCTGCTTGATATTTTTTGTCTAATTCAACCATTTGTTGCTGTGTCACTTCGCCACTGTTGTGATTGTTTAAACTGTCCGCAATTCGTTCTGCATAAAGGGCATTTCGATAATCCTTCATCCCTTCAAAAGCCTCTGCTCTCATTTTCCAAAATGCCGGAAGAAGTGCAACAATTCCGTTTTTATTAGAAATAAACAAAGCAGAATCTATAGTACTGATTGCATTTTGATATTGCTTGTTAGAGTTGTAGTAAACCGTATAGGTACTTAGCACATTCAGCAAATTGACCGGATCTCCAATTTGCTCTGTGGCTTGCTTTGACAAAGCAAGATAACGAAGGGCAGAATCATTTTTTCTAAGACCCAGATAGGCATCTGCAAGAAAATCATAAGTATAGGCATCGTCAGACAATTCTCGATTAGAACAACGAAGAGAATGATAACATGCTTGAACAGCACTATCATACTGTTCATTTTCATTGTAGGCTACCGCTAATTGAGTATAAATGTCTTTTAGTAAACTTTTATCACGGGCATTCATCAATAAGTCCACAGCCTTTTGTCTCAGCTCAATTGCCCTTTCAAAATGAGAAATAGCAAAGTATGCTTCACTTAAAGCGTTACTCACACGAACAATATTTCCCGTATCATTTGCCCCCTTTGCCTGGTCGAGATAGATAAGCCCCGCTTGAATTATCGAACTATAATCGCCCATTAGCAAATAGCAATGCAACTGAATGGTAGCAGCGAGAAAATAGGCATCATTGTGAAGCCCTTGTTTATTCAGATTTTCAACCGCAAGCATAGCATAATGCTTGGCACTGTCACATTTACCCAGAGTATTGTAAATATCTGCAATTCCAGAAAAGCCTTGTCCACGAATATTCTTGCTTTTCAAAGCACCACTGATATTGATGACTTTGTGGTAATATAGTAAGGCACTATCGTACTGATTTCTTTTTTCAAACTGTTCTGCCATAGAATAGTAGCTTTCTGAAGTTGCTACCTTCGATTGGTTTTGTTCCGACTGATGACCTTTTTGGCACGCAGAAAAGAGGAAGAAGAAAACCCCCATTAAGCTAATCAAGCGATATAGATGAAACCATTTCACTAAGAACAAAATAAACAAGTAGTCATAACGATTCATACCAATTGTTATAATCTTGCTCAGAATAGGGATGAACCCTACCTATAATCGAACAATAAATTGCCTTTAGTTTCTATGTTCTCCAAAAAATAAAAAGTAATTGACCGAACTATGTTGCACACCCTACAAGAGAAAATTCAGCAACTATAATCTATTTGCCAACTGCACTATTGCACCAAAGTAAGCTACCATCCCCATAGCTTAAAAATCGAAAATCATGTTGAAGCGCATATTCATAAACAGATTTCCAATCATCACCAATCAAAGCGGCTACCAACAATAACAAAGTTGATTGAGGTTGGTGAAAATTAGTTACTAAACCCCTAACGATTTTAAATTCATAGCTCGGTGCTATCAAAATTTGTGTTCGAGTAATTAATCGTTCCTTTTCATGACTGGAAAACCAATCTAAAACAGCTTGCAGAGCCTCTTTAGGCGAAATTTTTTTATTCTGTTCATAAGGTTCCCATTGGCTTACAGCAACTTTACTAAAGTCTGTTTTCGGGAATGAATGAAGCTTCAACCCAATCCAGTAAAGGCTTTCCAGCGTTCTTAGTGAAGTGGTTCCGACAGCTACAACTCCTTGATCCAAATGTTCAATGAGACTTTTCACCAAATCGGCAGAAACATCTATCCATTCAGCGTGCATGGGGTGAGCTGCCATTGTTTCTGATTTTACAGGAGCAAAAGTTCCGGCACCTACATGTAGTGTAACAAAAGCTGGTTGAATATATTTCTGACTCAAGGTTTGCATTATTACTTCTGTAAAATGCAACCCGGCAGTGGGCGCAGCTACGCTACCTTCCGATGAGGCGTAAATGGTTTGATAACGTACCGAATCGCTTTGTTCTGCTTTTCTATGTAAATAAGGTGGCAAAGGGATTTTTCCAATAATTTGCAATACTTCCGCAAAGCATTTTTCTGTTTGATTCCAGCTTAATTCGATTTTAAAAAAACCATTACAACGTTCTACGATGGCTGCATTCATCTGGAGGTTATCAACTTGAGTAGAAAGTATAACATTCTCTTTCCACTTTGCGGCTCCACCAACCAAACAGTTCCAGATCACCCGACCGGTCTGAAGCATAGCCGATTGAACAGCAGCATTTTCGTTACTTGGTTCAAGGCAAAAAACCTCTATCAATCCGCCGGTTGGTTTATGAAAATGTAAGCGAGCCGGCACAACCTTCGTTTGATTGAAAACCATTAAAGATTGAGAAGGAATATAATCTGCAATATTTCGATATTGGCTTTCTGAAATTTTACCTTCTTTATAAATTAAAAGCTTGGAAGCATCTCTTTCATTCAAAGGATAATCAGCAATTCTATCAGTTGGAAGGTCGTAGAAAAAATCTGCAATTCGCAATTCCTTTGGGTGCATGTAATTATCTTATCTAAGCTCTGGAATAGTGATACCGGTAATTTTTCGGTATAGATCTAAGGCATACAAATCTGTCATCCCTGAAATAAAATCAACAACGGATTGAATGTCTTTATAAAGTTCCTTTTTCGATTTGGTAATGACAAATTGTGGTGGAACAATCTGTAAAAGTTTGCTGGATCGTTGGGATTCGGGCTTCAAAACTGCATGAACAAATTCTTTCAACAATCCGCCCATAATATTAAAGCCTGCAATTTCAATCTCTACAACTGATCGGTAGTTGTAGATATAGCGATATGAATATTCATTTATAGCTTCTATTAATCGCTGATCCCTTTCAGGCAAGCATTTCATCAAATCAATTTCCAAAGTACCGGCAAGCAAGGATGCTTCATTCTGAAGAAAAACTTTTGACAATTTTTCAACCATCAACCCAATCCAAGCAGCTCTGATTATTTGAACTTTTTGATTGTCATCACGGACTTTTGAAAGTTTGTTCTTTAAATATTCAGCCGAAATATACCCTTCCGTATTTTCAAAGAAAGGGAGAAAGAGTTCTACTATTTTTTCTAACGAAACAATATGTAAGCGATGAGCATCTTCCAAATCTATAACACGATAGCAAATATCATCTGCCGCTTCAGTTAGATAAACAAAAGGATGCCGAGCAAACACATGCCCTGCTTGGTCTTTTTGAACAATCCCTAAATGAGCAGCAATTCGTTGAAACGTTTGTACTTCACTATCAAAAAAACCGGACTTTTTGGTGGCAATAGTGCCGGATGCTTTATCAAATCCTTCCGTAGAACGACAAGGATATTTCACAATAGAAGCTAAGGTTGCGTAGGTTAGTTTAAAACCACCGGGATCTAATTCATTAAAACTATTTGTTAAAACACGCAAAGCATTTGAATTACCTTCAAATCGTACAAAATCCTTCCATTGATTATCGGATAAATGATCAGACAACATACTTTTGGGCTCGCCGGATAGCTCTCTGAAAAAATTACGAATGGCATCCTCGCCAGAATGCCCAAATGGTGGATTGCCTATATCATGTGCCAAACAAGCCGTTGCTATTACGGATTGCAATTCATGACGATAAAACTCTTGTACATGCGCCTCTTTAAAACCATGTATTTCTACTAAAGCATTTCCAACAACCTTTCCTAATGATCGCCCCACTGATGCCACTTCCAAACTATGCGTAAGCCTATTGTGTACAAACACCGCTCCGGGTAAGGGAAACACTTGTGTTTTGTTTTGCAATCTGCGAAATGGTGACGAAAAAACAACACGATCATAATCTCGTAAAAACGACGTTCGAACACGATCAGGATTTGCGATTTTATTTTCAGGGTCGCCCGTGCGCATCGTGCTGAAGAGTGTACTCCAGTTCATTCCGTAAAAATGCACCAATTTAGTGGAATGTAAGGCGAATGGTTTTTTTGTTTAAACCTTGTTAAGGCTTCCTAATGATTAAACTATACCAAATTTAAACAATCATAAGAGGATGCAATACGCACTGTTTCTTTTCTTTACAAATACATTAAAGCCTTTCCACAAAGTAGTAATTTTTGGGGTTATCATTCTTGTATTGCCTCTTTTTTCTTTAGCACTTCCGCGAAATTCTGTCAGGATGCCTTATCAATCTGCAAACTTGACTGAACGACAGGCTGCTGCGCATTTAATAGATAGATTTACCTATGGTGGAACAACAAAAGATGTAGATGAAGTTGTAAAAATGGGGCTATCGGTATGGTTTGAAAAGCAATTGGATGGAAATTTACCCAATGATGACTTAATGAAACGGTTGCAACAATTTGATGCTTTAGAATATAGCAACACAGAAATTGCCGATATTTTTCGTCGAAACGGACAAATCATTAAAGATGCTGAAAAGGCTGGTGTAATCCCAAAAGACTCCGCCCAAAAGGGGAAAGATGCCACCACCTTTCAAAGTGCAATTGACTCATTCAGCAAAGCAATGGGTTGGCGAAAAGAACAAGAATTATTTCGTCAACAAATAGGTCAGAAGCTACTACGGGCAACCTATTCAACCAACCAATTACATGAGGTATTGACAGACTTTTGGTTCAATCACTTTAATGTATCCCTTAGCAAAAACGATTGTGCTTTGTATGTACCGAATTATGAACGGGATGTAATTCGACCCAACGTAGTCGGCACCTTTTACGATTTGTTGTTAGCCACTGCTCAATCGCCAGCTATGCTTTTGTATCTTGATAACTTCAGCAGTTCAGGACACAACAGTAAATTTTCTCAACAAGACTCCATTCAACTACAAAAATTAAAGCTACGACTATCCAAAGTGGATTCATCAGAAGCTGCTAAACTACGTAAGCAAATCAACAGAAAATCGCAAGAAGGCTTAAATGAAAATTATGCACGAGAATTGATGGAGCTTCACACATTGGGTGTTGATGGCGGTTATACGCAACAAGATGTTACTCAAGCAGCAAGAATTTTAACAGGGTGGACCATTTTTCCAAGTAGTCCCAACATGCCCGGCTATCAACAGGTACAAGGGCTTTTGAAAAGAAAAGGATTGGAAGACATGTCAAAAGAAGGATTCGTCAGATCAGGCGATTTTTTCTTTGCCGTCAATAGACATGATGATGGTGAAAAAACAGTTCTTGGGAAAAAATTTTCTTCGGGTGGAGGCTATGAAGAAGGATTGACTTTGCTTCATCTTTTGGCTAATCAGCCGGCAACAGCAAAATTTATTTGTAGAAAGTTAGCCGTTCGTTTTGTGTCCGACAATCCCCCTCAAAGCTTAATCAATAAAATGGCAAAACGATTTCAAGGATCCGATGGAAATATACGTGCCGTGTTAGAAGAAATGGTGGCTTCACCGGAATTTTGGAAAAAGGGAACCTTCTATGCTAAAACAAAATCACCTTTTGAATTGACTGTTTCGGCACTTCGTGTGCTACATACCGATGTACAAAACCCCATGCCAATTGTTCAGTGGATAAGCAAGATGGGACAACGATATTATTACTATCAAGCCCCTACCGGCTTTCCAGATCAAGCAAAATTTTGGATAAACAGTGGTACGATACTTTCCAGAATAAATTTTGGTTGGGCTTTAGCAACTAAAAGCATCAAAGGCATCCGATTTGACTCAAATAAATTTGAAAAAAACTCGCCAACATGGAAAACTACGATTGCTCAAGACCTTTTACCGGAGCGAGATGTAACAAAAATATTTACCAGAACACAACAACCTATTGACCAACAAACAATAGCTCAAGAAACCGATAAGGATAATCTGAACTTACTTTCAAATGATCGGATATTAAAAAGCAATTCTGTCATAGATTCGGTATCTCAAAGCATTGGGTTGATCATTGGTTCGCCGGAATTTCAACTTCGGTAATTTTATTCACTATCAAATATTGAATCCATGTGGAATCGTAGAGCATTTTTAAAAAGCGGTGGCTTAGCCTTGTTGGGTATTGGCTTAGGAGGCATTCCATCCTTTATAGCTCAGGTAGCTAAAGGAGCCAATCTAAAGTTGCCCAACTACGGGAAACGAAAAGTATTGGTGTTTATTTTTCAACGTGGTGCTATGGATGGACTCATGGCCGTAACTCCATTCACAGACCCTTTTCTTAAACAAGCCCGACCGGCACTTTTCATGAGTCCGTCCAACACAGAAGCTGCTCCGCTATTAGATCTTGATGGGAGATTTGGCTTACATCCAAGTTTTCAGGAATTAGGAAAATTATTTCAAAACGAACAGTTGGCTATTGTGCATGGCATGGGTTCGCCCAATAATTCAAGAAGTCATTTTGATGCCCAAGATTATATGGAAAGTGGAACACCCTTCAACAAAGGCACTTCCAGCGGTTGGTTAAATCGTGCTGTTGGGTTGATACACGACCATCAAACACCCTTCAGTGCCGTTAGTTTAACCAGTGCATTACCGCGAAGTTTGTATGGAAGCAATGAAGCCATAGCTATTAGCAATCTCACCGATTTTGCTCTGCAAATACACGGTTCGGATACAAAAACCATGCAACAAGATTTTGAAGCCTTATACAATAACACCTCTTCTAAAATGTTGAATAGTGCCGGCAAAGAAAGTTTTGCAGCCATGAGTATGTTAAAACCCGAAGAACTAAAAAAATATCGTCCTGAAAATGGTTCTGTATATCCATCAACCTCTTTAGGCAATTCGTTGAAACAAATTGCACAATTAATAAAAATGGATGTTGGCTTGGAGGTTGCCTTTACAGAAAGCTTAGGTTGGGACACGCACTTCAATCAAGGAACAACTCAAGGCGTTTTTGCTCGTAGTGCCGCAGACCTAAGTAAAAGTATAAATGCTTTTTGGCAAGATCTTGGTTCTTATCAAGAAAACACAGTGTTGATGACCAGCACTGAGTTTGGGCGAACCATGCACGAAAATGGAACAGGTGGTACAGATCATGGAAGAGCCAGTTGTTGCTTTATATTAGGAAGTCAAGTTGATGGCGGGCGTGTGTATGGAAGTGTTCCCGATTTATCTATTGAAAACTTAGCTGATGGTAGAGATTTGCCGGTTACAACAGATTTCCGCACCGTGTTTAGTTCTGTTGCCGACAGGCATCTTGGATTGAACAATGATGCCGTTTTATTTCCCGAGTGGGAAAAAGAAAAGTTATCTCTATTTCGAGGTTAAGGAAAAAAAGCTAATAAACTTCACTATTAGTTTTATATCGGCTCAAACGCTTTTCTGCTCGAACCAATTTATCATGCACTACATTTTTTTCGTGTGGAGTCCAATATTCGTCAGAATCATATTTCTGAATTGCTTCCTTTATTTTTTCTTGCTCATCCATCAGTTTGTAATACTCCTGCTCAGTTATCTTTCCTGATTTATAAGCAGCCCGAATGGTTCTTTCTTGTGCGCGTTGTTTAGCCTGAAAGTTTTGAGCCTTCGCAGGAGAAGAAATGGATAAACCGAGCAAAAATATCAATATAAAATAGAAATGCTTCATATCAAACAGCGTATTAATTATGTTTGAACCGCAATTACTGTGCCTAAAGTTTAATTAACTCTTCTGTTTTTTGATCAAAAAATTGATATTGGGTAATTTGAGCATTATTATCCGAAACAATTTTCAACTTTAGCTTGTAGGTACGATACCATTTCCAAACAATTGAATTAAAGAAAACACCTTTAGTGAGATAGGCTGCCAAAATGGGGTGTACATGTAAAGCAAGTGCTCGATGACCTTGATTAATCAAGTATTTTAAGTCTTTTTCAATTTCATCGGCAATCAATAAAGACGGGCCAATTTTTCCGGTTCCTTTACAGCTTGGGCATACTTCCGCAGTTGTTATATTTAATTCCGGGCGTAGCCTTTGGCGGGTGATTTGCATTAGCCCAAATTTTGACACCGGCAAAATGGTATGACGTGCCCGATCATTAGCCATAAATTCCTCCATAGAATCCAAGAGTTTTTTCTTGTTTTCGGGAAGGCGCAAATCAATAAAATCAATGATGATGATTCCCCCTAAATCACGCAATCTCATTTGGCGGGCAATTTCCTTTGCTGCTTCCAAATTGGTAGTAAGTGCACTCAATTCTTGTGAAACATCAGCACTACGAGTTCCACTGTTTACGTCAATAACGTGTAAAGCTTCCGTATGTTCAATAATCAAATAAGCACCGCTATCTAAGTTTACCGTTTTTCCAAACGAGGATTTAACCTGTTTCGTAATGCCGTATTGGTCAAAGATGGCATTGTGTGTGCTGTGAAACGAAACGATATCCTCTTGTTGGGGAGAAATTCTAGAAATATATTCCTGTGTTTCCTTTACCAAAGACTTATCATTGATGACAATTTTTTGAAAGCTGTCGCTCAATAAATCTCGGAGTATAGAAGTAGTCTTATCTTTTTCACTCAGAATAATTTGAGGAGGTTTTGCTCCTTGTAGATTTTTCTGAATACTTTCCCACATTTCGGCAAGTGAAAGAATATCTGCGTGTAATTCTGCTGTGTTTTTACCTTCTGCAGCAGTACGCACGATTACACCAAAATTTTTAGGTTTGATTGCTTCCACAATGCGTTGCAATCTTTTTCTTTCGTCTGCCGAATGAATTTTTCGGGAAATGGCTACTACATCGTTAAACGGGGTCACCACTACAAACCGACCCGGCAGCGATATTTCGCAACTCAGCCTTGGCCCTTTAGAAGAAATAGGTTCTTTCAGAATCTGAACTAACACTTCCGGTTTACCATTTAATACTTCGGTAATTTTTCCGGACTTGATGATATCAGTTTCGTTTTGAAATTTACCAAAATCGTTACCCCAAGGTGTATTTCCGTTTAGGGCATACTTGGTAAATTTTAGCAACGATCGAAAATAAGGGCTGAGATCGGTATAATGCAAGAAGGCATCTTTCTCATAACCCACATCTACAAATGCAGCATTAAGTCCGGGCATAAGTTTTTTTACCTTGCCCAGATATAAATCACCGACAGCAAATTGGTCTTGAGAATGTTCGTAATGTAATTCTACAAGTTTCTTGTCTTCGAGCAAGGCAATTTCTACGCCTTCTCCCGAAGCATTGATGATAAGCTCTTTGTTCATGCTACCGTCTTTAAACAACTATTCCCCGGCTGGCACTGCAATACTTCAAAAGACTCTGTACGCTGAAAAGTTGAATAGCCTCCATGAAACAGCCTAAATATATCCAAGGCTTGAAAAACAAGGCTTGGTATAAAGGCTGATGAACCCACAATTTTGTAAGGTAAAAATCAAGAGGCTGTATAGAGAAACCGAAAAACAGCCAAGGAAAAAATAAATTCCCCGAAAACTATTTTTTCTTATGACGGTTCTTTCTCAAACGCTTTTTGCGTTTATGAGTAGCTATTTTATGTCTTTTTCTTTTTTTACCACAAGGCATATCTAAAAGATTTTAAATGTTGTTTAAAATGTTTTTATGTAATCGTCAATATCCTTACTAAATTCAGGATTATTCATCAACTTCTTTGCTTTTTCCAAAAGTTCAAGTGCCTTTTGTTTTTGTCCGCTTCCTTTGTATGCTTCTGCCAGACCTAATAGTGCTTCCATATTTTCAGGTTGTTGACCCAATACACGATCAAAACGTGCTATGGCTTTATCAAACTGTCCTGAAACAATTCCTTGCTGACCGAGGATAAGATTAGCCGGAATATTATCCGGATGCTTTTCTGTCACCTCACGTAGCATTAGCACTCCCTGCATTGTTTCTCCCGTGCCGATAAAACATTCTGCAAGGTCAACTTTTAGGGTGTCATTATTAGGGTTGAGCTGCAAAGCACGTTTAAATCCTTCAATGGCTTGCTGCCCCATCCATGTCTGCATACTTTCAGATTTGGACTTTCGTGCCAGCTCTAAAAATAATTGGGCTGCAAAGGTGAGCTTTTTTTCGGAATTAACCAACTTAGCTTCTTGAAGAAAATATTGTGCGGCAATTGGACCTTGCTTATGCTGCAACCAAAGTCGGGCTAAGGTGTCAAAAACAACAGCCATCTTCGAAGAATCGGAGATGGCTGAAAGACGTTTTTCCAAGGTGCTTATCTCTGCTTTTGCGTGTGCCGGAAGCTCACGATTCGCAGCAGATAATAGAGAGTCAAAAGAGGCCGGATGAACCGTGTGGTTCATGCTATCTGCCGCTTGCGTTGAAGCGACAATTTTGGGTGGAGTATTTTTTACTCCAAAATACAGTATGGCTACAAGGGCTAAAGCTAAAAAAATTGTAATAAAGTGAATGGGACGCACCAAATATATTTTTTTGATTTTCGGCGCAAAGGTAGGTAAAACCCGTTTGGTAAGTAAATAACTTCTTACGCATCATCTTTTCCGGTATGACTTCCACCCAAAGTAGGTTTTGCATTTTTTATAGATTGCACAAACTCTTTTGCCGGCTTAAATGCAGGTATGAAATGTTCGGGTATCTCTACGGCGATATTTTTTTTAATGTTCCGACCAATTTTAGCAGCTCTCTTTTTTAAAATAAAACTGCCAAAACCACGGACATACACCGGCTCACCTTCAATAAGAGAGGTCTTGACCTCCTTAAAAAAAGCTTCCAGAGCCACGAGAATATCCACTTTCGGGATTCCGGTTTTTTCTGCAATGCTGCTTACTACATCAGCTTTTCTCATAATTTTTTTTGTGTTTAATGCTTGAAGTTTAAGTGGGTTATGTTTTATGCCGTTCAAAGATAAAAACTATCCCTCAAAATTTTTAACACATAGACAATTTTTTTTACAAATTTTTTTATCTAATAGTAAATTTAATTGACTGAATTTTGAAGATGGCCCTTAGACTAATTCGAAATACCTTAAAAAAAAAAGCAAATCTCTATTTACTAATAAAGGGGTTTTTATAGGTTTAGAAAGCTCTTTTTCAAGCTAATTACCACAGAATTTATATCGAAATAAATTCCTCTTTAGAACATCACAAACGTTCTTTTATAAATTTATACTTATAAGAAACGAAGTAAAGTGTCAGTCAGTAGGGAAGTGTATTTTTGCCTTCAAAATATTTTTGCGTGACTGTAAATAAGCGTAAGGCTGTGGCTATTTGGCTACTGATTGGTGTATTCATGATTATAGTTCAGGTGTTGTTAGGTGGAGTTACACGCCTTACCGGTTCGGGATTATCTATTACGGAATGGAAACCTATTATGGGTGCCTTACCGCCAATGAATGAACAGGAATGGAACCATGCTTTTGATGGCTATAAGCAGATTGCACAATACAAATTTTTAAATGCCCATTTCACGTTAGACGATTTTAAGTCCATATTCTTTTGGGAATGGTTTCATCGCTTATGGGCGAGATTGCTGGGCGTAGTATTTGCATTAGGATTCATCTATTTCTTAGTCCGCAAATACTTCGATCGAGAGATGGTTATTCCTTTTTTTATTCTCTTTTTGTTAGGGGCGGCACAAGGGTTGATTGGTTGGATCATGGTGGCAAGCGGACTAAACAATGAGAACCTATATGTTAATCACATCAAATTGGCTATTCACTTTATTGCTGCATTAGTGCTTTTATGCTACACGCTTTGGTTTGCCTTGAAATTACTGTTGAAAGAAGAACAAAGAATCTTCATTCCCGGATTTCGAAATTTCACTCTCTTTATTATTGGCTTTTTAGGTTTACAACTAATTTACGGAGCCTTTATGGCAGGGTTGAAGGCTGCGACTTATGCACCAACTTGGCCGGACATTAATGGTGTGTATATTCCTGAAAATTTATCAAAACTCAGTTGGGTTAATGATCCTGTCAATGTTCAATTTATTCATCGTTTACTGGCTTATACTTTGGGTACTTTAATTATTTTTTGGACAGGAGCAGCTATTCGACTTTCAAAGCAATATCCATTCAAGCTTTTTTCTGCAACCAAATGGCACCCGATATGGTTAGTGTGCTTACAAATAGGGCTTGGGATAACCACCGTTTTGTTAGCCCCCAAGATGCAACCTCATCATTTTGGTCGTTATGAGGCCTTTGCCGAAATGCACCAGTTGGTGGCTATGTTTTTATTAGTGTCGTTGGTTATTAATTTATATATCATCAATAAGCAAAAGAATTAAGCTGTTTTTTGAAGTTAGTTTGCTAATTGAACTTTTGTTTTTAGCTTAGGGACATGGTTCCCACATGCTGAATTTTATCAACAAAATATATCGGTTTCTCCCGGTGCAGCTTCTTTTGTTGCACTTCAGAAAATATCAATTACTGCTATTTTTTTGGGTTCTTTTAATAGCTACTTTATCGGGAAATTTTGCTGCTCATTTTGGAGCTTCAACATTATTTCTTGCACCTGAATATTTGGGTGAAATCAATTTTGTCAGTATGTTTTTTTTAGGCAGCACGATGGCTATATTCATCATGTCTTGGAACATTACTACGTTCATCATTCACAGCCACCGCGTTCCATTTTTAGGTGCAACACGCCATGCTTTTTTAAAGTATTGTATCAATAATGCCATTATTCCTTTAGCCTTCTTGATCTTTTATTCTGTGATCAGCATTCGTTTTCAGTATGTAGATGAACATGCCAGCATTTTTGGAACTATTCTGATGCAATTAGGTTTTTATTCGGGTTTGGTTTTGTTTTTGTTTTTCTCATTTGCCTATTTTTTCCGTGTAGATAGAGACCTTTTCAAAGCGGTGCTATCCACTATTACAAACCCTTCTGTTATTCGAGGTATCATTCCGTATGACTCTTTAGATGTAGAGTTTGATATGATTCGGGCAAACACTTTTTTATCTGAAACCTTGCATCTGGAACGAACCGGCGATCTCGAAAATTACCATCCGCGATTATTAAGTGCTGTGCTCCGGAGGCACCATCGAAATGCCATTACAGCCACCATATTCGCCCTTTTACTTTTGTTTGTTTTAGGTGCCTTTTCTGAACATCCGCGTTTACGTATTCCTGCAGGCGGAAGTTTTTTACTCTTGTTTACGGTCATGACCGGATTGGTAGGAGCCATGAAATATTTTCTAAAAACTTGGGAGTTGATGGGCTGGGTTTTTATTGTTTTGTTGCTTTCCATAATGGTTCATTGGAAGATATTTGATTTACGAAGCATTGCATACGGTTTAGATTACAAAACAAAACAACTACCCGTAACAAGCTATGAATATGACAGTGTCAAGCATTTTTTTAATGAAGCGCGATATGTACAGGATGAACAGAAAGGGCTTGATAGACTGAATCAATGGCGCACTAAACTTTCTACTGAAACAAAGCCGCCGTTAGTTATAATTTCTGTTAGTGGTGGCGGAACGAGAGCAGCCTATTGGACTTTTGCCGCCCTTCAACGTTTAGACAGTTTGTGTAAAGGAAAAATTTTTTCAAATACCGTTTTGATGACGGGAGCATCGGGAGGCATGATTGGTGCTGCCTATTGGCGATCTATTCACATGGCCGCTATGCAAGGAAAAATTTCAAACCCTTATAACAGTCGCTATCAAGCCAACATAGGGAAGGATTTACTAAACGCTATTATCTTTTCCTTTGCTTGTGTTGACATTATTTCGCCTTTCAACAAAATTTCAGTTTCCGGTCGAATATACACGAAAGATAGAGGTTATTCAATGGAAGAAGAATTGATACGTAATACAGAAGGTGTTTTAGATGCCAAACTTGGCGATTTTCAAAAACCTGAAGCGGAAGGTACCATTCCCCAAATGATTATTAACGGCACTATTATAGATGATGGAAGACGATTGATGATGTCGGCGCAACCGATTGCCTTTCTTACACAACCCGCTTATGCACTTCGAGACACCGCAAACCCACCTATTGATGCCATAGATTTTGCCTCATTCTTTGCCCACCAACAACCTTTTAATTTACGCCTGTCCACAGCACTTCGCATGAATGCAACCTTTCCCTATATTCTACCGGTTGTAAAAATGCCCTGCAAACCGCAAATGAACATTATGGATGCCGGTTTGCGCGATAATTTCGGTACTGAAGTGGCGTTACGATATTTTTTTGTATTTAGAAAATGGATGGCTGAAAATGTTGGTAACATCATTTTTCTACAAATACGCGACACGCGCGAAAATGAGGTATTGCCTTCTACAGAAGAAAGTTCATTAGGGGCTATGTTGATTGACCCCCTTACGGTGATAGAAAATAAGTGGGAGCCTTTTCAATCCTATGCTCAGGGATACATCAAAGATATGACACCGGAATTGAGCAATCGTGTGCACTTCATTACACTCAGCTATTTCCCAAAAGAAATCAAGAAATCTGCAGCACTCAATTTTCATCTTACTTCAAGAGAAAAACAAGATTTATTGCAATCATTATATAATCCCACTAATGAAGCGGCTATCAAAACAACTTTAGAATTGCTGCAATAACTGTGACCATTCCGGAATTTCAGGAGTCCAATTTTCTTTTCTCAGCTTTTTAAATATGCTCCTGTTGCTATAAAAATTTGCTTTCTGTTGCAGATATTCAGGAAGCTGTATCAGACGACTAAGCTGTGCTAATTGAAGCCATTCCATTTTTGAAAAAAAATGAAAAAAGGAAGACAACAAAGGACGAAGTTCTTTCAGATTCCAATAATGATAGAGAAAAGGATAAGCAGTGTGAATGGTTCCTGCTTCAGAAAAATAAAGCGAAAAAGCAAATTGTTCGACAACATGCTTAGGTAATTGGGGATATACGGTATCCGTAAAATCCAACACTTTGTCCAAAAGAAAAAGATCGTCGGCACGAAAACCTAACACACCGGCATTCCACATGGTGGCATCTGCTGGCATTTCAAAAAGTTGGTGATTGATTTCAATTTTATGCTGTTCAAAATAATGATCCAGCTTTTGAAAAACCGTATTAGACGATCCTTTGAGCTTTCCTTCTTGTATGTGCATGATGCGTTTGCCGGTCTTTATTTTTTCAAACAAAGAGCTGAGTGGTGCACAACCATACACATCTGTATCGCAATAGAGAATATTACCTTTTTGTTTTGAAGCAAAATCACGCAACAATTCAATCTTAACCCGATGAACAAAATTTATTTCTCCGCGCCATTTGCGAATAAGTGCTTGGTTTATGGGTTCAAGCGACAAATAAAAAGGGAGTGGTTTCCACTTTTCAAAATAAGCTGGCTGATCGGTGTAAATACAAACATGCAGTTGTTGCAATTCAGCTTCACTATGCTGTGCCGTTATGGAAAGCAAGGCTAAAGCACACTCATGCAAAATTTCTTCGTTGCCGTAAGCTTGGAAAACGATATGATTTTGCGATGTGCTATTCACCAATGTAAAGGCTTGGGTGCGTATCTAAAAAGCGTTCTGCTATCATTAAGTCGTTGTGCAGTATTCTATCTGTATTCATCATTGGAACCTGCGCTCTAAAAGCATTTCGAATCTTTTCTAACTTGGGAGAACTCTTTTGTGGCAATCGAAAATCTAAGGCTTGAATAGCCGTAATCAATTCTATTGCCAATACCCGTTGCACATTTTCTACTATCCTTTTCAGTTTGGTTGCAGCATTTGCGCCCATGCTTACATGGTCTTCTTGTCCATTACTGCTCACAATGCTATCTACGCTTGCCGGTGTACACAATTGTTTGTTTTGGCTAACGATAGCAGCCGCAGTGTATTGTGCAATCATAAAGCCACTATTTACTCCGGCATTGGGGGCAAGAAAAGGTGGTAAGCCCCGTTGTCCGCTTACTAATAAATAAGTTCTACGTTCAGAAATGTTAGCTAATTCAGCCAGAGCAATGGCGGCAAAGTCAAGGTTTAGAGCTAAGGGTTGACCATGAAAATTACCTCCGCTCATGATGGCATCTTCATCATGAAAAACAATTGGATTGTCTGTTACCGAATTAATTTCTGTTTCTACAATTTGCCTGATATGGTCAAGTGCATCTTTGCTTGCCCCATGCACCTGCGGCACACATCGAAAAGAATAAGGATCTTGTACTTGAATTTTGGTACGAGTTTGCAGCTCACTATCTTTCAATAGATCAAAAACACGTTGCGCCGTAGTTATCTGACCTTGATGAGGGCGAACCCGATGAAGAGGACTTTTAAACGGTTCGTTTTTAGCATCAAAAGCATCCGCACTTAAAGCAGCCAACACATCCGACCAAGCACTTAGTTTTTGTGCACGAAGCAAACACCATACTGCATAACTACTCATAAATTGAGTGCCATTCAAGAGAGCTAAACCTTCTTTTGCAGCCAAGGGAATAGGCTGTAAATTTTCTTCCGTTAGTGCCTCTAATGCTGTTCGTTTTGCACCTTTGTAATTTACCATTCCTTCACCAAACAATGGCAAACTTAAATGTGCTAATGGTGCTAAATCGCCGGAAGCCCCTAATGATCCTAATTCATAAACTACCGGACTGATGTGGCGATTGTAAAATTCAATTAGTAAAGAAACTATTTCAGCTCTTATTCCACTATACCCTTTTCCCAGTGCATGAATTTTCAGCAAAAGCATCCATCGCACAATATCTTCCGGCACTTCATCGCCCATTCCACAAGCATGACTACGCACCAAATTGTGTTGCAAATCAGATAATTCTTCATTGGCTATTCGAACATTACACAAGGATCCAAAACCTGTATTAATCCCGTAAAATGTTTGTCCGGATTCTATTATTTTGTCTAAGTATGTTCGGTTAATATGGATGCGTTGTTGCGCTTCCGACGAGAAGTTTATATCTGTTTTAGGCTCAAAACGAGCTAAAAAATCAATAGATAGATTTTCGGGTAAGTTCATGTTTGAAAAGTAAAGGAGGAATAATTTCGGCAAAGCTAAGAAAGCATCCGAAAGGCAGGCGATCCTTTAAAAATTCATTATTCTGCTTTTAATAATTCCACATCAAAAATCAGTGTGCTATTAGGCGGAATACTGCCTGCACCGCGATTTCCGTATCCCAACGCCGAAGGAATGAAGAAGCGATATTTTGAACCTTCATTCATCAGTTGTACCCCTTCTGTCCAGCCTACAATCACTTGGTTTAGTCCGAAAGTAGCCGGTTGGTTTCTTTTGTAAGAGCTGTCAAACACTTGTCCATTCGTTAGGCGACCTTCATAATGTACCGTTACACGACTGCGATCATTTGTCGGGCGAGTGCCAGAGCCTTGATGCAACACTTCATATTGTAGCCCCGATGCTGTGGTATTAACTCCTTCTCGTTTGGCATTTTGAGTTAAAAAATTTTCACCTTCTTGTTCGGCATTGGCTGCTTTAGTTCCCAGAAAGCTTTTCAACCTGTCTTGTAGGCTCATACGTTATTTTGTTTTTGAAAGTGGAAATTTCGGTATCTAAAACGGCATTGCCTAAATATTTTTGTTGTCATTATCTTAATTTCTCTCCTTAGAAATAGTTTATTGCTTGGTTTGTGGAAAAAAAAGGGTGTGAATTAAATCATTTTTTTCTTGCCCGATGGCTGATAATTCCAAACGATTATCTTTGTGACAAATCATTTCATTCCATGCGCTTTATTGTAAGCTCCACCGGATTATTGAAGAACTTGCAACAAATCAGCGGCGTTATCAGTTCTAATGCTGTGTTGTCTGTCCTTGAGGACTTCTTATGCGAACTGAAAGGGAACCATCTTACCCTTACTGCAACTGACTTAGAAACCATGATGCGAGTAGAAATGGAGGTAGCAGAAGGTCGCGATGATGGCAGAATTTGTATTCCTTCTAAAATATTGATGGAATACTTGAAAAATTTACCTGAGCAGCCAATCACATTTACCATTAATGAAGAAGATCTCAGTATTGAAATGAGCTCTACCGGAGGGAAGTATAAGATAGGTGGTGAAAAAGCTGATGATTTTCCAACAGAGCCGCCCACAGAAGATGTTACGGCTTTTACCATGCGATCTATTGACTTGATTGAAGGAATCAACAAAACCCTTTTTGCTGTTAGCAACGATACCCTTCGTCCTGCAATGACAGGTGTTTGTTTCGAGTTAGCACCCGAATATCTTTCTTTTATTTCGACAGATGCACATAGGTTGATACAATTTACCCGAGCCGATATAAAATGCCCAATGGAAGATTCTTTTGTTGTGCCCAAAAAACCACTACAACAACTTAGATCTACCTTGCCTGCTGATGATTCTGAAATTCAACTCTCTTACAATGGGAATCATTTGTTTGTACAAAGTTCAACAATCAGTCTAAATTGTAGATTGATTGATGCCCGCTTTCCGGATTACCGTGCTGTAATTCCAAACGAAAATCCCTATACACTTACTATGAATCGCGCTGAGCTGATCAGTGCTCTTCGACGTGTGGGTATATTTTCAAACAAAACCACCAGTCAAGTTGTTTTTGAAATAAATGGAAACTCCTTACAATTAAGCGCACAAGACATTGATTTTTCCTATGAAGGTCGTGAAACACTGAGCTGTCAATATGTTGGCGAGGATATGAAAATTGCTTTCAATGCCAAACTCATGGTTGAAATGATCAGTAATTTGGATGGTGAAAATTTGAAGGCAGAACTTAGCACCCCTACTCGTGCTGGCATATTCAGGCCGGAAGAGCCATCGGAAAACGAAGATTTGTTGATGTTGTTGATGCCGCTTATGGTTGGTATTTAATTACTTCATTTAGTACTGGCAATTGATTTCAGGGCGTTGGCATTTTTTTATTTTCAACTACCATACTAAGAGTGTATCTATTTTTTAAAATAGATCTTTTGTTACGGTAGTCTTTAGTCTGCTTGTTATCTTTGTTTCAATGTCTAAAATTCGATTTGCACTTGTTGGTTGTGGACGTATTGCACAACGTCATGCCGCACATATTCAGCATCATGGTGATTTAGTTGCCGTCTGCGATATTTTGGAAGAAAGGGCAAATGCACTTGCTTCACAATATGGTGCTCAAGTCTATTACAATATTGAAGAACTATTACAAAAAGAAAAGTTAGATGTTGTAGCTATTTGTTCACCCAACGGATTGCATGCCCAACATGCCATCAGAGCATTGAGAGCCGGCTGCCATGTGTTGTGTGAAAAGCCCATGTCCATTTCCTCTTATGATGCCGGAGAAATGATTAAGGCTGCCGAAAAAGCCAACCGTCGCTTATTTGCTATAAAACAAAACCGATTTAATCCACCAGTTGTTGCCCTAAAAAGAGTTTTGGAAGAAGGAAGGCTCGGAAAAATATTTAGTGTTCAACTTTCTTGTTTTTGGAATCGAGATGCTGCCTATTATGAAAATAGTTGGAAAGGAACAAAAGACTTAGACGGCGGCACTTTATTTACTCAGTTCAGCCATTTTGTTGACTTACTCTATTGGATGTTTGGCGATGTGCAACAAGTGCAAGCTTATATTGGGAACTATGCACACCAAGGCATTATCCAATTTGAAGATACCGGCGTTGTAATTTTCAAATTTTACAATGATATCATTGGCACTATGAACTATACTGTAAACAGCTATGAGAAAAACATGGAAGGCTCTTTGACCGTTTTTGGCGAAAAAGGAACTGTAAAAATTGGTGGGCAATATCTGAATGAACTTGAGTATCAGAACATAGAATCCTATAAAATTCCCGACTTACCGGTCGGAAATCATGCTAATAACTATGGCTCATATACAGGCTCCATGAGCAACCACGATAAAGTGTATGACAATTTAGTAGATGTACTGACCAACAATGCCGCTATCAATACCAATTCTTTTGAGGCACTAAAAACTGTTGAGATTATTGAAAAAATATACCGAAATGCAATAATTGTCAGATAGTATTTTAAAAATATGCCCTTTACATTTGCCCATCCTGCTGCCATTTTGCCTTTCCGGTTCATTCCACAGAAATATTATTCCTGGACAGGGCTGATTATTGGCTCTATGGTACCCGACTTTCAAGCTTTTTTTCAATTAGGAGGTGGCAAAATGTTAAGCCATTCATGGATTGGCATTTTTATTTATGACCTTCCTGTTGGCTTACTTCTTGGCTTTGTTTTTCACTTGATTGTAAGAGATCCATTAATTGATAATTTGCCTCAGTCTTTTGCCGAAAGATTAGTGAACTATCATCGCACTAATTGGGTAAAAGTGTTTCAAAAAAGATATGGTATTATCCTGTTTTCACTGCTTATTGGTATCTTATCGCATATTATTTTAGACCGTATAACTCATACCGATACTTATTCATATAGTGACAGAGTAGGGTTGAAACTAAGTATTGAAGACAAAGTAGAATGGTCAAGGATTTTGCAAAGAGGCGGCAGCATAGTTGGTTTTGCCTTACTGTTATGGCAGATTCGTGCATTACCGGCTGCCAGACATTTTGTACCTCATCGTTGTCGTATGTATTGGTTTATAGTGGCTGATGTTACTTTCATTATATTTTGGTTTCGTTTTCAATTTCCCATCATAGGCGATGATGACATTAACTCACTTTTAGGAGCCGGAATTTGGGGGCTTATTGCTGCAGGAATTTTAGTCGAGGTAAGCAGAAAAAAACAAGCTAAGTTTACGCTCACTAATTGATTTTCATAAGCTAAGATTAAAATTTTCAACAACTATTATTTTACCCTTTCTGCACTAAACTAAAAAGCTGAATACCTCCCAAAAGTTTCTAACGTAAAGATAGATATAAATCATTAAATGAAGCAAATAATTGTATGTTTGCTGAATTCAAGAAACAAAATTATTTTTATGTATTTTCAAGTTGCATGACATTTATACATACAAAATAACCAAGCGAAAAGAGGAACAATTTGTGATAAAAAGTGAATTGCGCATTTTGAATATTTATTATCTGCGCATTTTGAATATCTCAAAGGTAGTAAAAAACTAACTCATTGAAAATAAATAAAGTAAAAAGTTTTGAAAATTGGTGAGATTTCGTATATTTGTGCGTTAGCTGTTATTTTGTAAAACCGAGCGTAAAAATGAACACAGAAAATAATTACATAGAAATAAACCGACAATCTTGGAACAACAGAACCGAAACACATTTAAAGTCGGAATTTTACGACCTTGACAATTTCCTAAAAGGGAAAACGTCATTAAATAATATTGAATTAGATTTACTTGGAGACGTAACAGGGAAAAATATTTTGCAT
>JAFDXO010000153.1 GCA_018267925.1 Bacteroidota bacterium | reverse complement strand
GTAGAGCAAGCTACAATTATACGAGGGGCCTCTCCTTCGATAGCACTTGTCACAACTTCATTCGCAACAATACTTTGCAACAGAGTGGTCTTCCCTGTTCCAGGTGGACCATTCACCGCCAATACTGTTCCATGTTCTTGCCTATTAAAATGGTATAAACTCTTTCTTTGAGAAGGGGACAACGGATACTCAAATCCCATCTGACCTAAATGCAGCAAGGAGTCTTTCTCAAAATCTTCTACTGAGATTAAGCCCTTGAGTGATTCGAAATCTTTTCTACACAAATTTTGAAGTAAGTTAGGTAGTTGATCTTGCTTCAAAAAGAAATCATATAATTGGATTATCCCGTCTGCCGGATTTCTAAAGGAGTTATTCACTACAATTGCCCGTTCCTTAATTGTGTGAAAACCTACGGAACTAAAGTCTTCAATGGTTGAGTCCGTTATCTCGCTAAATACTGATTGAACGTAGTGCCAAAATTCAGGCCACGACTCCTCGGAAAAATTCTTAGCAAAAGCTTTGTCAACGGTATCGACATGAGAAAAAACAAAATTGAATTTCTCGTTGACCTGTGGTTCTAAGTACACCCGTGGGATGTACGGAAACGTGTCTTCATCTGGCCTCAGAATCCCTTGCTTGTTCAAGATCGCTTTAATCCAGAATGGATAAAATGGCCCCTCTTCACCTGTGATCTGCAAATATTCAGGAACGGGGCTAACATAAAACGGCGCGATTAAAACCTGTACTTCATCAATAGTTTGCCAATTAGCATTATCCTTGCTCTCTATCCCTTGGATTTTATTGACTCTGCTTTCTTCATTTCCAATCAATTCCAAAGCATTTCTAACATCAATTTTTCCACCTTCAAAATCAACATCACATTTTTTTAAGTAAACGGATTTGTCAAAATTTATTTCAGCACGCGCAGAATCTGCCAAAGTATTTTTCCAATACTTAAGAGCGTTAATAACAAAAGGATCGATTTTCATTAAATAAAAATTTCGCTGTTCTTGGTTTCTGTTCTTATACATCTGACAGTTTAATGAGTTTAACTTTTAAAATTTCACTTCTAAGTTAACCCAACTGTCAGATTAAGTCGAAACTACTACAATTTTATGACAAGGGTGTTGCGTTTTTTGAGGTATTTGTTTAGCTCTTCTTCAATCACCAAATTCGGATTCAGTTTGAGAAGCTTAAAAACTCAACCTAGAGTTACCCTCGCGAAGTTTGCGTTTTGCGACTCAGTAAGAAAATCCTCTCCTGTTATTCCATAAACGTCTTTGACAAACTCTTTATTAATCACTCTTGAATTATTTCTTTTATCAAATCGGATCGGTGGTAAGTCCTAGTACAAGACTACTGAAAGTCATTCTTGTCTAGGTCATTCAAATGCTTGCTGACTAGCTTTGCTCCAATTGATTTAGCAAACGCTTCTACGCTCTTCCCTGCGAATGGATCAACTATAAAACACTTCTTCTTTTTGAAGTCAAAATTTTCAATAACCATTTTATTGACCTCGGAATCTTTCGCTCCATAACCAATTATTATTTAGGGTTTCAGCTTCTTTCAAATTATCACGGAACAATTGAAATAAGTTCTTAAATAAGAGGGGCTCCTTATACCTCTCTATTTTAGATGTTGTTCCTGTCAGAAAGTCAGCATGATAATTAACCCAGCACCGCTCATAACTCACTATTCCTTTTGCGTTGACGGTCTCTTTATAAAATTCTCCAAACCCGATTCCATATCTCGTTTTTATGTAAGTCTCTGGAACCATTAGGCTGCCATTAGACTTGTAATAGACTCCATAATCAAAACTACCATGAAGCTTAAATATTTTATACTTACGATTATACTTCCCTGTATAATATGCCAGACGACAATCGTAAGTTCTCCCATCGACATTCAACTGGCCATAGTATGGAGACCCTAGTTCCTCAAAGCCATCACATAATTCACCCTCTAACCACTCGGTGTTGTTCAAACGTTCAAAAAAGAGGTCGTGATTTAATGTATGAATATTGATCGATTCTGTTTCCTTGCCAAGTGAACTTAACGTGTTGAGAAATCCGGTGTAGCCAGGGAAAATTGATTTGAGACAATAGGCCTCATCGTCATACCACTTCTTCCCGTCCTTATCATTTATATAAAATGAAACTAATTGATTATAAATATTTTTTAGGCTAAAAATTAATTGCTCAACATTGCCGAATTGAGTTAAGTATGGCTTTGCAATTTCTTTCACCTCCGGGTCTTTGTGAGACTCATCGATTAAGAAGTCATAGAACTCTTCGTAATCAAAATATCCCCTTTTCTTCGTGAAATGTTGAATAAGATTTTTGCAAAACTCGAATGAAATATCATAACTAGTTGGATAACCCCAGTCAGGTTTTTTCCCATCCTTTCTCACAGCAAGTACACCACTAGAGTGAAATGCAAACTGGTCACCTGTTGATTTTAGAATTAGATCATTAAGCTTGTTACCAATTGGATAACCCATTGGAGCAGAGAATCCGGAACCCAGTAGAAATGAAATCGATTTTGGCATAAGTGGAGAATGAATATTGAGCCTGTTGAGCGACAGACGTAATCGACTGTCTGACTAAGTTATTAAAAACTGTGAACTTGATTTGGATGCTATCAAGGAATAAGATCAGTATCAACTGATACCTATTGATACTAAAATGGTCTTTTAGAGGCTCGGTGTTACAACCGTGTTACAGACCAATAAAAAAGCCTCAGATTTTCACGTCTGAGGCCTTTTTAGTGATCCCGCTGGTTTTTAACAAGTTAGCTCCATGATGCTTCAAAATTATCCTGGGTATGTAAGGAGGCATTTTTGAGCGTCAGACTATTTTGATGATGCTCTATGATTTTCTATGATGCCATCAAATTTGATACATTTTTGATACATATCTGTTTGAGTGAGGTAAGATATTGAAATCCGGTTTCCTAAAATGATTTTATCACATTTTGAAAGTATTTCCAATTCTTCAACATTACGCCCGTCCTTCCAGAGCATCTTTTCGTCTTAAGTTATTTTCTTCTATCAATTTCCTTTAACAAGTTTTTATACTGGTCAAATGATTCAAATCTTTCCAAATTCTTCAATGATAGTTTATTGGGGGATTTGCGATATGCATTTCTTCCAAAGCCATCATATCCCACTTCTTCATAAAATTTCTCTGCAATATTCTTACACCACTTTTTCATGAATTCAATTCTCTCAATCAATTCTTCCCTACTAAGTCTCTTTCCCGTTATTTGTCCATGAAATATTTTGTTCCTGTCCAAGGTAATGCTATTAATCTGCTCGTAGTCGTTTGAGTAATTCAGACCATAAATTTGTTTTACAGTTTTATAGAATATCAAGTCAATCCCCTGTATGAAATTTTTCAAATACATATCTTTATTCTCAACAAGAATCTTTCTCAACTCAGCACCATCTCCAATCTTATAATTATCATGCTGAAAAATTAGGAAGGTGAAGATTCTCCGCATCTGTCTTTCAACTTTCATTAAAGAGATTGCAAAAGAGTCAACTGCTCTTGTCTCCAAATTGGATCTTAGAAGCACTTCAACTGTTGCAAATTCATCATCATAACTCATAATCGGTAAGGGCTATTCAATTTCAAGTTTATTCTACAAATCTTCTGGTCGGCCTCGTTCACACGCTTCATATGCTGATTCTAAATTTCAAACCCAAGGTGCAACTGGATTCAGTTAATACCATTAATATTTGCCTGAAATAATTCGTGCGTTTCAACTCTCATCGCCAAATCGTTATTCTTCTTGTAGATCAATTTTTGTGGAGAATCAAACCCTTCTTTAATACAACTCGCTAATAGCCGAATCGCTAGTGGCAAATCATTTCTCTGAATGCCTCGCTGTTTCGCCTTTTCAGTTACGACCATTGATAGAAGGCCAATCGCGAAACTTACCTCAGGTATTAGGCGCAAAACAAAACTTCTCACCTTTGTCAAATACACATCTGATGAATTACCAATTGCGTCATCAATCTCTTTAAGCGGTTTGCCAGCAATATATAGTTTTGTTATTTCAACAACTTTGTCAAGCTGATTGAGAAGTTTCTCGATTGGATAGTCACGCGATAAAGTTAACCCCCCAATTCTTTTCAACTCGTTTATAGTCGTCTGTTTTGTGAAAAGTCCTATGAAATTTAAATCGTCTGTTTTTAGCCAATTAAAAAACCAAACAAGAAATTCAGATACTGTAAAGGCAATAAATTCTTCAAAGTCCTCTTCATCGATTGACTTACTCAGACTCATGATTGTTGAAGGATCAACACCGGACTTATAACTGATTTCTTTTGTCCATGCGATGTCTTCGGTTAAGTCGTCAAGCTCGACCCTTCTCTGTATAAGTTTGTTAACTTGACCATCAAATCTCTCAAATTGATTCGCTTTTTTAGCTCGAAAAGCAAAAAGTGATAAACCGAGTAGCTGCTTAGTATTATTTTCCGATTGACGCTCCGCTTTAAACCGGTAAAGAAAGTGTATCTGCATTGACTCAAGTTTGGACGCACTCTCTTGTAGTGAATCTAGGAAATATTCAAGTGGGTCTTCGATTTTAAGGCATTGATCGCCTTTTGAAAAAACTCTGTCTTTTAATTCCCACCACTTGTTTGAAATCGATTGACCCTCAATTGTGACAATGTCTCCAGGTATTAATAGAACAGCTCCTTGTGAAGAAAGTCCTGCTCTACCGGCTCGTCCCGCTGCGTTTAATAGTTCATGAGGTTTGACTTGTATTCGTTTCTCTTCCGTCTCGTCATATCTGTCATCCCCTGCAATTATCACAATTTCAGCTGGAAGATTAATTCCTTGGGCCAATGTTGCAGTTGCTACAAGGGCAATGGAGCCTTTTGCATTTTTAAAATATAATTCAGTCAAGTGTCTTTCTGCGGGTAATAGTAAACCATGATGCACTCCGATGTTCTTGTTTCCATTGAAGTATGAATATTCTAATCCGCCTAACTCCTTAGTCAAGCTTGTTACTAACGCGACATTGGTAGCTATGAAAGCCTCGTAATCATTATGTAAATTGGATAGTTTCTCTTGGATTTCGTTCGCTGTTGAAATGCAGATTTTTGGATCATCCACAAATATCAATGTTTTTAAATTTAAGTTTGAAAAGTGAGCAGCAAGGGTGGCCGCAACCTTATTTCGATTACTGGTGAGATACCAAGCGCCACCGCTGCTCGTACCGATGGATAAGCGCACTAATTTGTCTAGTATTTTTGTCCTGAAATAATCTCCGTCTTTCTTGGTTTCCCAAATGTTCCTAAGGCTAAAGATACACTCAGGCATTATTGTAATTTCCTTCTTAAGCCTTTGTGATGGGGTCTTGGTTTTTGCGATTGCCTTCTCTTGTTCAATTAAATTGTCCAACTCTTCTATGCGAGATTTATCAAAAACTATGCAACCGTGAAGTTGTCTTGTGGGTTTCCATGTTGAATTAAAGATGTAACACTCTCTTCCTGTAATGTTTTCAATCCACTCACGTATTTCGTCACCATTCTCTACCATTGCTGAGATAAGCAGATAGTCAGCAAATGGAGCAAGTGTGAAAAGCTGAAGCAAGCAATACATTGCATCAAGTGCTCGTCTATCTTTTTTAAGATCGACTCCGTGAATTAGATGGAATTCGTCAAAAGCAATAAGACCAACATCACTAAAAAATTCCGGAGATATGTTTATCAATGTCAAACATCTTTCTGGAGTCATAACTAAAATAAGGGACGAATCCCCTTCAAGCATTTCCGTGAATTCAGCATCGATCTCAAAATTATTGTCCACTGTGTCTTCAAATAAATGTTTTAAGGTGCGATTCACCTGATCCTTTAAAGCATGAGTGGGAACTAAATACACAACTTTCTTTCCAGAGTATAACGCAGAGGCAATCTTTAATTCGGATAACGTTGTTTTCCCTGCACCAGTAGGAAAAGTTAAAACCCCAGATTTGCCTTGATTAAGAAAATTTGTCTCCAATGCTGGCTTATGGTTCTCCCATAAGAATGGTCGTTCTTGAGTTAGTTTTTTCAAGAAAGAAGACCATTTTATTGGATTAACATTCGATGGTGTCGGAATATTAATTACACTACGAGTGTAAACATCAGCTTCAAGTATTTTCAAAAGCTTTGACAGCCGATATGGACCAAAGAAACCACTTTGCGCCTTAAAATTATTTTCATCAGTCAAAGCTAAATTTATTACGCGATCAAAGTAGCCTGTATATTGTTGTTCGTCTGCTCCTCCAGTGAGACGGAGAGCCATAGCCTTAAGCCCCATTGATATGTGTACCCAAAGGAAATTTAGCGCAGTCAACTCCAAATCAACCGATAATGTCTCCCCTTCTGGGAAGGACATTGCCGCTAGTTCTAAAAGTCTTCCTTTGGAAAGCAACACTATACTTGTGACAAGGTTTCGATGCACAGCACTTACATCTTCACCCAGTGTTAATGCATCCGCCATTTCAGCTGCATCAGGCTGACTATTTCCAATCAAGAACAATACAACTGATGCCAGGTATGGAGAGATTGTATTTTCCTCAAGAAAATTGTCATTTAAATCAGTAGTGGCACGCATTCGAAAGATCAATGCATTTGCGGTACCGGCTACAAATCCAATCGAATCTTTTTTCTCGTGGTTAGGGTAGGTTAATAATATTGTCTCAAGATTATCTGCAAGCCTTCTTAAAAATGTAAGGTTAGATGTCAGTTCCTCGTCTTGAAAATTTATTGTGCCATCAGCGACCTGTCTTCTTAAACTTACAATCTGTGCATAAATTCGAGTAAGGTCTTGGGGCAACCTGTCAAGATTAATGTCCCCTATTTGAGGCAAATCTTTGATCCTACGCTCAGTGTTACTATTGTACATCCGTAGACTTTTTTGAGTTAAGGTATGCTACGACCTCATCTGCAAATGCATTCATCCAAAGTCGCATGTCTTCGAAATAAATACTTGCTGCACTTCTACGATCAGATGTCTCTCCCTTAACATACTTATCGTAATCTTTGAATAGGGAATTTCTTCCTTCTTCCGTGTTGTGATTTTCCTGTCTCGTTATTCCTATTCTATAAACTCGATACTTGGTGTCAAAAATATCGTTCTTAACCTGATCAAGTATTTTGCCGGAGTCCAGATTGCCAAGCAATGTTGAAATAATGCCAATTAAAGCATTGTCTTTTTCTCTATTCTCGATTGATCGAAATTCTGGAAATACTTGTTGAGTAATCTTACCTCTTGGAGAAGTTGTACATTTATCCTCGGAGATTATTATATTCTTGAGTGTATCATCTTGATTCAGAATGATTGCGAGTCCATCAAGTCCATGTTGGGCAGGGGCAGACTGTGGTGTATTGGAGTGAAACTTAGAGCCCGCATTTCTTTTAGCCAAAACAATCCATGAAATCATTTGAAAAAGCCATCCGTCCCTTTTTTCTACTTCAACCATTAATATTTTGTTTATAACTTGATCAATCGATGCGTTGGGATTGATAGGTAATTGTGGAGCTAGATTATTTAGTATTCGTATCACGTGAAAATGATGTCCTAAGAGCAGTTCTCCGACATATTGCGCAAGTAATTGTTTGTCAATAATCTCGTAGTCGTAGTCAATGACAAGTGGAGAACAATTGGTATTGTTTAGCTGAAAGGGCATCCTGAAGCTTGTTAATTTGATTGATGAAAGTTAAAATACTAAATCTTCGTCATCCTTTTTTGCAACAAATGCATTGTTAATATATCTGTATTTGTTCTTTTGTCAAAAAGGAAGTGTAGTTTAAACGATATAAATATCTGCAGCGTGAACATGAATAAGCGCGCCCATTTTTTGAGATTCATCATAAATCAAGATGACTCTACAATCACCTCCGTGTGCGTTTAGAATTCCAGAGTCCCTTGCAACAATAATTTGACCTGCACATGCATAGGGTCGCTGAGCTTTTTCTTCAACCCAGTTTTTACCATCAAACAAAAGGATGTCGCTCATTTGGTTAGGAAGCCTGATTTTAACTTCTCCATAACGACATCATGATTCCCCTGTAAATCAATAGGTGTCCAAGTTGGGTAATTCTGGAATACTCTGATCGAATTGCTGAATAGTTCAACGTTGCCTTTAAAATATCTCTGTTTCTTATCATGATAGTCCAAGTTGCTTTGACTTGAATTCTTCCTCCTAGAAATTAAAACCAAATTGCCAAGTTTGTTTGTCCACTCCTCCCTTTCTTCTTCCTTAAAATCCACGAGCCATTTACTACCCTCAGAAGGATTCTGTGGCAGCACGTGTTCAATACTTATTGTTTCAGGTGTTTCAATTTTAGAAGTATGTCCATGAAATAATAAATCGAGTTTAAGGAGTACATAACGGGCAGCCCTTTTTCCGTAAACATTTCCAGATAGTGTTTTAAATAGATCATAGGTATTCAAGGACAGGGAATCACTCTTTAAAGCATCTTCGGGAGAATTTGAATCATCAATGGCTTGAATAATTGAATTAACATTCTCAATACGTATTGTTGGAGTAAAACCAACTAGCCAATCATTTGCAAATTTGTTATCAAGTGATTTTACAAACTCAACAAGGTTGGTAGTTTTAAATTTGTCGTAGTACTTGAGTAAGGGAGCCATCCAAAAATCCGCCTCGAATCCCTTTTGCATCAAATAGAGGTAATTGTATAACTCAAAACTATTTGTCAAGCCGTAATTGTCATTTTCAAAAAGCTGCTCGTAATACTTTTTGTACTTATCAATGAGTTTAAATGTTTCTTCGCCTTTCTGAAGCCTTGGCGGAAGTTTTGTGTATGACTTTGTATTTCTGTCGAAACTTTTTGGATTATAAATGTTGTCCTCAAATTCCTTTAGCAAACTGACAGTTGCTTTTTGCTTCACAATAATTGTCCTTAAGTGAGAGAGAAAGGCATCAAAGTCTTCGCCAAAATAGCTCTCAGTCTCTTCCCATTTTTTAGCCCAGTTGAGGCGCTTACTATTTTCTTTAATTTTACCTAGGTTCTCAGCCTTTAGTATGTCACTGTTTCGAAGCTTTATACCTCTACTGGAGAATCCGGAGAAATTGACCACTTCAATCCGGATGAAACTGACCAGTCGATCCGGAGCAAATTGACCACCCATATCCGGACGAAACTGACCACCCTTATCCGGGCAAATTGCCCCC
>JAFDXO010000152.1 GCA_018267925.1 Bacteroidota bacterium | reverse complement strand
AGAGAAAGTGATAAAAAAATTTAGTGACAAATGACGACAAAAGTAAAAGGGCAGCACCTAACAGCGGTTTGTCGTAATGGCGGGTTCAGTGCTTCGTATGACAGTTTTGTGGTAGGTTCAAGTGCAGTTCTTCGATTGAACTTTTGTGCCAAAAATCCGCCACTACGCCAAGCCGCAAACCGTTACCTGCAAAACTAAAAAAGACGACAGAGCAGAATAAAATGAGAATTGACGAATTGAAAATAGAAAAACAAGACATTAGAGTTATTAGGTTCTACTCTTCTGGCTTGACTAAACAACAAATCAGAACTTGTAACCATTTAAATTTAAATATTATGGACACAAGCTGATTCAAAATACTTTACCTAAAGTTGAATTAAAGGGAAAGCTGAAAACCTTAATTATAAACAGAGTAAGCAAAATTTAAAAATCAAAAATTATGTGGATAGTAATTATTATTTTAGTCATTGGAGGTTACATTTATTTAAAAGGTATCTCCGAACCAGCTGAATTGAAAAAGTTAATTCAAGGCAGACCAAAAGAGCAACAAGATGTGATTAAATATTTTTTTGGCAAAGGTGGATTCTTAACCAAAAGAATAACTGATGCTGAGTATGATAGTTTAGTTGCGAACACTATTAAACAAAGCAACTTTAAGCAAAAGGCTTTAGCAAAAATCGGGTTAGACGAATCCCAAGTAAATGAAATTGAGCCAGTTAATTTTGAAGGCTGGTTATTTGGCAAAAATGTCGGTTGGGCAAAATACGGGTTAGACAATAAACCACGTAGTTCTGCATATCAAATTACCTGGCTGTTTTTTTCTTCTTCACAGGTTTATATTTATAAACAAACGATTAATTTTGACAAGGACGATAAAAAAGTTGCAACTGAAGAATACTTTTATAAAGACATTACTAACTTCTCGACTGTTACCGATACAGTTGAACAGTCATTTTGGAATAATAATTTGAAAAAATATGAAGTTAAAAATGTTGATTCAAATGATTTCGCAATAACAGTACCTGGCGACAAGTTTTATTGTTCAATGGAACAGAATGACTACACAGAACGTGCAATTCAAGGCATGAAGGCTAAATTGAGAGAAAAGAAAGCTTAATTAATTCAACCATTCAAACAATTGCGGCTGTAAGCCGCAATTGTTTTGATTTTAAAATTGATATTATGGGACTATTCAATAACAAGAATCCAAACGAAACCGCTTTTACAGGTGGTAAAAAGCATTGGGCTGATGTAATCAAAAATACTGGACCCGGTGAACTTTTGATTTGGCGACAACCAGAGGAAGATTTTAATACAAATTCTACTCTCATTGTTATGCCGGGCGAAGAAGCCATTTTTATAAAAGGTGGAACAATTGAACAAACCTTTGAAAATGGAACTTACAAACTATCAACTGAAAACTATCCTTTTATAAGTCGTTTACGAAACGCTTTTACTGGTGGCATAAGTACATTTAATTGTGTTGTTTATTTTGTTCGCAAGGCTCACTCCGAAGAAATTTTGTGGGGTACAGATTCTCCAATTCAGGTGCGTGACAAAATGCTTGGAATTGCTACCAAACTTAAAGCAAGAGGGGCATATAAAGTTCAGATTGACAACCCTGTTAAGTTTCTTGAAAAACTAATAGGTAATAATGTGCCTTTTCAATTTCAGGAAGAACTTAGCAAATATTTCATTAATGAATTTCAAAGCAAAATAAAGTCAAGCATTACAAGAGCCGCAAACGAATCAACACAAGAACTTTTAGGAATAGAAGCCCGCTTAGACGAATTTGCAGATGCAATAAGTCCATTCATGCAGGAAACGCTTAATGATTATGGATTAAAATTAGTTAAGTTTTCAATTGCAGCAATCAATATTGACGATGATGAACTAAGAAGGCGTTATGATGAAATTGGAATGGATGCCATTGCAAAAATGAGAAATGCACAAGCTGACAAATCTGTTATGGGAATATTGGGCGATGACTGGGCAAAACAGCAACAAGTTGATATACTCAAAGGAATTGCAAATAACGAGGGCGGTGGCGTTGCCACGGCAGGTGCAGGTTTAGGAATGGGTTTGGCTGCTGGTGGAGTGTTTGGCGGTATGGCTCAACAAGTTTTTAATCCTTCTCAAAATCAACAACCTCAAAATGTAAGCCCTGTTGAAAAAATCAAACAACTTAAAGAAATGCTTGACATTGGCGCAATTACACAGGAGGAATTTGATGCCAAGAAAAAGGAAATATTAAGTAAAATGTAAGAAAGGAGGCTTTTATGAAAAAAACAAAAATTTTCTGGTATCTTTTAGATTCAATCTTTTTAATTGTTTTTAATCTTTATTTCTTTCTGCTTAAAGGCATTGAACAACCTGCTTCTGTATGGATTTCATACGCCTCAATTCACTTAGCATATTTCATGCTTCTAATAACGCCTTCTTTTGTAAGAAAGGGAAGCGTTTCGGCTGATTATGGTCGTCCATTGTTTGTGATTACAACAAGTTACTTTTTTTTGGCACTAATAGTTGGCGTTGTTTTTATAGCACTTTCACCTGAAAGCATTACGGTTGCATTATTAGTTCAAGTTACAATTGCTGCAATTTTCGCAATTCTATTGCTTACAAACCTGATTGCAAATGAACATACGGCAGATAATATTGAAAGGCATGAGGTAGAATTAAAATATGTGAAAGAATCTTCTTCAAAACTTGATTCTTTGCTAAAGCAAATATCAGACAATGCTATTCGCAAAAAAATTGAAAAGGCTTATGATTTGATTCATAGTAGTCAAGTCAAATCTTCTAACAATGTAAAATCAATTGAACAAGACGTGATTAGTGAAATTGATAATCTTGAAAAAGCATTGCAAAAAAACAACTTTGAAAATATTCAAATGATAGTTGATAAAATTTGCAATTTGGCAAACGAAAGAAACCGACAATTAAAACTTTTGAACTGAATATCCGATTAAATATGGCTCAACAAATAGTAGAATTAACTTGTCCCGGCTGTGGTGACAGAGTTACAACAGGACAAACAGAATGCAAATTTTGTCACAAACCGATAATAATATCAACTTTCAATAGTGTTTACTCAATGCCGATGCCAGAGGTAAACAAATACGCAAACGAATATCGTAAAGCACTTTCTGACAATCCCGACAATAAAGACTTGAACACTTCAATAGCAATGTGTTATTTGAAATTGAAATTATATGATAAAGCGCTATCGGCTTTTGAAAAAGCAATTGAAGATAATTTTGACAATTCAGAAACATTTTTTTATGCAGCAGTTTGTTTATTACAAGGCAATAAAGCTTTTCTGACACTACGCCCGACCATTGACAAAATTGAAGAGTATATCAATGCCGCCTTGATGATTGAACCCAAAGGAATATACTATTATTTCTGGTCATATATCAAGTATGACTATTTTAATCGTAAATTTTTCAACACAAAACCGACATATCAAGAAGCTTTACAAATGGCAACTGACAACGGAGTTTCAGAGTTTGACAAAGAACAACTATTTTCAATTCTATGTGTACCAAAACCCGACTGTATTTGACAAAGAAAAAGCCGTAATACAATGAAAATGAAAGAAGTTCAGCAGGTAACAAAGGCTATATGCAATAAGGGTTTCAGTGGTAATGCAAGCATTATGCCCCGCTTAAACTTCGGTGCGTGTGGACAGGAAAGTAGCCCGCAATCCCTTACTGCATATAGCCTCAACCGTTGTGTGTTATGCCATTGGACACTCTCTAATAATTCAAGAATGATTAAACCGTTTTGCTTTTTCCTCATTTCTCTTTTATTTCTTACAAGTTCCTATGGACAAAGTAAGCACGACAGAAAACTATCAAAAAGTCTTGACGAACTAATTCCTAAGCGGTTGAAGGAAATTGCACCGGGCTGTGTAGTATTAATTGCAAAAGATAACAAAGTTGTTTACAAGAAGGCATTTGGGATGGCTAACACTGAACTCAACATTCCTATGCAACCAAATATGCTTTTCAGGACAGGTTCTATGGGCAAACAGTACACAGCCATTGGCATTCTACAATTAGTGGAACAAGGCAAAATTAGTTTGCAGGACAGTATTCAAAAATATATCAAAAACTTCCCATCAAAAGGCTATACAATCACTATTGAAAACTTATTGACAAATACTTCGGGTATTAAAGACTACTTATCAGAAATCTCCAATCCTTCCAAACAAAAAGAAACCTACACACCAAAAGAAGGAGTTGACTACATAAAAGACGAGCCACTTAATTTCAAACCTGGCAGTGAATTCCGATACAGCAACTCTAACTATTATTTATTGGGTTACATTATTGAAATGGTTACGGGCAAGACATTTGAAAACTATTTAAAGGAAAATGTTTTAGACCCAGCAGATTTGAAAAATACTTTTTACATCCATCCAGAAAAAAACATTCCTGACATGCCGCAAGGTTATTCAAAGTTTGACGGCAAAATTGAAAAAGCAAATCTGCAAGAGGTAACGATAATGTATTCAGCAGGAGCATTAATTAGCAATGCCGATGATATTTATAAATGGCACGAAGCTTTATATAACCAGCAGTTAGTAAAAAAAGAAACATTAGAAAAAGCAACTACCGCATTCCAATTTCCTGAAGGAACTTTTTCGGAGTATGGATACGGTTGGTTTATAAAAAATATTGACGGCAGCAAGACAATTGAGCATAGTGGTTCAACAGATGGATTTCAGTCAGACGAAATTTATCTCCCAAACGAAAATGTTTTTATTGTTACCTTGTTTAATTGTTACGAAGCAGATATGGATTGGCAATTATTGACTAATGACATTGCACGACTTGCGATAGGAAAGCCTTTAAATGATGAAGTTAAACTAAGTGAAAGTATATTAAAGGCTTATGTTGGCACTTACGAGGTTAACCTCAATAATATCAATCATAAACTGATAGTAACTTTCACTGATGGTAGGCTATCTGTTGAAGCATCTAATCCTGACGACAGATTACCTAAAGTCTTTTTATATGCTAAAAGCGAAAATGAATTTTATATGAAAGAAGCACCTTTGAGATTTGAGTTTGTAAAAGACAGTAACAACGTCCTTAAAATAATAACGTATAATAATCGTGGCAAAGACGCAGAATGGACAAAGACCCAATAAGAAGAGGCACAAACACACAACAAAAGTATTTGCAAAAGCAGGGCTGGACAATGTAACATCAGCTATGTGTAAGCATCAGCAGTGGTTCGGGCTCGACGTTCAATGTTCAGCTTTAGTTCATAACTTCAACAACACATATCAATTGGGCATTTGTTCCGGGCTGGACAATCAATGAATTCCCTGCCTTCGCAAATACTTGAACGTTATCGGTAATGGTAGGACGACCGTGCTAACATCAAATTTTCGTGCTGACAATTAAACGACAGACAATTTTCGGCAAAGCCGTTTGGCTATTCTTCGCAAAATTAAAAGAGGT
>JAFDXO010000151.1 GCA_018267925.1 Bacteroidota bacterium | reverse complement strand
ACAAGGTATTGGCAAAAGCACGGCAGACGTACATAATTCAACATTAGTAATTCTAATGTACATTTGTATAAATGTTGAGCAGACGATTTTCAAAGCCGTGCCTTCGCCAATACCCAAACCGTTGTTCGTCACTTTAAACAGACATTCCGTTTGACTATAAACTTATGACAAAACAAATTCTATCAATTTTTATGGCAGGACTTTTTAGCTTTTTTGCAAGTTGCAAAGGACAAGACAAAAAACAGCAACAAGTTTTGGCGACCGAAAGATTTAAGGTTGGACAAGTTTGGAAATATGCAAACAGAGATGGAGAAGATAGTTCCACTTTGACAATACTAAAAATTGAAAAGTATGACAAAGGCGATACAATAATTCATATTAGAGTTGACGGCGTGAAAATTTACAGCCCGCAAGCAGCAACAGGCTATAGCAACTTCATTGGACACTTACCTTTTTCTGAAAAAGCAATTTCAAAATCTGTTACAAAACTTGTTGGACAAAATTATAATCTTCCAGACTTTTCAGAAGGTTACAATCAATGGAAAGAAGCTTGGGACAGTGGTAAAGGCGGCTATTGGACAGTTGACCTAAAAGAAGCAATTGAAGGTGTTGACAAAGCTATGCAACCTAAAAAATAATTTGTTTTTCTGTCGGCAAGACAAAAAAGCGAACGCACAACATGGGGTTTGCTGCAAGTGTGGTTGGACGTTGTTAGCTTCAGCAGCAATTCGCTATTCAGCTTCAGTCCGGGCTGGACGGAATGCTATTGGGCTTTTAGTTCTTAACTTGTACTTTTAATCATCAATCAGCAGCGGCTTTGGGCAGACGGAATACTAATGCCACACCTGCAGCAAGCCCTGTTCGTTGTGCGTCACTTTAAACAGACATTGCGTTTAACAATTTACATATCGACAATTTTCGCTGCGACACTTCTTTTAGGGTTCAGACTTTTAACTAATCCTGTTACCATAACAGGACACTTAAAGAAAAATCCAAAAGACAGTTCTGCATTTGTTGAAAGAGTTTCAATATTTGTAAAAGGTGACAATAAAGTTTTAGCACAAACAATCTCTGATGACAAAGGAAATTTCACATTGACATTTACACCCAGGCAAGAAAAATCTTTTGACTTTTATTGTCGTGGTCTTGGTATTGACACAATTTTAATTGCGTCATTTAAGAGTTTTGAAAGTGACACACCAGACATTTTATTTTACATTCCTGGACTAAGAAAAAAGAATTCGCTTGGTAAAACAATTTGCCCAAAATGCAATAAAGCTGACAAGGTTTACAAAATTGTTTACAGCGATGGAATTCCAGACCATTTCGACGATGATACAAAAGTTCGCAAACAAAACGCAAATCCAAATATCATTGACGGTGAATATTATGCAGGCACTTGCATTGTAGGCGTTTCAAAATATTTTTGTGACAGAGACAAAGTTGAATTTTAGCGTTTACTTTTGTCGGTGGACAAAAGCGAACGCACAACATTGGTATTTGCAAAAGCTGGGCGGACATAAGCCGTGTTTCAACTTTTTGTTTTTCAATTAGGCTTCATATCGGGCAGACGAATAACTATTTAGCTATGTACAAATCATCAACTTTTATTTATAAATTTAGCTTCAGGTAGCCGGGCGGACGGAATGCTATTTCCCAGCCTTCGCAAATACCCGGCCGTTAGTGGCAATACATAATGACACACCATATGAAAGAAAAAAGAAACTCTGCCCCAAAGAAAGATGCAGTTGAAAAAAAAGATAAGCCTAAGCAAATAAAAGACTTATATCATTCTTTTATCAATAACATTACAAGTGTAGAAGTTTTCTTTATGAGACTTGCACCTGTTGCGGAAAATGAAGACAAAGCAATCGAAAAAGAAAGAGGCGACTATTTAGAAAATTCAATGAAAGAAGTTTTTGGAGATGATTTTGAAAACGAAGAAAAAGGAGAAAAAAAAGAGTTCAAAATCTCAGAAGACGACTTAAATAAATTTCTTTATAAAATGCAACTTGCCCCGAGAATTCCAGCAAAGAATTATGGGACTTTGACGAAGGGTGCATTTATAATGCTGAACAACTATTTTGAGTTTTTATTTTCCGATTTGTTGGCATATAATTTTAGAAAAAATACAAGTTCAATTGATGGAAAAAAAATCAGTATTTCATTAGAGGACTTAAAAAAATATTTATCAATAGAGGAAGCTTACGATGATTTGATTTACAAAGAAGTTGAAGCCTTATTACTTGAACTTAATTTTGAAGAATTAAAAGCTTACTTCTCAGCGAAGCTTAATATAAGTTTGGAGGTTGACTTAATTAACTGGGACTTTATAAATGAAATAAGGGAAAGACGCCACATTATTATTCATAACAACTCAATTGTGAATAACAAGTATATCTCTCGTTCTAAAAATCCTTTTAAATACAAACTAAACGATGAAGTAGAAATCAGCCATGAATACTTCTTAAACGCATTAAATGAAATTAAACTTGCTGGAGTATTATTATGTTTAAATTGTTGGGGAAGCTGGGACAAAGACAATACTACTGAAGCAATTGAAGAAATTGTAAATATTAGTTTCTATGATTTAAAAGAAGCCAAATATGACTTCGTTAACAAGATTTGTGCATATACAGACAAAAATATAAAGGCGAGAAGTGACGAAGAAGATGATATTATTTATAGAATAAAGTTCAATCATTGTATTGCATTAAAAAGACTCAACAAAAAAGAAGAACTAGCTAAAAAATTAACAACCATAAAAACAGGAGCTTTATCCCCAATATTTAAAATTGCTCACTTGACTTTAAAAGACAAACACAAAGATGCTGTTGACTTGATTGATAAAGCAAAAGTAGCTGACGAACTAACTATTGAAAAGTATCAAAACTGGCCAATTTTCCACGACATTAGAAACGACGAGAAACTACATAAAAAAGCAATAGAAGCCTTTGAAAAAAAGTAGTACTGCCACTAACAAAAGGTTTGCCGCAAGGCTGGCAGACGGAATAACAATCGGCTATTGTACTAATATCAGCTAATATCGGGCTTGACCAAATTCTATTTAGCTTTTAGTTGTTAACTTGTACATCAGTTATACAAATTGGCTTTAGTTGCCGGGCAGACAGTTATAAAATACCAGCCCTGCGGCAAGCCTCGAACGTTAGTTGCAAACCAAAATTGCTGGTGTAACAATCAGAAGTTTTTTTGACAATTTGCTGGAAGAACTACAATTTCAGTTTTTTATATTGTATTGGTAAAAGCCAGCAATTT
>JAFDXO010000150.1 GCA_018267925.1 Bacteroidota bacterium | reverse complement strand
TGTACTTTGCTCTCATTTTGCCTTTTGTTGCAATATTATTATACAAATTTACAACGTTTTTGCCATTAGTGCAAGGTTGACGAGTAGCTTTTGTGCATAGTTAACAGGTGCCTTTTTGTTTGATGGTATTGGGAATTTTTAAAAAAATGGCGCAAATCAGCCCGCAGAAGAATTGCGTTAGTAGCACTATAATTTAACAAAATATCAACATTAAATATTTGGAAAATACCCCCCCCATTATTTTTGTTTTTACAACGTTGAAGGAGGAATCCGAAAATCCGTAGAAAAGAGTCAAATAGACTAAAATATCAAAACATGAGAAAGTTTGCATTTTTAACACTGTTATTTTGCGTAGGAGTAATCTCTTCTTGTAAAAAAGTGGAACAAATTAATCCTAAGAATGTAGTTAGTGCCAATCCGTCTTAGTTTAGAATCACCTCCGGTTATGGACTATTTCAAACACTTCAAGTACAAGATGTTAGTGCTTTGGCAAATGTAGTTTCCTATATCAATAATAATATTCCTACTATCCGATATAATAATAAAGATGTTAGTTTTGATTTAACTAAGTTATATCAGACTAAAGGCGAAGGTTCTACAATCACCACCTACTATGTCAAATCAACAAATCAATTTGATAGTGTAGAATTTGCTCTTGCACCAATATACAATAGCGACTCTTCTAAAATTACGAGTTATATGGTTGTAAAAACGACAATTCTATCAGATAATGTGAAAAGAATTGACTATCTTGGAAACAACGATCAGATTGTCTATTCCATTGAGGTGAATTTAATAGATCAAACAGTTCAGTTACTTAAAGCGGGACAGGCTACGATGAATTGCATCACAGACTTCTATAGTAACCATGGGTGGGTTTCAGTAGGTTTGTGGGTTGGAACTTTATTGGATTCGGGTATAGGTGTAACGGTTGCTGCAGCTTGTGCTGTTGGACAGTCATTCTATTCATTGTAGGTAAAAATAATTTTAACTTAGAACGAATTAATCATGAAGAATTTATTTGTATATTGGGTGTTAATAATTACACCGTTATTGTTTGATTGCCTATTTTATTTTCAATATAAAAGTAGTTTGTGGGTATATATACTCTTGATCTATTTCCTTTTGTATCGTCCATTAATAGATGGAATACGCCTTCATTCCTTGGGATTATTAAAATTAGGGGATAGTTGGAAGTTATTGCTACCTTTCTATAGATGGAAATATTTTAGTCGTATTTATTTAGGTCATTGAACTTATGCTTATGCGTTTGTATGCAATTCGGAATTGAAAGTGATTACTCAATTTATTCTAAAACCTCTGTTCCTAACAGAACTGAGGTTTTTTTTGGGGGGTACTGTACATAGTAATTGACTTAGTAGTGAAAATCCACAATGGGGGATTGTAATCGCCAACCGTTAGTTGAGGGTAAGGCTTCGGTAGTGAGTTCAGCCGAACGAGTGTCTGTCACAAGGTAGTGTGAGAGGACAAATAGGGAATAAAACCTGTCTTACAACTCAATGCAGATCATTTCAAAAAAGTAAATAAGGATAGATAGCCTAATAGAATTGGCCTGTTTTTTGGTTTAAGGATTCCAAAAGATAAATACTATGCGGCAAACAAAGCGCAACTTTTTGATTATTCTTACTATTATCTTGGTTTCAGGCATTAGTTCATGCACCGTCAATAATGATTACTATAACACTAACCCAAACAATACCGGCACGGGATACCAATACCTTTTTAACGAGGATTTTAATAGTGATACACGAGGATGGGCTTTCGATGATCCGATTGACAGTGCTTACGCACTTGTTTCTAATGGTATGTATAAGATGGTTGATTACTCTTTTACAGGCGGATACCATATTGCTGCCGTCAGTACTGGTGCTAATGTAAATCGAAATTTTTTAGTGCAGTCAAGAATTAAGTCCAACAATGCTATGGCATTGATTTTTGGTGCATCGCCCAATAGTTATGGTTATTCTTTTTTTATTGATGATACAGGATATTTTGCTGTTTACAAAGAAGGAACATCACCACAAACATTGATAACTTGGACAAAAGCAAATGCAATCAAAGTAGGGTGGAATGATGTGGAAGTGGAGCAAATAGCGGATTATTGGAACTTTTACATCAATGGAACAAAGGTGTGGCAAACACCGGCACGTACATTAGGTGGTTCGCAAATGGGCTTTATGGTTTTGCCCAATACCATAGGTTTTGCTGATTATTTGACCTTAAAGTGGTAACTTTGCTACGTTTTTGTTTTGTTTTGATTTTAGAAGCGCCTCTTCTGGGGCGCTTAATTTATTTCGGCTCTTTCAACAATCGCCTAATCATTCTTTTAAGAAAATTACTTAGAATGTTGCATTTTAAAAATCATGTGCGTAGTATTGTGGAAAAGAGTACAATTAAAAAATAGTCTAAGTTTACAATCATATTGTTTTAGTCAGAAAGAGGATTTTAAAGAAATCCAATTTCACAGAAGCGGTAATTCTTTACCGCTTATTTTTTTCTGACCAATCAACACAATTTGGAAAAGGAAATGAGGTTATGTTGAAAAAATGAAGAAACCTAAATGAAAAATAATTTAAGCATTTGAAGGCTTAATTGGACGACCTAAAAGATAAAGCATTCGTCCGTGTTCCCAAATAGCTCGAACAAATGTTTTTTGCACGTGGTAGGGAAGGTTGTATTCGCGGGCTGTTTGAGCTATTATCGGAGCGATTTTAGGGTAGTGAATGTGGCAAATTTGTGGAAATAAATGGTGTTCAATTTGATAATTTAATCCGCCAATAAACCAAGCTGTAATATGACTGCCCGGAGAGAAATTGGCTGTGTTTAAAATTTGATGTACTGCCCAGCTATCTTCCATTTTTTGTGTGACGGGCATTTCAGGGAAGGTTGAGGATTCCACTACATGTGCGGGTTGAAAAACACAAGCCAAGCCCAATCCTGCTGTAAGGTGCATAAATGTAAAGCCCAATACTACTTGATACCAAGCAACTTGAGAAAATAATATTGGCAGCACAATGATATAAGTAATGTAAAACAATTTTATGCCGGACAATTCCCAAATAGCCTTTTTTAGGCTAATTTTTTCCTTACGTAACAATCCTTCTTTTTCGTATTTGAATATTTGACGATAATCTTTTACCGTTACCCAAAAAAGATTCATTATCATGTACAGAAACCAAGCATAGATGTGCTGATAACGATGAAAACGGTATTGTTTTCTGTTGGGTGACATTCTAAGTAAAAAACCAGCTTCTATATCTTCATCCAATCCATCAAGGTTGGTGTAAGTATGGTGTAGTATGTTATGCTGAATACGCCAGTTTCTGGAATATCCGCCTAAAATATTTAGCAGATTGCCTAAGAATGAATTAACGTAAGCGTTTTGAGAATAAGCTCCATGATTTGAGTCGTGCATAACAGAAGTGCCTATACCCACTATTCCTATACCCATAACTAACCACAGTCCATAGAAAATCCATAAAGACATGCTGGCAACTCCGGTAACAATTAGCACATAAGGGATAAAGTAAAAGCAAAGCATCGCAATAGTTTTCACTTTCATTGCGGTATTCGCGGTTTTGTCAATTTTGTTTTGAACAAAATAATCTTCCACTCTAATTTTTATGGCATCATAAAAGCTATCGGTACCTTTTGGAGCAAATTTTACTAATGGTTTCTTTGATGACACAAAATGAAGATTATAAATTAAAAAAATTTTTGCGAAGGTAGTCTAAACTCCATTGAATATACGCATAAATGACAGTAATCATTTAAAAAAAGGTGGAAAATTAAAAATCTCAAAGAATGAACAGGAAATGGAGCGCATTCTTTGAGATTTGATGTAGCTTGTTTTACTAAAAATAAATGCTACTTCACGGCAAAATAGCCGAGAGCAATCCATGCTAATCCTTTGGTCAAGAAAAAAACAAAGCCCCAAAAGCCAAGTTTTTTCAGCCATTTAGTGAATTTGATACCGCGAGTAGGAGTTGGCATGGTTTCCATTAGTTTGCAATGATTTTGTAAGTTTTGAAATCGCTGCTCATGGGCGGTTCTTTTCCTTCTGCTTTTGCTTGAGCTATATCTGCGAAGCCTCGCTTATGTCCTTCCAAAAAGGCTTCACTTTTTGTCCAACCTTTAAAAGCCTCTTCATTTTCCCAATAGCTGACAATCAAATAATCTTGCCCTTCTTTTGAAGGTTTAAGTACGTGCATGTCCACAAATCCGGGCATTAAATCTATGGCTTTTGCGCGGCTCCCAAACAATTCTTCAAAACGATCGCGATATTCCGGTTTACAGCTAATATAATTTACGGCTACAAAGTTTTTGTGCATAATAGTGAGATATTTTTTGGCAAAAGTAGCCTCGTCATGGCTTTGTCATTTTTAAAAAAGGGAATAGCTTGTTTTAGAAATAGAAACTTCTTGTTTTTGTACAACCCTGTTTATGGTTTTGATTCCTTTTTTCTATCAATTTTTTAGTTCAATTTAAGGTTTGAATTTAATCAGCTAATTGCAGATGAAGAAGGGTGATTGGGTGCAAAGCCTTTAACCAAACGGCTTTTCAAAGATGAGTGCAACCAAGTTGGAATTTCATTTTTGTAAGAAAAATTAATTAGGTGAACTCTTCTAATTCTGGGTTCACGGTTAGTTTAATTCGCTTAATGCGCATCTTTTCTAATTCCAAAACGGTAAAGTCAAATTGCTGAAAGGAAACTGTTTCATTGATAGCAGGAAAACGACCAGCAATTTCCAACACCAAGCCTGCAATTGAATCGCTGTCTCCGCGCACATCTTCAAACGTTTCAGGCGTTTCTGAAATCACTCTGCACATATCATTAATGAGTGTTTTGCCTTCAAAAACATAAGTGTTTTCGTCTATTTTTTTGAATTGCACGTCATCTTCATCAAACTCATCTTTGATATCACCAATGATTTCCTCCATGACATCTTCAAGCGTTACAATACCTGAAGTTCCACCAAATTCATCAACGACAATGGCAAAGTGAATTCGTTTTTGTTGAAATTCCTTTAGTAAATCTTCAATAAATTTTCCTTCGGGTACAAAGTAAGCAGGGCGAATCAAAGTATGCCAATCAAAAGAATCGTCCTCAGTATGTGGAAGAAAGTCTTTTGTGTGAATCATCCCTTTGATATGGTCGAGGTTGCTATCATACACAGGCATTCTGGAATATCCAGCATCAAGGACTGTTTTTTGAACTTGCGGAAAGGTATATTCGAATCGTACGCCACTTACATCAAGCCGTGTGCGCATGATTTGTCGAACGGTGATGTTGCCAAATTTCAAGATCCCTTTAAAGATGTTGACTTCTTCGCGCGTGGCTGTATGGCCTACGGTTAATTCTATGGCATTTTCAAAATCTTCGTTTGTAAGGTTGCTGGTTCTTGTTCCTATCCGATCTTCAATATAGCTGGTGGAAGAGACAAGCATTCTGCTTACCGGACTAAAAAGGGAGGACATTATTTTTATTACTGGAGCAGAAAACAAAGCCATACGCATATTGTTTTGTGTAGCATACACTTTAGGTAACACTTCACCAAACAAAACCAACAAAAATGTTACTACAATCACCTGAATGATGAATGACAATAATGGGCTTAAATGTGGGTTTATAAATTGACTTACCAGAACGTTTGTAGTAATGACAATAGCAATGTTGATAAAATTATTTGCTACTAAAATTGTTGCTAAAAGAATTTTAGGCTGATCGAGTAATTTGATTGCCTGTCGTGCGCTTTGCTCTTCTCTTGTTTTTAAATAGTTGATATCTTTTGCAGTAAGAGAAAAGTAGGCAGTTTCTGCACCGGCGGTAATAGCGGTGAGTAATAATAGAATCAAAATAATAATGAAAATAACAGTGGTGTTAGTTACCGATGTTTGTAAAAGTAGTAGTGGTATTTCGTCTTTAGGAATCGTGCTCACAATATGAAATGTAGGTTAGGGCTTTAAAATTACCAAAAGTAAAAAACAACACTTTTCTCGTTGTGTTTTTGGTCAATTGGTGACTTATAATTCTTCAATAGAGTTTTAGAATGGCATATCATCATCCAAGCGATTGAGTGATCCGGATCCTTCTATATCTAAATCTGGTGTAGCAGAAAATCCGCTTGAAAGATCTGATCCTTGAGTGTTATATCCGGGTGTATAATCACTATCTTTTCTTTTGTCGAGCATTACTAAGTTATCGGCAACAATTTCGGTACTGGTTCTTTTGATTTTTTCTTTGTCTTCCCAGGTGCGAGTGCGCAATTTTCCTTCAATAAATACTAAGCTGCCTTTATGCAGAAATTTTTGTGCTAACTCTGCCAGTCCGCGCCAAAGCACAATGGTGTGCCATTCTGTTTGTGATACTTGATTGCCTGATTTGTCTTTAAATGTTTCTGTTGTCGCCAAAGGAAGTTTTACGACCGGAATTTTTCCATCAAGATATTGAATCTCTGGCTCTCGTCCTAAATTTCCAATCAGCATGACACGGTTAATGCCTCTCATATTGAATTTTGTTTTTTCGATGGACAAAAATTGGTCATCGGAATGACTTTAAAAGTATAAAGATTTTTCAAAAAAGGAAATTATAGTTTTTGGGAAAGGATAATTTCTCAAATTTTCTTTTTTGACCCAAACTCCTTCGGGAGGAAGTGTGAGTTGATTTTTAAAGTTTAGCCTAAAAAAATGACTGATAATTTGTTGGTGTGTCAACAGTTGTTTTTCTGATCCGATAAATTGAAGATTTAAAGTTTTTCTTTTTGAGGGATTTATTGATTTTGATAGCTCTGATGGGGTTAGCGTTTTGTTGGTTTCTAAAAGGTATGGGACAAATAAATGGGGCCAAATGTCTTTTGAAGTTCTTTCTTGTAACCAAAGATTTCCTTCTTCATTTTTTAAAATTACAAAATGGAAATAGCGTGTTTTCCTTACCTTATTTTTTTCTTTTACGGGCAGCAAATTTATTGTTCCCGTTTGATGTGCTACACAGTCTGCTTGAAAAGGGCAGTAAGTACATTTGGGAGCAACTGGGGTACATATTTCTGCTCCAAAATCCATGATGGCTTGGTTGTAATCAGCACTGTTCTTGGGTAATAGACTTTGAGCTAAATCAGCAAAGTTTTTTTTTCCTAAAGCACTGCTGATAGATTCTGTTATTCCAAAATATCGGGCTAAAACACGAGTTACATTTCCATCTACTACGGCAAAGTGTAATCCAAACGCAAATGAAGCAATAGCAGCTGCCGTGTATTTCCCAACACCTTTTAGGGCTAAAATTTCTTCATGATTTGAGGGAAATTGACCGTTATAATGGGTGCAAATGAGCCTTGCCGTCAACAACATGTTTTTACATCGGTTGTAATATCCTAAGCCTTGCCACAAACGAAATACTTCTTCATCGTTTGCTTTTGCTAAGTGAAAAATTGTTGGGTAATTGCCAATGAAATTTAGATAATATGGAATAACTTGGGCAGCCCTTGTTTGCTGAAGTAAAATTTCACTAAGCCATATTTTATAGGGGTCAGTTTCTTTTTTCCAAGGAAGAATTCGATAGTTTTCACTCCTATGCCAACTAAGTAGCTTTGATGAAAATAGTTTTTTAGAAATCACTTTGTTTTTAGCTTCAAAAAGTTATTATTTTGTTGATAAAGATAGACTTACAGTTTTGACTATTGATTTTCAAGTTTACTTTTGCTAATCAAATTAAAATATAGAAATTGATGTCCGACTATGTGTTGATTATAGATGATAGTAAAATGGATCGTTTCATTGTTGAAAAAATGGTGGAGAGATCAGCACTCACTAATACGATTGAAAAGTTTGATCGTGGACACTCAGCACTTGATTTTTTAAATGAAAAAATAGCCAATGGTGAAGATATGCCAATGACCATTTTTTTAGACATCAATATGCCTGAAATGTCCGGTTTCGAATTTTTGGATGAGTTTGAACAATTGCCGGAAACTGCAAAAAGCCAATGTTCCGTAGTGATGCTGTCTTCATCATTAAATGAAGATGATTTGCAAAAGTCTATGAGCTATCCTTGTGTTAAAATGTATTGTAGCAAACCCATTACGCCAGAAAAATTAGCCGAATTAAAAGAACGATTGAGCCTTTCCAATCAGCCGGTTGATATCAATGACCCGAATGAAATGGGACATTCTTAGTTGATGCTTTTAATCAGATAGATCAGGGTGGGGAAGTGGTCACTATATCCATTTATCCATTTATTTCCGTCAAAAGAGCGATGAGGATAACCTTTATATCTTCCGAATGGGTTTTTCAAAAATTCTTTATTAAAAACTTCAGCCTTGTAATATTTCAATTCATTGTCACGAGCATGGAGAAAGGCTCCGGTAATCATAATTTGGTCAAATAAATTCCACCGATCATCATAACCTAATGTGCCAATTCCGTTCTTATAAAACGACACAAATGGATTGTAAATCCCCTTAACTCCCACATCTTCTTTTTCGCCTTTTGCTCCTAAGACCTTTGCTACGCTTGCATTTACAGGGTCATCATTTAAGTCGCCCATAATAATGGCTCTGGTGCGCGGGTTAATATTCATCATAGAGTCAATTACCTTTTTGCTCACCATAGCTGCAATAGCACGAAGAGGTGCTGATGCTTCTTCGCCTCCTCGACGAGATGGCCAGTGATTGACAAAAATGTTCACCGTATCTCCAAGTAATGTACCATTCACCCACAATACATCGCGAGTTTTTCCACCTTTTTCGCCAAATGCACTAATGTCGGTTGGAAGTGCTTTCGCCATTAATAGTTTAAAATATTTGGGATTGTAGAGCATAGCTACATCAATACCTCTGGAGTCTGGGCTATCAAAATGTACAAATTTATAACCTCGTTCTTTTATTTCCGGTTGCTCCGTTAAGTCTTCTAATACGCGATCATTTTCAATTTCTGCTGTACCAATAAGGGCAGGACCATCGGGCGTTATCTCGGTTCCTAATCTTTGTAATACCGTAGCGAGGTTATGAAGTTTTTGCTGGTAAATTTCTTGTGTATAGCGATAAGGTCCAGTAGGTAAAAATTCATCATCACCCTTATTTTTCGGATCATCTTCCGCATCAAAAAGGTTTTCAAAATTGTAAAAGGCAACGGCGCATACTTGATATTGCTTTTTTTTCTGCGCCACACCGGAATATGCACTGCCTAGCAAAAAAGAAATTAAAAAGAGTGTTGAAATTTTCACTTACTATTTCATTTTTTCGATAGCAAAGAAATAAAAAAGCATTTAAACCTACGTTCAAAATGATGTAATGATTACGAAAACACAAAAAAGAGAACAAACTGTTATAATGATGTTATATTTGCAGCCGCATTTTTTTAATTTTTAGGAACATTCTCTTGTGAAAAACATGAAACTACGATTCAGTTTTATTTTGTCCTTGATGCTATTGATTGTTGGCATTACATTCGGGCAGGCAAACAGTAAGAAGGGGGCTTTAGTCAAAGGTAAATTGATAAATAAAGCAACGGGTGAACCGGCAAATGATATTCAAATTACTATTCCTCGACTTCGACTACTAACTACTTCGGATGGTGCTGGCGAGTTTAATTTTAGCCAAGTTTCTTTAGGTAAATATGGATTGGTTGTTTCCGGCCCCGGAGTGGCAACTGATACCATTCAGATAGTTGTAAACGCAGCTATGACTGATTTAGGAGCCTTGTATGTGATGCCCAATGATAGAAATAATGCAATTCAGGCTGCCCTAATTCCAACTTTATTGCTTGATGAAAACAATATTAGTTCGGATGATGATGGCATTTCATCTCAAAATGTAAGTGGCTTACTATCTGCTGGTCGCGATCCGTTTCAAAATACAGCTGCTTTTTTATTCGGTCCATATCGTTTTCAGGCTCGTGGATATGATAGAGGAGCTCAACAAGTATTGATAAATGGAGCACCCATGAATGATGTAGAAACCGGTGATGCTTATTGGGGACAATGGGGCGGACTAAATGATGTCTTTCGTAGTCGTAGCAGCACTTATGGACTTGAGCCATCTGATTATTCAATAGGTGGTATTAATGGTTCTGTTTTTTTTGATGCTACCGCCGCCAATCAGCGGAAACAAACACGTATCACCTATTCTAATTCTAATCGCCAATTTCGTAACCGTATTATGATTACCCACAACACGGGAATGTTGAAGGGTGGTTGGGCTTTTTCAGCTTCTTTAAGTAAGCGTTGGGCAAAAGAAGGCTACATTCCCGGCACCTTTATGGATGCGTATTCATACTACTTTGCTGCCTCAAAAAGGTTTGGAAATAAACATGAGCTTGACTTCACCGTTTTTGGTGCGCCTACTCGAAGAGGAAAAAGTGCACCGGTTGTTCAAGAGGTTTTAGATATTTCTTCAAACAATTATTATAATCCTGCTTGGGGATATCAAAATGGCGAAAAGCGAAATGCTCGGGTAGCTAATTATCATCAACCAACTTTTATTTTAAATTACCATTATGCCCCATCTTCTAAAACAAATTGGTTTACTTCTTTGAGTTATCAATTTGGTAAAAATGCCAACTCAACAATAGATTGGTATAATGGTGCAGATCCTCGCCCGGATTACTATCGCTATTTGCCAAGTTGGCGTAGTCAGCTATATTCTTCAAACCCTACATTAGCTGCACAAGAAGCAGAAGATGTAAGACAAAGATGGGCTACCAATCCTTCTGTTAGCCAAATTAATTGGGATAGGCTTTATCAAGCAAATTACAGTAATTATGAAACTCTTTCAAACGTTGACGGCATTCAAAATAATAACTTTTACGGACGTAGGTCAGTATATGTTGTTGGAAGTTTTGTAGATAATATTAAGAAATACACCTTTAATACTTATCTACAACACGCAGCCAGCGAGCACTTGACCCTATTTGGTGGTTATACTTTGCTATCTCAACGCACAGAAAGCTACAAGCAATTAGATGATTTATTAGGCGGTGACTATTATGTCAATTTTAATCAGTTTGCTGAACGAACTTATATCGGAAATCCATCCATCAGACAAAATGATTTGAATAACCCTAACCGAGTGATTCGTGTAGGTGATAAATATGGATACGACTATAATATCCACTATCTAAAAACTTGGGCTTGGGCGCAGGCTATGTTTAAATATAACCGGATTGACTTCTTCTTAGCAGCATCTGGCGGTATTAATAATTTTAAAAGAGAAGGGCTTTTCCGAAATGGGTTATATGCTAATAACTCTTTTGGAATGAGTAATTCACAAAAGTTTTCAACTTATATGCTGAAAGGAGGCATTACTTATAAATTGAATGGTCGCAATTACCTTTTTGTAAACGCAGCTACGGCTCAAGATGCTCCAACAGTGGATAATACTTTTATTTCTCCATCTACTAGAAACCAAACTATTTCAAACCCTACAGCACAAAATACCCTTTCCTTTGAAGGTGGATATTTGTTGAAAGCACCAAAAGTGAATGGTCGTTTGGTGGCTTATAGCACCGATGTAAAAGGAGCAACAGATATTAAGCGGTATTTCAATGAAGACTATGTAACTTTTGTTAACTATGTGATGACCAATGTGAACTCTCGTTACACAGGAATTGAAGCAGCACTTGAATATAAGCTTAATCCTGCGTTTAACGTAACAGGCGTAGTTTCTCTTGGTCAAGCATTTTTCACAAACCGTCCCGATGTTTCTGTTTATGGAGATAATGATACATCCATCGTTTCAGTGCCTCAAAAAGTATATATAGACAACTATTACCTGGCTGTTGGACCTCAATCTGCATACTCACTGTCTGTAAAATACAATTCAAAACAATATTGGTTCGGAACACTGAGTTTCAACTATTTTGATCGCAATTATGTTGAAGTGAATCCAGGTCGTAGAACTGAATCAGCAGTTACTACATTGACACCCGGTACAGCTGAATGGCACCATGTTTTAGATCAAGAAAGACTTCCCGCATTTTTCACTGTTGACCTATTTCTTTATAAGTCTATCTTGCTTTCAAAATCATTTAAGTTTTTACCCAGAAATACCTCTTTGTATTTAAGCCTTGGAATAAATAACTTGTTAGATAATCGAAACATTAGAACAGGAGGTTTTGAGCAGCTTCGTTTTGATAAAGCTGCACCGGATAAATTTCCCAGTAAATACTTTATCGGATACGGTAGAAATTACTTTATAAATATCAGTTTGAAATTCTAAATTTTAAAAAAATAACCAAAGAAGCCTAAATAATTTGAAATGATGAGAAGATTAAATTTTGCAATTGCATGTATGCTCCTCAGTGTTGGAGTGTTTACTGCCTGCGTAAAAAAAGATTTTGATGCACCGGCAGACCAAACAAGTATTGATCCGATGTTGAAGGTTACACACACCATTGCTCAACTTAAAGCAATGAATGGAGTGTATAATCCCAATACCGGTGGAGATACAACTGTTATAGGTCAGGATGTTGTTATTTCAGGAATTGTAACTGCCAATGATCGTTCAGGAAATTTTTATAAGCAATTAGTCATTCAAGACTCATCATCTGCTATCATGATGTTGATAGATGCCAATAACCTTTATGCCGACTATCCGGTAGGTCGTAAAATTTATGTAAAATGTCGAAACCTATGGCTGGGTTATGATGGTGGAAATCCGGTATTGGGTTATGTGCCAAATGAACAATTAGGTTTGACATCCATTCCTCAACAACGGGTAGGAGATTTTATCGTAAAGGCAAATATCGGAAATCCAGTAGTTGCAGATACGGTAGATCTAGCAACCGTTTCCAGTGCACAAGATAAATACTACAATCGCTTGCTTTATATTCGTGAAGCTCAGTTTGATGATACAACAAAATCATATACACAACCAACCTCAACAACCAACAGAAATATCAAAGATTGTGCAGGTAAAACTTTAGTAGTTCGCACCAGTAACTACTCCAATTTTGCCAGCTTGATGCTTCCTAAAGGGAAGGGAGCTATCATGGGAATTTACACAGTGTATATTTCTTCAAAGGCAACCCCTCAGTTAGTTATTCGGGATACTTCAGATGTTCGTTTTAATGGGGCTCGTTGTGGTGCTGTATCAGGTAATATATTGTTTGGAGAAAACTTTGAAGGCTATTCTAAAGGGACTACCAATATTGGAGGTTGGATCAATTTTGCAGAAGTTGGAAATAAACAATATGCTATTGATTCATTTGGCGCAACAAAATATGCTAAAATATCTGCCAATGCCAGTGGACAAGCTATTGTACGCTCATGGTTAATTACTCCGGGAATTACGCTTACCGGTGCTACTAATCCTACTTTAACTTTCAAAACAATTAATGGTTATGATAATGGTGCTACTTTGAAAGTATATATCAGCACAAACTATTCTGGATCAGGAAACCCTACTACTGCCACATGGACACAAGTGCCCGCAACCATTAGCACCGGAAACACTACGGGCTACGCATCTACCTGGACACCTTCAGGAAATGTAAACCTCAATGCTTTCTCCGGAAAAGTTTATGTTGCTTTTGTGTATGATGGTGCAGATCCTTCTACCGGGACCAAATTAACCACAACATACGAACTGGATGATGTCTATGTTGTTGCAAACTAACCTTTCAATTTAATAATCCATTTTTAAGAGCCTTTGCAATTGCAAGGGCTTTTTTCTTAAAGATTTATTAATCTGAATATTCGTTTTTTTTAAAAATATGCCGCAATTTTGCCACTTAAAATATTACCTCAGTTTATGAAAAAAATAGCTTTACTTTTTGCAGCCGCAATTAGCTGTGCAAGTTCTCAAGCGCAACTGTCGCTTACGGGCACAAGCTATACCCAAAACTTTAATACACTTAGCACCGGATTACCCACGGGTTGGTCTGTATGGGTTAAAGCCTCAGCTACTTCTCGTGGAATTGATTCCAGCAATGGTGTGTTTACAAATCCTACCTTGTCATCTACTGCTTGGGCCAGCACAACCGGTGGCTTTAAAAATGTAGCCTCTGCTAATAATTTTCCCTTTTATGCCGCCGGAACAATAGCTGCTCAACAAGCCGCAACAGATCGTGCATTAGGCATTCGTCAAGTTGGTCAAACCAGCACAACTTTTCCAAGTGATACAGGTGTTGCATTTGTTCTGCAAATTGCTAATACAAGTAATCTCACTAATTTCTCTGCAACTTTCAAATTGCAATCTCTTGACTCAACCATTGTTCGTACAGCAAATTGGACGGTTGACTATGGATTTGGAAGCAGCCCAACTACCTTTACGCCCGTTACCACTGTACCTGCAACGCTTACAACCGGTGGAAATACTTATGGGAATAATACCATTTCCGTAAATTTTGGTACTGCTTTAAATAATAATGCTGGCCCCGTTTGGATTCGTATTGTTAACCTTACCGGAACAACAGGCACAGGAAGTCGCCCAACTACTGCTATTGATGATTTCAATCTTTCATGGACCGGTGCTCCGATTGCCAACTACAAACCACAAATCGTTTCTCTTTCACCGGCAAACAACAGCTCAAATGTTGCAACATCTTCTACATTGGCTGTAACTTTTGATCGTAATATCACCGCTGGTACAGGTAGCATAAATGTTAAGAATCGAAATACGCAATCAAATCAATCTATTGCAGCAAACTCTACGAATGTTACCATTTCTGGTAAAACAGCTACTATTTCAGGTGTAAATATGGTAATGGGAGCTACTTATCACGTAACCTTTGATTCTACAGCTTTTGATACCGCTACTTATCACTCTACCGGATTGTATGATACGACTGACTGGAAGTTCACAACCGTCTTTCCAACACCAACAGCACTAAATGAAACTTTTGATGTTGCTTGTGCTGCTGGTACACTGCCATCTGGATGGCAACGCCAAAATATTGTTGGACCTTCTCAACAATGGATTTGTGCAGGTACAGGCACTAACCGCTACATGCAAATGAATGGTACTGGTGGAACTCCGCCCGTAGCAAACGATAACGAAGATTGGTTGATTACACCACTAGTAAATTTGGCAGGACAAAACAATGTAATGTTGTATTTTCAAGCATACAAAGGTTTTACAGGAAGTGATATAGATGTATTGTATTCTACTAACTATTCAGGCACCGGAAACCCCAACAGCGCAACATGGACAAGCCTACAAATCAACTTGTCAAATGCTTCTACAACATGGACAAACTATTCCTCCAGTTTAGCTTCTCAACAGATCTACCTTGCTTTCAAATACGTATGCTCTGCAACGGCTAACAACTGCGCTCAATGGCGTGTTGACAGCGTTGTTACTCAAGGAACAAATGGAATCCTAACTGTTCATGGAAATAATCAACTTCCGATTACGGTTTATGGCAAAGCTTCCAGCTCTCACATCACTTTTGCTTATGCTTTAGATAAGGCTGCACCAACAACAGTTTCTCTGTATGATCTTAACGGGCGTGAAGTTTATCGCACTTTGGTTCATGCTTCTGCTGGAGTAAATCAAACTACTATTATCCCGGGTGCTATTGTTCCGGGTATGTATGTGATTCGAGTAGCTGATGGTAAAAATTACGGTGTTACTAAAGTGATTGTCGAATAAATTTCTTTAATTAGACGAAAACTTTTTGCGGGCTGTATCCATAAGATATAGCCCGCTTTTTTTATTCCAACTTTATTTTGATTTGGCTATTTCCTTACCACAAAAATTTTAGCTTTGCCGCACAATTTTATACTTCATGGATTTGCAACATTTGCAGGATACAGCTACTCAGGTTAGACGCGACATTGTTAGAATGGTTCATGCTTGTCAAAGTGGTCATCCCGGCGGCTCTTTGGGCTGTACCGATTTTTTGGTGGCACTTTATTTTAAAATCATGAAGCACGACCCCAGACATTTTACGATGGATGGAAAAGGTGAAGATTTATTCTTTCTTTCAAATGGACACATTTCTCCTGTATTTTATAGCGTATTAGCACGATCCGGCTATTTCCCTTTAGCTGAATTAGCTACTTTTCGTCAAATTAATTCTCGTTTACAAGGTCACCCCACCACACATGAGGGTCTGCCGGGTGTGCGAATTGCTAGCGGCTCCTTAGGTCAGGGTTTGAGCGTAGCATCCGGTGCAGCATTGACTAAAAAACTAAATAGAGATTCCCATTTTGTTTTTTCATTGCATGGCGATGGTGAACTTCAAGAAGGTCAAAATTGGGAAGCTATCCTGTTTGCTGCCCATCATAAAATTGATAACCTCATTGCAACTATTGACGTAAATGGGCAACAAATAGACGGCAGTACCGCTAATGTGATGAATATTGCTCCGCTAAAGGAAAAGTTTATAGCGTTTGGATGGGATGTTTTGGAGATGGATGGAAACAATATGGCAGAAGTGGTTGCTACACTTGAAAAAGCAAAAAGCGAACATTTAGGTAAAGGAAAACCAGTGTGTATTCTGATGAATACCATCATGGGTAAAGGGGTTGATTTTATGGAAGGAACTCACGAATGGCACGGTATAGCACCTAATGATAAGCAACTCGAATTGGCAGAAGCTCAATTAAAAGAAACATTGGGCGACTATTGAATTTAACTACCTTATTTCCTCAAATTGTCAAATCATTTTTTAATGAAGCTTATTGCTTTTTACACTATTTAGTTAAAGCATATTTCTCATCGGAATTAAAATTTGTTTTAGTTAAATACCCGTTTAAAAAATTGCTTCATAAAGAATTTTATAAAAATCAAACTTTTTATTACCTTCGCAGCCCGAAATTCAATTTCCAATGTCAAAAATTAAAGTAACACAAGTAAAAAGCGGCATTGATCGCCCCGAGCGTCAAAAGCGTACTCTTAAAGCGCTTGGATTGCGTAAACTACATTCTTCAGTAGAAGTAGAAGCAACTCCATCAATCCTCGGTATGGTTAATACTGTTCATCACTTGGTTAAGGTTGAACACGTCACTGCCTAAGACAATTTTTATTTTCAACACATTTGCGAGCGGTTAAAAAAAACAAGTTCCGCGCAAGTAAAAAAACTTAAAAAAAGATGCAACTGCACAATCTCAAGCCGGCACAAGGTGCCACCCAATCTAGAAAACGCGTAGGTCGCGGTGAAGGCGGCGGCGGTACTACTGCCGGAAAAGGTAACAAAGGTCAACAATCACGCACCGGTTATCAATCTAAAAAAGGTCATGAAGGTGGTCAAATGCCTATTCAGCGCCGTATGCCTAAACGTGGTTTCAAGAGCCTAAATCGAATTGAAAACAAAGTTTTTAATTTAGGTCAGCTTGATTTCTTGATTGAAAAATACAGTATTACAGAATTCTCACCAGAAATTTTATACATAACCGGTTTAATCAATCGTACTGATGTAGTTAAAATTTTGGGAAATGGCGAACTGAAAACCAAAATGACTTTTAAAGTAAATGCCGTAAGCGCCAAAGCTAAACAAGCAATTGAAGCTGCCGGAGGTACTATAGAGTTGGTTTAGTAAAAGGACTCACAAATTCGACACAAAAGGTTGCATTTGGTGAAATGTGCCTTTTGTCGTTTATTCGCAATTCATTTTTTAGATCAACAACAGTTCACAGTGAAGAAATTTGTCGAAACGCTTAAAAATATCTGGGCTATTGAAGAGCTCCGTAAGCGTATTCTGTTTACACTAACCCTTATCCTTGTGTATCGAGTAGGGTGTTATGTCACATTACCTGGTATCAACCCCAATTTGCTTACCTTAGATAGCAATCAAAACGGATTGTTAGGTATCCTCAATGCCTTTGCAGGCGGTGCTTTTAATCGAGCATCCATTTTTGCTTTGGGTGTTATGCCTTACATTTCGGCCTCCATTTTTATGCAGCTTGCCGGTATTGTTGTACCTCAAGTAGCTAAGCTGCAAAAGGAAGAAAGTGGAAGAAGAAAAATTAATCAATATACACGGTATATTACCGTGTTGGTAACTGCCTTTCAAGCCAGTGCTTATGTTGCCTATTTGCGCACGCAAACAGGTGCTGCAGTTGTGCCTGAGTACTTGGCGGCTCCATTCTTATTTTGGCTTTCAACTGTTGTTGTGCTTACTGCCGGCACGCTTTTCGTTATGTGGTTAGGCGAAAAAATAACAGATAAGGGAATAGGAAATGGTACCTCACTTATTATTATGGTAGGTATCATAGCTCGCTTACCACACTCTTTAATTCAAGAGTTTGATGCCAAAAACATAGGCGGCGGCGGCGGCTTACTAATCTTTTTGATAGAGCTTGCGGTTTTTATTGCCGTTATTGTTGGCTTGATTTTATTGACACAAGGTGTACGTAAAATCCCACTTAATTTTGCTCGTCGCATCATTGGCTCAACCAATGCTGCACGCGAAGTAAGCGGTTCTCGTGACTTTATCCCTTTAAAGGTGAACTCTGCGGGCGTTATGCCAATTATCTTTGCTCAGGCTATCATGTTCATTCCCGCTACCATTGCCGGCTTTGCATCTGATAATGAAAATGCAGCGGGCTTTGTTCGTGCTTTGTCTGATTACACTACTTTTTGGTACAATTTGATTTACGCTATTCTCGTAATTGCGTTTACTTATTTTTATACAGCTCTTATTTTTAATCCAACCGAAATGGCGGATAATCTGAAGCGAAACAATAGTTTTATTCCAGGAGTGAAGCCGGGTGAGCCAACAGCAAACTATATTGCTACTATCATGGATCGTATTACTTTGCCGGGTGCCGTATTTTTGGCTGCCGCAGGTGTGCTTCCGGGTGTAGCTGCTTTGCTTGGTGTGACCAGCGGTTTTTCCAGCTTCTTTGGTGGCACTTCAATGCTGATTGGGGTAGGGGTAATCCTTGATACCTTGCAGCAAATTGAAAGCCATTTGCTAATGCGTCAATACGATGGATTGATGAAAACAGGTAGAATCTCAGGCCGCCAGACGGCTGCACCGGTTCAATAATTTAAAAATTTTAGTCTTTTTTATAAAAGCCTGAATTTTCCTCGAAAAGCTAAACTGCTTAGGAAATTCAGGCTTTTTTTTGTAGTTAATTCATTGTAAGCTAATTGCGTAATCGGTAGAATTGAGGGGGGGATTAAATTTAAAACATAAGACAATTATCTACTTCCTATTGAGTATCATAAAAAGAGTTGAACCACAAATGACTAATACACCAAACAAAAAAACAAAGTCGGCTATATATTCATAGGCTTTATGATGAAGCCTTCCACGCCATGAAAGAAAGGAGAGGAGTGTACTGGTTGAAAATGCAACAATAGCTATGGCTGCAAATATGTCGGTGAGCTTGGGATAGAGAAAATTTCCATCATTGACAGAAGTAAACACTAAAAAACTAAAACCAAGCATCGTTGCAGACACAGACAAAATGTGCTGTGAAAAATCATTTTGATCGTTTTTAGTCATCATACTAAATTAGATGCTCAAAAAATCAAAAGATTAATCAATGGTCTTGATTTTATCTCAAAGTTATCTTAAAATATCAGCTACAATCGTTGCTTTAATTGTGGTATCAGGGCATCTTTCCATGTTTTAAAATCACCAGAAATGATGTGTACACGAGCTTCACGTACTAAGTGCAGATAGAACGCTAAATTATGAATGCTGGCAATTTGTAAACCGAGTAATTCATTTGCAACAAACAAGTGACGTAAATAAGCTTTTGTATAATAATTACTTGTTGTGCATTCCAAACCTGAATCAAGCGGAGTAAAGTCTGTAGCCCAACGTTTGTTTTTAATGTTAATGACTCCTTTTGTTGTAAAAAGCATCCCGTTTCGTCCATTGCGGGTGGGCATCACGCAGTCGAACATATCCACTCCGAGCGCAATGTTTTCAAGTATATTCCAAGGAGTGCCTACCCCCATTAAATAACGAGGCTTTTCTTTTGGAAGATGTTCACAACAAAGTGCACACATGTCATACATCAATTCTTCAGGTTCTCCCACACTTAAACCGCCAATTGCATTACCATCAGCCTCCATGCCGGATATAAATTGTGCAGACGCAATACGCAAATCTTTGTAAGTGCTACCCTGAACAATGGGGAATAATGATTGACGATAACCATATTTAGGTTCGGATTCGTTGAGCCTTTTATCGCAACGTGCAAGCCAACGATGGGTTAACTCCATTGACTTTTTTGCATATTCATAGTCTGAAGGGTAAGGTGGGCATTCATCAAAAGCCATAATGATGTCGGCTCCTATACTTCGTTGAATATCCATTACATTTTCTGGTGAAAAAAGATGCTTAGAACCATCTATGTGAGATTGAAATACAGCACCATTTTCGGTCAGTTTTCTATTGTTGGAGAGTGAAAATACTTGATAGCCACCACTGTCTGTTAGGATGGGTTTATGCCATCCGTTGAATTGATGTAATCCTCCAGCCGCTTCCAAAACATCTGTTCCCGGACGTAGATATAAATGATAGGTGTTTCCTAAAATGATTTCTGCTTTTATCTCATCTTCTAATTGTTGTTGCGATACGGCCTTTACACTACCTACTGTGCCAACAGGCATGAAAATAGGTGTGTGAATGTTACCATGATCAGTATGTAAAATACCTGCACGAGCTTGACTATTGGGGTCTTGTGCTTTGAGTTCAAAATCCATATTCAGTAAGTATGATCGAATGAGTTGTTGATTGTATTTAAAAAGTTAGGCAAGGTGCAGAGAAAAAATTATGTCCGTTATCTTTACCGCCGTGCCAATTTATTTTTTATTGGGTTGTTTTTTATTCGCTATTGCTGTGCAATTATTTTTTGCACTCTATTTTTCTATGAGAAGCCTTTTTGTTTTTTACAACCAAAGGCATAAGAAACGAGATGTACAGCCAGTTTCAGTTATAATCTGCGCACATAATGAAGCAAAAAATTTAGCACGATTCCTTCCCGCGATTTTGTCGCAAAGATATACGAATGAAAGTGGTGAAAATTGTTTTGAAGTAATAGTAGTGAATGATGCTTCAACAGATGAATCAAATGAGGTATTGTTGGATTTAGAAAAGAAATTTCAACACCTGATACACGTATCTATTTCTCAGGATCAACCACGTACATTTAAGGGAAAAAAATTTGCTCTTTCTTTAGGCGTTCAGCAGGCTCAATATGAATTACTGCTACTAACCGATGCCGATTGTTTTCCGACATCCGATAATTGGTTGAAGGAGATGACAAGCCCTTTATTGGAAGATAAAGAAATTGTAGCCGGATTTGGTGATATGAAGGCACAACCGGGCTTTCTCAATGCTTTTATTCGATGGGAAACCTTACATACATTTGTTCAATTTACCGGTTTTGCACGTGCCGGCTTGCCCTTCATGGCTGTTGGCCGAAATTTAGCTTGTAAAAAATCTGTTTTTATCCAAGCACAACAGTCTTTACTATGGAACAATATTCCCTCCGGTGATGATGATTTACTGATGCGTTGCTGTGCTAATGCAAACAATACGGAAATAGTTGCAACTCAACAGGCGATTACAATATCCGAGCCTAAACAAACTTGGGCTGAATGGTTGCATCAAAAGCAACGGCATGTCAGTACCGGAAAACTCTATAAGCCAATCGTGCAAATTTTGTTGACTGGGTATGCCTTCTCTCATGCTGCGATGTGGACTTTGTTTATCACCCTTCTTTTTGTTGCACCTACTTTTTATCTATTTGCAGGGATGGTTGTCAGAAGTGGTTTATATTGGTCAATATGGATAATAGCTGATAAAAAACTGAGAGCCGGAAAAATTACACCTCTTCTCCCATTTTGCGATTTCGGTTGGGCAGTATATAACTTTGTACTCAGCCCCTATATTTTTTTGAAAAACAAACAACAGTGGAAATAATTAATAGATACTTTGCTGATTTTACCCCAAAGCAATTTCAACAATTCTCTAAACTTGAAAATCTATACAGAGAATGGAACGAAAAGATAAATGTAGTTTCAAGAAAAGATATTGACTCACTCTATGAAAAGCATGTTTTACATTCTTTGGCGATTGCCGCAATTTGCAGCTTTCATGATGGAGCCAAAGTCGTTGATATAGGTACCGGTGGCGGTTTTCCCGGCATTCCTTTATCCATATTCTTCCCCCAAGTTTCATTTCTGTTGGCAGACAGTATTGGGAAAAAAATAAAAGTCGTACAGGAAGTATCAGCAGCTATCGAATTACAAAATGTGCGAGCAGTACATTCAAGGGTAGAAGCAATACCCGGAAATTTTGATTTTGCTGTTTCACGTGCTGTGGCACCACTTTCAGATTTGTGGAAATGGATAAAACCGGTATTACAAAAAGGAAGAATGAGCGATGAATTTGCTAATGGTTTACTGTGCCTGAAAGGAGGTGATTTGCAAGAGGAAATAAGAAATTCAGGTTTACGCCCACATCTTTTCCCTATTTATGATCTTTTTCCTGAAGCGTTTTTCAAAGAAAAATTTGTTGTGTATGTGCCAAGATAAAACTGCCGTTAAAATGGTTTTTGGGGGATGATACGATTAAAAAAGTGAAAAAAAATTGTGAATTTTTAGTTTTTTGGAATAAATTTTGATAAAACGCCGAAACTATTCTATATTTGCACTCCCTTTGCCGGGGAGCTAGCTGTGCGCAACAACATTCTAACGAATTACTGTTAATACAAGAACCTGACCAAAAAGGTATTTTCCTTTGGGGTTGGGCATTATTTGTTTGTAAATAAAATAAGAGTTTTTAAAGATACTATGGCTATAACTAAAAAACGAACCGCTACCGGTAGAGTCAATTTCGGAAAGATACATGATATCGCCGAAACACCTGATCTGCTGGACATCCAGCTTCAATCGTTTAAGGACTTCTTTCAGCTCGAAACTACGCCCGATAAGCGTAACAATGAAGGATTGTTCCGTGTATTCAAGGAAAATTTTCCCATTACGGATACACGAAACATTTTTGTTCTGGAATTTTTAGATTATTTCGTAGATCCGCCTCGCTACACTATTGAAGAGTGTATGGAGCGCGGGCTTACTTATTCCGTACCGCTGAAAGCAAAGCTGCGCTTGTCTTGTAATGATGAAGAGCACGTTGATTTTGAAACCATCGTTCAAGATGTGTTTTTGGGAAACATCCCATACATGACTCCGCGTGGTACTTTCGTTATCAATGGTGCTGAACGTGTAGTGGTTTCTCAGCTTCACCGCTCACCGGGCGTTTTCTTCGGACAAAGTGTGCATCCAAACGGAACTAAAATCTATTCTGCCCGTGTCATTCCTTTCAAAGGAGCTTGGATGGAATTTGCTACCGACATCAATAATGTGATGTATGCATACATTGATCGTAAAAAGAAATTTCCGGTAACTACTTTGCTTCGCTCAATCGGTTTTGAAACGGATAAAGACATTCTGGAATTATTCGGAATGGCTGATGAAGTGAAAGCTGAACGTAAAGCATTAGAAGCCAATATTGGCCGCCGCTTGGCTGCTCGCGTACTTCGTAGTTGGACAGAAGATTTCGTTGATGAAGATACCGGTGAAGTGGTTACTATCGAACGTAATGAAGTGGTTTTAGACCGCGATAATGTGTTGGATGAAGATAGTGCAAACATGATTGTTGAAATGGGTATCAAAACTATCTTCCTTCAAAAAGAAGAAGTTAGCGGCGACTATTCCATTATATACAATACCCTAAATAAAGATACCTCTAACTCAGAACTGGAAGCGGTTCAACATATCTATCGTCAACTTCGCGGATCTGATGCGCCGGATGACGAGACAGCACGAGGAATTATTGATAAGCTCTTCTTCTCGGACAAGCGTTATGATTTAGGTGAAGTAGGAAGATATAAAATCAATCGAAAATTAGGTTTAGATAGCAATCTAAACACTAAAGTGCTGACCAAGCAAGACATCATTTCTATCATTAAATACTTGGTTCGCCTGACTAATGGTAAAGCAGAAATTGATGATATTGACCACTTGAGCAATCGTCGTGTACGTACCGTAGGCGAGCAATTGTTTGCACAGTTTGGCGTAGGTTTAGCTCGTATGGCTCGCACCATTCGCGAACGCATGAATGTGCGAGACAATGAAGTGTTTACACCAATTGATCTGATCAATGCCCGGACACTTTCTTCTGTAATCAACTCATTTTTTGGTACTTCTCAACTTTCTCAATTTCTCGATCAAACGAATCCGTTGTCGGAAATCACACACAAGCGTCGTATTTCAGCACTCGGCCCCGGCGGTTTGAGCAGGGAGCGTGCAGGATTTGAGGTGCGTGACGTACACTATTCTCACTATGGTCGCTTGTGCACCATCGAAACACCGGAAGGTCCAAACATCGGGTTGATCTCAACTCTTTGCGTTCACGCTAAAATCAACGATATGGGCTTTATCGAAACGCCTTATCGTAAAGTAAAAGAAGGAAAAGTAGATTTGAAAAACTATACTTTCCTTAGTGCTGAAGAAGAAGATGAAAAGAAAATTGCCCAAGCAAACGTTCCCCTTGATGAAAAAGGTGTGTTTGTTGAAAAGGCAATCACCAGCCGTCAAACCGGAGATTTCCCCATTCTTGAACCACAAGAAGTAGAATATATGGACGTTGCCCCCAACCAAATTGTTGGTTTGTCGGCTTCGTTAATTCCATTCCTTGAGCATGATGATGCCAACCGTGCCTTGATGGGATCAAACATGCAACGTCAAGCTGTTCCCCTCATTCGTCCTCAAGTGCCTATTGTAGGTACCGGATTAGAAGGGAAAGCAGCTCGCGATGCAAGGATCCAGATTCATGCTGATGGAAATGGTGTGGTAGAATATGTGGATGCCAAAGAAATTCATGTACGCTATGAACGTAGTGATAAAGCTCGGTTGGTTTCTTTCGAAGACGATTTGAAAGTATATACCCTAACTAAGTACATCAAAACCAACCAAAGTACCAGCATCACATTGAAGCCGGCAGTTCGTCGTGGACAAAAGGTGAAACAAGGTGATTTCTTGACTGAAGGATATGCTACTCAAAATGGTGAATTGGCTTTAGGACGTAATCTGAAAGTAGCCTTCATGCCATGGAAAGGTTACAATTTCGAAGATGCCATTGTAATCAATGAAAAAGTAGTTCGTGAAGATTGGTTTACTTCTGTTCATATTGATGAATATGAATTGGAAGTTCGCGACACAAAATTAGGTGAAGAAGAACTGACACCGGACATACCAAACGTTTCTGAAGAAGCAACGAAAGATTTGGATGAAAATGGTATCATTCGCGTAGGTGCCCATATAGGTGAAGGTGATATATTGATTGGAAAAATTACACCAAAAGGTGAAACAGATCCGACACCGGAAGAAAAACTTTTACGCGCCATCTTTGGCGACAAAGCAGGCGATGCAAAAGATGCTTCTCTAAAAGCACCAAGCGGTGTAGAAGGCATTGTTATTGATAAAAAACTATTCCAACGATCTAAGAAAGATAAAAACTCGAAAGTTCGTGAAAAAGCAGCTTTAGAAAAAATCGAAAAAGTTCATGAAAAGAACATTGACGATTTGAAAAACCTGTTGATGGAAAAATTGATGACTTTATTGAAAGATAAATCATCACAAGGTATTTCTAACAATTTTGGTGAATTAGTGCTTGCTAAGGGAGGCAAATTTAATAGCAAAACTCTTGGTTCAATTGATTATGCCAACGTGAATTCATTGGGTTGGACGGGTGATGCTGAAACCGATGACTCCATCAACCAATTGTTGCACAATTACAATATCAAATTCAACGAAGAAATTGGTCGTTACAAGCGTGAGAAATTTAATCTCTCTATTGGTGACGAACTACCAACCGGCGTTCTAAAATTGGCAAAGGTTTATCTGGCTTCAAAGCGTAAGTTGAAAGTAGGAGATAAAATGGCGGGTCGCCACGGTAACAAAGGTATTGTTGCCCGTATCGTTCGCGCAGAAGATATGCCTTTCCTTGAAGACGGAACTCCGGTAGATATCGTGCTAAACCCATTGGGCGTACCTTCTCGTATGAACTTAGGTCAGATTTACGAAACCGTACTCGGCTGGGCAGGCGAGAAGTTGGGTGTTAAGTTTGCTACACCCATCTTTGATGGTGCGGCTGTAGAAGAAATTGGAGAACTCATTGGCGAGGCTGGTTTACCTGAATTTGGTCATACCTACCTTTATGATGGCGAAACCGGTGAGCGTTTCCACCAAAAGGCAACTGTGGGAATCATCTACATGATTAAGCTACACCACATGGTGGACGATAAAATGCACGCTCGTTCTATCGGTCCATATTCACTGATTACACAACAACCATTGGGCGGTAAAGCTCAATTTGGTGGTCAGCGTTTTGGTGAAATGGAGGTTTGGGCATTGGAAGCTTACGGCGCAGCCAATATTCTTCAAGAATTGTTGACCTTGAAATCAGATGACATTGTAGGTCGTGCAAAAACCTACGAAGCCATTGTAAAAGGAGACAACGTACCTAAACCGGGCATTCCAGAATCGTTTAACGTATTGGTAAATGAGCTGAGAGGCTTAGGACTTGAATTGAAATTTGAATAGTCATATTTTTCAGAGGGTGCTTAATCTGCAAAGCATTTGCACCCTCTGTATTTCTTTTGCTTTTAATGATTTAAAAGCTATCAAAAAACTTTAAAAATACTTCTTTTTAATATGGCAATAAAAAAAGAAAACCGTCCTAAATCCGGATTTAATAAAATCACGATAAGTTTGGCATCGCCGGATGCCATTTTGGATCGTTCGTATGGCGAGGTGTTAAAGCCTGAAACCATCAACTATCGTACTTACAAACCAGAACGGGATGGTTTATTTTGCGAAAAAATATTTGGTCCGGTAAAGGACTACGAATGTTATTGTGGAAAGTACAAACGTATTCGTTATAAGGGAATCGTTTGCGACCGTTGTGGTGTAGAAGTAACAGAGAAAAAAGTTCGTCGCGAACGCATGGGGCACATCAAATTGGTAGTTCCCGTTGTACATATTTGGTATTTCAAATCGTTGCCCAATAAAATCGGTTATATGCTCGGCGTAAGTTCCAAGAAATTGGAAAGCATCGTGTATTATGAGCGTTATGTAGTGGTGCAGGGCGGCGAAGCAGAGGATTTGATTCGTCAAAAACTAAATTTGCGCGAAACTGAAAATACTGATTTACAGTTGCTCACAGAAGATGAGTATTTAGAAATTCTCGATAGCATTTCTAAAGAAAATCAATATCTGCCAGACGAAGACCCCAATAAGTTCATTGCCAAAATGGGATCAGAGGCATTGCAAGCCTTACTAAGTCGTATTGATTTAGACCAATTGTCTTACGACCTTCGTAATGCAGCAGCAAATGAAACTTCGCAGCAACGTAAGCAAGAAGCACTAAAGCGTCTTTCCGTGGTTGAAGCATTTCGTGATGCAAATACGCGCGTAGAAAATCGTCTGGAATGGATGGTGATGCAATATCTTCCGGTCATTCCGCCGGAGCTTCGTCCTTTAGTACCCTTAGATGGCGGTCGTTTTGCTTCATCCGACTTGAACGATTTATATCGCCGAGTTATCATCCGCAATAATCGCTTGAAGCGTTTGATAGAAATTAAAGCACCTGAAGTTATCTTGCGTAACGAAAAACGGATGTTGCAAGAAGCAGTAGATAGCCTCTTTGACAACTCACGTAAATCGAACGCGGTGAAAGCAGAAGGTGGACGTGCCTTAAAATCTCTTTCCGATGTTTTGAAAGGTAAACAAGGTCGTTTCCGTCAAAACCTACTCGGTAAACGTGTGGACTACTCAGGCCGTTCGGTGATCGTAGTTGGACCTGAAATGAAATTACATGAGTGTGGTATTCCAAAAGATATGGCTGCAGAATTATTCAAGCCATTTATCATCCGCAAGCTCATTGAAAGAGGTATAGTAAAAACGGTTAAGAGTGCCAAAAAATTAGTTGAAAAGAAAGAGAGTGTAGTTTGGGATATTCTTGAAAATGTGTTGAAGGGACATCCGGTTCTTCTAAACCGCGCCCCAACGCTTCACCGTTTGTCTATTCAAGCATTCCAGCCTCGCTTAATTGAAGGTAAAGCTATTCAGCTACATCCGTTAGTATGTTCTGCGTTCAACGCCGATTTCGATGGTGACCAAATGGCGGTACACGTTCCTTTGAGTCATGCAGCAATTTTGGAAGCACAATTATTAATGCTAGCCTCTCACAATATCTTGAATCCGCAAAATGGTACACCCATTACCCTTCCTTCACAGGACATGGTTCTGGGACTATACTACATTTCCAAGGGCAAGAAAACAATGGGCGATGAAATCATCAAGGGAGAAGGCATGAGTTTCTATTCTCCTGAAGAAGTGATAATTGCCCACAATGAGAATCGGGTTGACCTCCACGCTTGGATAAAAGTGAAAGTGGACGTTTTGCAAAATGATGGTACGCTTAAAAAGCAATTGCTTGAAACAACAGTTGGAAGAGTCATTTTTAACCAATTTGTCCCTAAAGAAAATGGTTTTGTAAATGCAATTCTGACCAAGAAATCTTTGCGTGAAATTATCGGTGCAATCTTGGTGAATGCAGGTATCCCTAAAACAGTACAATTCCTGGATGATATTAAAACATTAGGTTTCCGTACCGCATTCCGAGGTGGATTATCTTTCTCCATCAATGATCTGAAGATTCCTGATGTGAAAGCGGAATTGGTAAAGTCGGCTCAAGGCGAAGTGGACGAGGTTTGGGATAACTACAATATGGGACTTATCACCAATAACGAACGCTACAACCAAATCATTGATATTTGGAGTCGTGTTGATACACGTGTAACCGAAACCTTGATTCGAGAAATGGCAAGTGACAAGCAAGGATTTAACTCCGTGTATATGATGCTTGATTCCGGTGCGCGTGGATCTAAACAACAGGTAAAGCAGTTGGCTGGGTTAAGAGGCCTGATGGCTAAGCCTCGTCGTTCTGGTTCTTCCGGTTCTGAAATCATTGAAAACCCCATCCTTTCTAACTTTAAGACCGGTCTTTCGGTTCTTGAATACTTCATCTCTACCCACGGTGCGCGTAAAGGTCTTGCCGATACAGCCCTTAAAACTGCGGATGCCGGTTATCTAACTCGACGTTTAGTAGATGTGGCACAAGACGTAGTGATCAATGAAGAAGATTGTGGAACATTGCGTGGTATTGCAACTTCATCACTGAAAGACAATGAAGAAATTGTAGAGCCATTATTTGATCGTATCATTGGCCGAACTTCTTTGCACGATGTATATAATCCTATCAACGATACATTAATTATAGCTGCCGGAGAAGAAATCACAGAAGCAATAGCTCATGCGATTGAAGAAGCCGGTGTAGATACAGTAGAAATTCGCTCAGTATTGACTTGCGAGGCTCGTCGGGGTGTTTGTGCCAAATGTTATGGTAAAAACTTAGCAACCGGTTACATGACGCAAAAAGGTGATGCAGTTGGTATCATTGCAGCACAGTCTATCGGTGAACCAGGTACACAGCTTACTCTCCGTACCTTCCACGTGGGTGGTGTCGCCGGCGCATCTGCTATTGAAAGTCAATTGTCTGCTCGTTTTGAAGGCACTATTCAGTTTGATGGTGTGCGTACTACAACTTATGTTGATGCAGAAGGTGAAAAACAAACAGTTGTTATCGGTCGTACAGGTGAAGTGAGAATTGTAGATGTTACTAACGATCGTTTGTTGATTACTAATAACATTCCTTATGGCTCAATCTTGAAAGTAAAAGATGGGCAGAAAATTGCAAAAGGCGATGTTATCTGTACGTGGGATCCGTTTAATGCCGTGATTATTTCTGAAGTTTCCGGACGCGTGAAATTTGAACACGTAATAGAAGGGGTAACCTTCCGCGAAGAAGCAGACGAACAAACCGGACACCGCGAAAAGGTAGTAATTGAAACAAAGGATAAAACAAAAATTCCGGGTATTATTATAGAAGGAAAAGAAGCCAAAACCTACAACCTTCCTGTTGGATCACATATTGTTGTTGATGCCGAGGAAGATGTGCATAATGGACAGGTTCTCGTGAAAATCCCACGTATTATGGGTCGTAGCCGAGATATCACCGGAGGTCTTCCACGTGTAACAGAATTGTTCGAAGCTCGTAATCCATCAAATCCGGCTGTCGTTGCCGAAGTAGATGGGGTAGTGACTTTTGGAAACATTAAGCGAGGCAACCGCGAGATAGTGATTGAAAGTCGTGAAGGATTAGTGAAAAAATATCTCGTTCCTTTGACTCGACATATCATGGTGCAAGACGGCGACTTCGTAAAGGCAGGAAATGCGCTCTCCGATGGAGCTACTACGCCCGGAGATATTCTTGCCATCAAAGGCCCGTTTGCTGTTCAAGAATACTTGGTTAATGAAATTCAGGAAGTATATCGTTTACAAGGAGTAAAAATCAACGATAAGCACATTGAAGTTATCGTGCGCCAGATGATGCGCAAGGTGAATGTGGTTGATCCGGGTGATACAAAATTCCTTGAAGATGATACTGTTGATAAGTTTGAATTGATTGAAGAAAACGACTGGATTTTCGATAAGAAAGTAGTTACAGATGCAGGAAGTAGTGATAAACTTCATGCCGGACAAATTGCAACACTTCGTGAAATTCGTGAAGAAAATAGTTTGCTTCGCCGTTCAGATAAAAAATTGGTGGAATTTCGCGATGCTAACCCAGCCACTTCCACCCCAATGTTGCATGGTATTACCAAGGCATCTTTGGGTACGCAAAGCTGGATCTCAGCCGCTTCATTCCAAGAAACAACCAAAGTATTATCTACCGCAGCCATCACCGGAAAAAGTGATAGTCTAATGGGATTGAAAGAAAACGTAATCACCGGAAATCTAATTCCTGCCGGAACCGGAAGCCGTGATTTTGATGACATAGTTGTAGGCTCTAAAGAAGAGTTTGACCTTCTTATGGCAAACCGCGATGTCCTTCAGTTTGATGAAGAAGAATAGATTTTTAAAGTTGGTTTGAATACCTGAAAAAGCTGCTCAATATGAGCAGCTTTTTTTAGGTTTATTGAAACTGTCTTGCCCTGAAATAGGTTTACATTTAAAAACCTATAAAAAATGAATTGTGACGAAGAATTTTAGATACGAAAACACCACAGTCACTCTTTCATTTTCTTTGTCTTTTCTGTTCGTATTTGGTGCTTAAAACCGCCCAAAATCCTTGTGTTAAGCCTGTCGAAACAAAAAAGCTTTCCACATTCACCATTTTTGCCTAAAACCCTTTTCCCGTTTTGCTTTCCGCTTTCAGGACGGGTCAGTACCGCCACTATTTGCCTTCCTTTGCACGCACATCGGACAAAAAAGTATAGACACTAAAAACTAAAACTCTGAGATGTCCATACGAATTCGCCAATGTTTTGGTAAGTAATTATTTATTCGATTACCTAAAGATTTTATCCATCCCAAACCTAAGCCTTGAAAGGTTATTAACAACCACCCTTTTTGTGATGGTATTATGCTGATTTCTTCTTTTTTTAAAAAATGTAGTGCATCTATTTTAGAAAGCTCAATATTGGGCAACGACTCAGACCGGGCTATGCTAAATGCGATATCATGAGCCGGTAGCCAATCTTTTCCTGTCGGTGTACCAAGTGCTGTGCCTACTCGGCGAATATACAAGTGCTTTTTAAGTAAGTTATAGTCAACTTCATGTTGGTTTTGAAAACATACAAATGTGTCCTTATGTTGAAGTATCAAATCTTTTTCTGTAAGATTCAGAAAATTAGCTCCAATTGAATGAAATTTTTTGTTGTCAGCACTTTTAAATTTTGGAAAAGTCAAAGCTTTTTGTAAATCTTCCTTTTGCAATGCTGCTATAAAAAAACCTTCTCCCTTTAGCCGATCGGGTAAGAATCTATATCCATAATGTCCTTTACTGCTGCATGTTTCAATGATGCCCCAGTTTTCAGGAACGTTGACTTGTAAAGTACTGACATCAAATGATTCTCCTGCCCAATCAAGAATAGCTTCATCTTCCTGCGTTGAGTAAGAGCAAGTAGCATAAATTAATATTCCACCGGTTTTAAGTGCCGGCCAAATATCTGCTACGATTCGTTTTTGGCGTGCACAACAAAGGGTTACGTTGGCTTCACTCCATTCTTCTAAGGCTGCCTTATCTTTTCTAAACAATCCGGATCCGCTACAGGGTGCATCAACAACAATTACATCAAAATATCCGGTCAATGCTGAAAACTGTTTAGCATCATTGCAGGTTACCCAATTATTTGCAAAACCCCATCTAACAACATTTTCTTCTAAGATAGAAGCACGAGTTCGTATCACTTCATTAGAGATAATCAATGTGTCTGTATCAAAAAAAGAACTGAGCAGGGTGCTTTTCCCACCCGGAGCGGCACATAGGTCTAAAACTCGTAAAGAAGATCGGGAGGGCAATAATTGCCCAAGAAGATAGTCTAAAAACATAGAAGAGGCTTCTTGCACATAATATCCACCGGCATGATACACGGGATCAAGTGTAAAAACTGGCCGCTTTGGTAATATTCTTCCGTTTTCACACCAAGGTATGGTTTCAGAAGAAAGTTCATCATCTAAAAATTTCTTTTTAGGATTTAATCGGATAGATGTTACAGCTGCTTGTTGATGTGCTTCTATAAAAGCATGCTGATCAAATTCCGAAATAGAACACAAGTCTTCCAACAAGGGCTTAGGTAAGCAATGAAAATGGCTTTCTGTCTTCATCCTCACTAATATTCGAAAGGTACTCCCACATAATTTTGTGGTGTGATGTTTCGTAGTTCCTTCTTTACTTTTTCTGATACGTTAAGTGTGTCAATAAACTGATGAATATCGTCTTTGGAGATTCCCGACTTTCCGCGTGTTAAAGCTTTCAATGCTTCATAAGGTTGTGGATAGTTTTCTCTACGCAAAATGGTTTGAATAGCTTCTGCTACCACAGCCCAATTATTTTCAAGATCAGCATTTAGTTTTTCGCGATTAAGCAAAAGTTTACCTAATCCTTTTTCAAGCGAGCGAAGAGAAAGAAAACTATGAGCCATAGGAACACCTATATTCCGTAAAACAGTGCTATCAGTCAGGTCGCGCTGGAGGCGGCTTACAGGTAGTTTTGAAGATAAATGTTCATAGAGAGCATTGGCTATTCCCAGATTTCCTTCTGCATTTTCAAAATCAATAGGATTCACCTTATGGGGCATTGCTGATGATCCGACTTCGCCTGATTTTGTTTGTTGCTTGAAGTAGTCCATAGAAATATAAGTCCAAGCATCACGGCATAAATCAATCAAAATAGTATTGATTCGCTTGAGTGCATCAAATTGTGCAGCTAATGAGTCGTAATGCTCAATTTGAGTCGTAAACTGCATTCTTTCTAAACCAAGAGATTCAACAAAATCGTTGCCAAATTTTATCCAATTCATTTTTGGAAAGGCAACAAAATGAGCATTGAAATTTCCTGTAGCACCGCCAAATTTTGCTGCAAAAGGTATGTGAGACAATTGTTCTAATTGTCGTTCCAGCCGTTCAACAAACACCATCCATTCTTTTCCAAGTGTAGTAGGGGACGCAGGTTGCCCGTGTGTTCTAGCCAGCATAGGTATCCCAATCCAATCATTTGCCATCTTCCTTAAGTGCAAAATCAAGTTGGATAAGGCTGGATAATATTGCTCTTCAAGAGATTCCTTCCATAATAATGGAATTGCAGTGTTGTTTATGTCTTGAGAGGTCAATCCGAAGTGCACCCATTCTACTGCTTCACCGGCATGTAGTTTAGCGAATTTTTCTTTTAGAAAATATTCTACTGCTTTTACATCATGGTTTGTCGTTCTTTCGATGTGCTTTATTTGAAGGGCATCTTCTTCCGAAAAGTCTTCGTAAATTTTGCGAAGAGTATGAGGCTTTACTCCTTCGGGCAGTGTAAATAATTTTTGTTTTGCCAGAAAAAGAAAGTATTCTACTTCAATTCGTACGCGATATTTTATCAATCCGAATTCCGAGAAAAAAGGAGCTAAAGTGTGAAGTTGGCTTCTATAGCGACCATCAATAGGACTGATAGCTGTTAATGCAGATAATTCCATTTGGCAAAGATAAACTTGCCATGCTCTTTTGGCTATTATTTGTTCTTAAAACGAGGGTGATATTTTTCTAAGGTTTCTCGTAAATAAGTACGATCTAAATGTGTGTAAATTTCAGTAGTGGTAATGCTTGCATGACCCAACATTTCTTGAACGGCTCTCAAATCGGCTCCTGCTTCCACTAAATGAGTAGCAAAGGAATGGCGCAAGACATGGGGGTGAATGTTTTTTTGGATGCCTGCTTTCTCTGTTAGTCCTTTTAGAATAAGAAACACCATTACCCTTGAAATACCCGTTCCGAGCCGATTGAGAAAAACAGTATCCTCATGACCTGATTTGACAGGCTGATGATTGCGGACATGACTTAGGTAAAGCTGTATATACTTTGAGGCAGTTGAACCAATTGGCACCAACCTTTCTTTATTCCCTTTTCCAACTACACGCAAATAGCCAACATCAAGAAATAAATTAGATAACCTCAAACTTGTCAATTCAGACACGCGCAAGCCGCAACTGTACAAAGTTTCAAGCATTGCGCGATTGCGATGTCCATCATTAGTACTCAAATCTATTGAGTCAAACAGTAATTCAATTTCTTTTAAACTTAAAAAATCGGGTAAAATACGTTGGGTTTTGGGAGCTTCAAGTAAGCGGGTAGGGTTTTGAAGAATAATTTCTTCTAAAAGTAAAAATTTAAAAAAGGATTTAATCCCACTAACCACTCGAGCTTGTGTGTTTACACTCAATTTCCATTCATCTATGCGCTTCAAAAAATGTTGAAGATGCGTGCGTGTAACTTCCTGTGGGGAAACGATAATTTTCTCTTGTGTAAGATAGTCAACCAACAAGGACACGTCATGAATATAAGCATCAACACTGTGGTCAGACATATTGCGCTCTAACAGGAGAAAAGCCTTAAAGCCTTTGATGTAAGACTGCCACATAAAAAGCAAATATACCGTTGCTTGCTTATCTTGCTTTGCAAAAAAATATTTGGTTTATGAAAAGCATAGCCATCATCAATGGTCCTAACTTAAACCTGGTTGGATTTCGAGAGCCGGAAGTTTATGGCCATGATTCTTTAGACCATTATTTAACGACGCTTTCAACAAAATTTCCTGAAGTTTCCATTTCGCTTTTTCAAAGCAACATTGAAGGGGAGCTTATAGATTTTCTTCATAGTTGTATGGGGCAAAAAGAAGGTATTATTTTGAATGCCGGTGGTTATACACATACAAGCATTGCTCTGGCAGATGCCATTGCAGCCATAGCTATTCCAACAATTGAAGTGCACATTTCAAATGTTTTGGCAAGAGAGGAATATCGTAAAACATCTTTCATATCAGGCAAATGTATCGGTTCTATCAGCGGATTGGGTTTGTGGGGTTATGAATTGGCCATTGAATATTTTCTCAAAAAAAACAAGAAATCATTTTAGGTTTTACGTGGCTTCTTTTTAGCGGCCGGGAAAAGCACGTTGTTTAAAATGAGCCGATACCCCGGCGAAGTAGGATGAAGGGATAAATCAGTAGGTGGATCGCCAATAAGATGTTGATAATCTTCGGGATCATGTCCGCCATAAAAAGACCAAGTCCCTTTGCCATATTCACCATGTATATATCGTGCTTCATTCATAGGCTTATAGTCGCCCATCACCAATACATTCGTTTTCAATACCTCTTTTCTAAAAGCAGTTGTCAAGCCCATAAAACCTTTGATGGTAGTTGTGTGGTTTTGACAAAGCATGGTAGGTACGGGGTCAAACTTGGCAGAAAAGGTAAACAATGAAAAATAATCAGACTCCATAGGAACTCGCCCGTTTCGAAACATCGTGTTGTCAATGTTTGAAAATTCACCATCATAAGCATTTTGCGAAATGGTGAAATCCTTAAATGCAAAACCTTGCGTGAAATCCAACTTTTGTTGCGCATCTTTATCCATCGGATCACCATCATAAGGTACATCGCAAATGTCTGTGTTTTGAGCATCAAGTGCGATATCGTATGTGTCAGTTGCAGAACACATAGCAAACATAAAGCCGCCACCGGCAACAAATTCACGGATTTTTTTAGCAACTGCCAATTTCAATTGAGATACTTTTTTGAACCCATGTTTAGCAGCCATTGCTTCTTGCACACGAACATCTTCCTGATACCAAGCCGTATTACGATACATCAGAAACTTGCTATACTGACCGGTGAAATCTTCATGATGTAAATGCAGCCAATCATACTCGGCTAATTTACCATCCAACACTTCGTCATCATACACTTTATCATAAGGAATTTCAGCGTAGGTTAATACTAAGGTTACGGCATCGTCCCAAGGCAATTTATTATTGGGTGTATAAACGCAAATTTTGGGTGGCTTTTCAAGTTTAATGACATCTCCATTAAAATCCGGGTTGGCTATTTCGCTAATGACATGAGCATATTGTGCATCGCTCAATATTTGATAATCTACTCCGCGCAACTTACACATTCGTTCTATGCTTTCATCTTGGTTCATCGCAAAACTCCCCCCTTGATAATTCAGTAACCAATCAGCAGTCAAACCCATTTTCAAAGCAGCGTATGCTATTCCATAAGCCTTTAGATGGTTGTGCTGACCATCAGAATCCATGGGAATAAAAATTTTTGCAGCAAACGAAATAGAATTATAACCAAACCAAACAAAACAAAACAAAGTCAGCCCAATCCTCTTTTTCATACGGCTGTAAGTTACTGTATCTTTGAGCTTAGACCAATTCTCTTTCAATAGTTTATCAAGCTCTGCTATAAGCTTAACTAATTTTTTGGAGGGAGGATATGTTTTAAAAGTCGAAAATATCAGGTATGTGCATCAGGTATGGTTAAATGAAAAGAGTAAAAAAACAAATTTCCGATCATCAATACCATGTGCTGAATTCAACCCCAAATTTGCAGCAGGTGATTATTTGATTTGACGACGATATAAGATTAGTGCAATAGTGCCAAAGATTAGATTGGGAATCCAAACAGCTACAAAGGGGTTTAGTCCGGCTTTGGTAGAAAAGGTTGAGGTAAATTGTATAGCCATGATGTACATAGCACTGATGCTTATACCCAATGCAAGGTGAAGCCCACTACCGCCCCGCACTTTTTTACTGGCAATGGTAACGCCAATAATGGTTAGAATGATTCCGGCGAAGGGTTGTGCTGTTCGCCTATGTTTTTCTACATAATAGTTGTTTAAGCTTTCGCGGCCTCTCAGTTTTTCACGAGCAATTACCCTGTTAAGATGTGGGGTTGTCATGGCAGTCATTACATCATTGTCTTCGCGCAAATCGGCTGGAGAAAAAGACTCATAATGCCTTTTCATTTCTGGTAAAAATTCAAGGCTTTCTTTTAATCCGTCGTTTCGTCTTATTACAACATTAGAAAGTGTCCATGTTTTTGTTTTTTTATCAAAACTAACTCGCTCAGCCATTATTTTTTCCTTCAGTTCTGTTCCAAATATGTGTTCTTCCGTAAAGCGGTAGCCTGTATTGTTGATATAATCGTAGCTCTGGAGATATACATATAGAGTGGGGCTTAGGCGCAAATGCACATTTCGGTCGGAAGCAACCATTGCCTCGTGTACATAACGATCTTCAAAAGCCAGTCTTTGTTTGTTTGCTTCAGGAACTATCCAATGGTTAGCAACAAGTGACACGATACAGAGGAATACAGAACCGATTAGGTAGGGTCTTAAAAATCGAGGATAAGAAACGCCGGATGCGAGAATTGCTATGATTTCCGATTTGTAAGCCAGTTTTGAAGTAAAAAAAATGGTTGCAATAAATATGAACAATGGAAATAAAAATGCAACCATATAGGGGATAAAATTCTTGTAATAATTGAGCACCGCAAGTCCGGGTGCTTTATTTTTCACAAAGTCATCCACTTTTTCGGAATAATCAATAACCGCTGTGATTACAGCTAGTATAATAATTGCATAAAGAAAGGTGCCGAGAAACTTCTTCAGGATATACCAATCGAGTTTTTTCATGGAGTTCGGCAGATTCGTAATTGCTTTTTGGCTTGCAAAAATAAGGAAGAAAAAAAAGGACTATTCAGGTTTAAAGGTGGAAACTTATTGTAGGGAATATTTTTTTCAAAATGAAACAAATAAAGCCCCGATCATACGAGGCTTTTAAAGAAAGATATTCTTATAGCTTAGGCTAAAGAGTTCATTTTCTTGGCAATACCTGACTTCAGGTTACCGGCTTTGTTTTTGTGGATTACGTTGCGTTTTGCAAGCTTATCAATCATTGAAATAACCTTAGGCATGGATTCCATTGCAGCAGTTTTGTCTGTGGTAGCAAGTAAAGTACGGATGGCATTACGAGTTGTTTTGCCATAGTAACGATTGCGTTCACGACGTTTCAAGCTTTGGCGGATATCTTTTTTGGTTGCTTTATGGTTTGCCATTTTTTATGCTATTTTCTAAAAAGGATTGCAAAGGTATGAGTTTTACCTTTAGTTACAAAATATTTTTTGGTCAGTATTTTAGCCGTTTTACATTGCTGTTCCGGAAAAAATCTGTTTAGATTTTTTTGTCAGAAATTCTTTGTGTTCGATAAAGTTATCCAACTTGTCTTTAGGAATACGCAAACTGTAAAATTCATCGTTATAGTTAGCTGTTTCAAATAGATCATAATCAGGATTCCATTTGTCTAATAATTTTCGTTCTATCTTTAAGTCTTGTGCCATTAAGTCCATACTCAACGGGTCGCTGATTCGTACTATAGCCATATTTTTTAGCTCTTCATCAGAAAACGAAGGTTTGGCAGGTGCTGCCTCTTTTGCGCTTGTTGCAACATCAGAGCCATTGTGCTTACCGCTCTTGCCCATGCCTATAAATTTGCTCATGTTTTCAAAGATTGAAGCAGTGGCAATAAAGGCTAAAACATGACCTTGAGTCTCTCGAGGTAAGTATTGTTTTATGTCCCAAAAATTATTGCTACCGGTTTTTTCCATTGCACGTAAAACTGGGGTAGGTCCACTATTGTAAGCCGCTACTACTAAAAGCCAATCATTTAATTGATCATACAAAACGGATAGGTACTTAGCCGCTGCATGTGTTGATTTATAAAAGTCCTTTCTGTCATCACGCTTGTTGTTTACGGTTAGCCCCATCAGTCGGGCGGTACTTTCCATAAATTGCCATGGTCCCACAGCACCAACAGGTGAAATGGCTTGATTGTTGAGTGCAGATTCTATTACAGCAAGATATTTAAGCTCTTTGGGAATGTCATTTTTAGCAAGTACATTATCTATTAATGAAAAATTCACCTTGCCACGTTCTTTTACTACCGATAAAGTTTTGTTATGGGCATCCATATACTTGTTGGTATATTCAACCACATAATCGTTCATCGCACCGAAGTAGGATTTCTGACCGGCTAATGGAACAGGCTTTTTGCCTCCAATAAGAGCCGGCATTGGCAAAGCGTTGGCAGCTACTAAAGGTGTTGCCTTTTTTACAATGGTGTCTGATTTAATAAGACGAGTGTTTTTTGCAGCTAAAGTAAAATCTTGATACTTCTGTGCATAACTGTTGATGGAAAGCGCACTCAGCGCCACAAATACAAAACCTTTGTATTGCATGTTCATTCGTTGTTTAAGCGTGAAACCATGCAACCCCCAATCGGGTGCCTGACCTAATTCACTAATTAAAAGAAAAAAGAAGGGTAAGGGATATGTTGTGCGAAATTTTACGCATTATTCTCTTTGTCCTTGATGCCGGATTCAATCTCGTTTTTGATTCCGGTTTTAGCATCATTAAACTCACGAATGCCTTTGCCAATTCCACGAGCCAACTCTGGGATTTTTTTTCCGCCAAATAGGATAATAACAGCTAAGATAATCCAAAGCCATTCACCGCCACTTGGCATAGAAAGGAGAAGCTGCGTTTTTATTGCTAATAATGTCATTGAAACTGTTTTTTAAATGAAACGAGCAATACAAAGGTACGGCTTATTCATTAGTCGGTACATTTTCATTTCGTTTTTGGTGCAATTTTAACTAAATTTTGAAATTTGTAATTTAATATTGATTTATGTTCAGTTGTTTATAAACAATATGATTATTGTCATGTTTTAATGATGGCTTTTGTGTACGTACGCCACTTTTCTATTACAGTTTGCATATCAATAGGTAAATCTGACGAAAATTGAATCCATTCTCCAGACTCTGGGTGCTTAAACCCTAGTTCCTTGGCGTGTAAAGCTTGACGAGGTAATAGTTTAAAGCAATTTTCTACAAATTGTTTGTACTTGGAGAAAATAGTGCCTTTTACAATTCGATCACCACCATAAGTTGCATCATTAAACAACGGGTGGCCTTTATGTTGCATGTGGACACGAATCTGGTGGGTTCTACCGGTTTCAAGGCGAAGCTCAATTAGGGTTACATAATTAAATCTTTCCAGCACTTTGTAATGTGTGATTGCATGTTTGCCTTGTTCCCCATCAGGAAAAACATCCATAATTTTTCTAAAACGCAGGTTTCTGCCAACATGCCCCTCAATGGTGCCTTCGTCTTGCTCCATATCTCCCCAAACTAAGGCTATGTATCTTCGGTAAACGGTGTGTTTCTTAAATTGTGCTGCCAAATCACTCATGGCGCGTTCTGTTTTGGCTACTACTACTAACCCACTGGTGTCTTTATCTATTCTGTGAACTAAGCCTACTCGGGGTAAGCTTTCAATATCTACCTGTTCACTTTGTAAATAGCCGGCAAGCCCATTTACTAAGGTTCCGGAATAATTGCCACAACCGGGATGAACCACCATACCTGCTGCCTTATTCAGCACCATCAGCGTTTCATCTTCAAAAACAATATTGAGTGGTAAATTTTCTGGAATTACTTCATTGAGTTCAGAAGGACGAGTTTCAAAAATGACAATTTCGTCTAAAGGTTTTACTTTATAGTTTGATTTTACAGCTTTGCCATTTACTAATATAGAGCCATCATCTAAAGCTTGTTGAATTTTATTTCTCGTTGCTCCTTCTACACAATTCATCAAAAACTTGTCCACACGCATGGGCTCTTGTTTTTTACCCAAGGTCATACGCATTCGCTCTACACGTTCATCTTCAGACGATGCTGCTTTTTCTTCATCCCAATCCTCTTCCAGTTCCAAAAGTTCAATCATTAGACAAAGATAAGCGCATACAGAAATGAAGAAATACTTATGATGATGAAGAATTTTACCAATGAGTTAGCAGTTTTGACAGTAATTTAGTGCCTCAATTCTATTTTTGACCTTATGGAAAATTACAATCAAGACCGTATTTATCAGCTTCCCGCAGATGGCTCAGCCTTGGGAACCGTAACCAAAAACTTCATGGCAAATGTGTTTTTGTGGATGTTTGCTGCACTTGCTATTTCGGCATTATGTGCCTACTTATTTGCCTCCAACACACAATTGCTTAACCTTTTGATTGACACGACAACAGGTAAAATGAATTTGTTTGGTTGGGTTGTTATGTTAGCACCTCTCGGATTTGTGATGCTGATGTCCTTTGGTTTTCAGCGTTTGAGTGCACCGGCAATCACCGCTTTGTTTATACTTTATGCAGCTATCACCGGTATCAGTTTTAGCTTTATCTTATTAGCATACACACCGGGAACTGTATTTACTTGTTTCTTGTCTGCTGCTGCTATGTTTGGCGTAATGGCGGTTATGGGATACACTACCAAAAAGGATCTTACCGGTTTTGGGAAAATAATGATGATGGGGTTGATTGGTATAATTATTGCCAGTATCATCAATTTTTTTGCACATAGTGGTACAATGGATTACATCATCAGTTTTATAGGGGTGATGGTATTTACCGGACTTACGGCTTATGATGTTCAAAAATTGAAACGCATTGGTGCCGGAATAGAATTTGAAGGTACCGCAGTTGCCGATACAAGGAAATTGGCTATTATGGGTGCATTAAGCCTTTATCTTGATTTCATTAACATCTTCCTCTTTTTACTTCGCTTGTTTGGCGGCAGAAGAGATTAATGAAAACAGAGTAAACCTGAAAAGATTGTCTTTTTATGTAGTCCCGATTACTTGTTGTAGTCGGGATTTTTTTTAAAAAAAAACATTTTTGGAAGCACTATTTAGTGTGACCTTGATTCAAGAAGACAGGAATAAAAAAAGAAAAAGGAAACAAACATTTGTCTGTTTCCTTTTGTAGCGAGGCTAGGGATCGAACCTAGGACCTTTGGGTTATGAGCCCAACGAGCTACCGCTGCTCTACCTCGCGATGAGGGTGCAAAGGTAGGCAAATATTTTTAACCACCAAAAGGAATTTACTTGTAAGGTGTATTTGTTTCTTTTAGCTGTGTTTTTTGTTCGTCGTAAAATTCATGAAAAGCAATAGGGGAGAAGCTTTTAATTATGCTACCAACCGAAAACCTCGCAGAAAATCTTCAATAGGCATTTGTTTCTTTCCCTCCATTTGAATGTGATCAAGATAAACCCAACCATCTGCAGCAGCTATTCTTAAATAGTGTTTATGGTCGGTTTCAATAGTTCCCGTAAGGACTTTTGTAGTACCATATTCTGCATGAGCTTTGAATATTTTAATTTGCTTTCCTTGAAGCATGGCATGGGCAGAAGGGTAGGGTGCTAATCCTCTTATCAGATTGATTATTTCGTTTGCTGTTTTGTTCCAATCAACAAATAAGTTGTCCTTAAAAATTTTTGGAGCATGTTTCAATGATTGAATATCCACCTTCGACTGTGGGGTTTCAGGAATAGAGTTATTGGCTAAGCCAGCTATTGTGTCTATCAATAAATTAGCTCCAGATAGCATGAGCTTGTCATGAATAGTTCCTGCATTGTCATCTTGTGTTATCTCAATTTTCCTTTGTAAGAGTATGTCACCTGTATCTATTTCGTGCTTTAGTTTAAAGGTTGTAACACCTGTTTCTCTTTCTCCGTTTATGATTGCCCAATTGATAGGTGCTGCTCCTCTGTATTGAGGTAATAGGGAAGCGTGTACATTGATAGTACCCATTGGGGGCATATTCCAAACTACTTCCGGCAACATTCTAAAGGCAACAACCACTTGCAAATCGGCACGCAAATTTTTGAGTATAGATAAGAATTCAGTGCTTTTAAGTTTTTCCGGTTGTAAAAGATTGAGATTTTGTGTTTCAGCATATTCTTTTACAGCAGATTTATGGATGTGCATTCCTCTTCCGGCTGGCTTGTCGGGCGATGTTACTACTCCAACAATTTGAGCACCCGCATCAATTAGGGCTTGTAACGATGCAACGGCAAATAATGGAGTGCCCATAAACACAATACGGAGGTCTTGAAGTTTTCTGTTTTTCACGATTATAAATGCAGCTTAGAATTTACAAAGCTAATGGTCACAAGAATTACGATGTACATTGATTAAACTATTTGTCAACAAAGCAGTCTTACTTTTGAATTTTTAGATGAATCAATCCGGCTTTGTTATAGAAGATCAATTATTACTGGCCTCTTTTAGGCAGCCAGAGTCGCGCGAATTGGCGTTCACACAGTTAATTAGAAAGTATCAAGAGCGTTTGTATTGGCATATTCGCCGATTGGTAATTGTGCATGAAGACGCAGACGATGTGTTGCAGAATGTGTTTATTAAAGTTTGGAAAGGATTAGAGAGTTTTAGAGAGGAAGCAAATTTGTACACATGGCTATATAAAATAGCAACCCATGAAGCACTTAGCTGGCTTGAAAAACAGAAACGAAGACAAACGATTTCGATTGAAAATGATGAAAGCCCGATGGTGGCTGCATTAGAAGCACAAAAAGGGTTTGATGGGAATAAGATTGAGTGGAAATTGCAAAGGGCTATTCAGGCATTACCCGAAAAGCAACGCTTAGTGTTTACATTACGATACTATGATGAAATGCCTTATGAAAAGATGTCGGAAGTGTTGGGTACCTCTACCGGTGCATTAAAAGCATCTTATCATCATGCAGTAAAAAAAGTGGAAGATTTTATACTGCGGGATTAAACCTTGAAACAAAAAAAACATCAAATTGTATGTTATGAAAGAAAGTACAGAAGTTTGGGAAGAATTAAGTGCAATGGGAAGTAGATTGAATGTCATTTCTCGTACCATGCCCTTCGATCTTCCGTCCGAGTATTTTAATAAGTTGCCTAACGATATAAGCCTACATTTGAATCAGAATATAGGTGTTCATTTGCCCGAAAGCAAATTGCCTTTTTCTGTTCCTAATCAATATTTTGAGGATTTGCCCAAACAAATTTTACATAAAGCAAAGCAATCTACTCTCAATAAAAAAATTAGCCTCTATTCGTATTATTTGAATCGAAAAATTCAATTAGCCGCTGCCGCCGTAATCGTTTTAATGTTAGGCAGTACTTTAGGAATCTCTCTTTTGAAAAGCAAATCTTTTGAAGGTCAATTAGACAAAATTCCGGTTCAAACTGTCCAAGATTATGTTTTGCAAACTTCACCCTACTTAATGTCAAGTAGCAACGGTAATACTTTAAATACCTTGCCTAATCAATTGTCAAAAACAGAAATAAAACAGTATTTAGATGAAACAGGATGGCAATAAGCACGAAGTTTATGGCAGCATTTTTAAGCACATAAATCGAATAGGGATGTTGTGCGTTGTTTTGATGATGGCAATTTCAATTCATGCCTTAGGTCAAATGTCCGGTAAACGACATGAGCGAATTCATGCTCTGAAAGCTGCTTACATCACAGATAGGCTTCAACTTTCGGGGAAGCAAGCAGAACAGTTTTGGCCGGTTTACAATCAATACGAAGCAGATGTAAGGTCATTGCGCAAATCATTTTTATCCAATCAGCAAATCAGTGGTAATAGACAAAATGATAGAAACGCATATCGGATGGTAGATGAAAACTTGGATTATCAAGAAGCATTGATCAAGCTAAAAAGACAGTTTAATACGGAGTTTATAAAAGTGTTATCAGCCCAACAGATGAATGATTTATACCTTGCTGAGCATGACTTTAGGCAAATGTTGATACAGCGAATTCACGATCGTAAATAGGTTTAATAGGTAACTTGTGTACTCATGTTTGCATACGTAGAAATGTCTCCGTGCAAGGCTTTCAATTCTATCAACAGTTTGCTTGCATATCGTTGTTGTTCCTTGCTTAAGCCAGAAATAACTTGTTGTGTGTTTTTATTTGAGGTCAGTAATACTGATAATTCAGGGTGTAGGGATTGTAGCAAGGTTAAAGATTTTTCAAACCATTCTTTACATTGTTCTATTGTCTCTTTTGATTCTGTATATTCTTCTGCTATGTAACTTTCATGCTCAAATTCCAAATTGATATTGGTCAACTCACGGGTTATTCTCACATTGTGGTTCAATAATTGAAAAAAGGCAATGACCCGCTTTTTATCGCTTTTCCCGGGTTCTTCAGTATATCGAGTAAAGGAGTCAAAAGCATTACTGTTTTTGCTTTCTGCATTTCGTTTGTTTCTTGTCCATGATATAGGGCGTTTGGCTACAAATAAAGTCGCCAGAAAATATTCATAGTTACCATAAACGGCTTCTGCAAAGAGTGTTGGCAAAGAATAACGATCCCACGTTGGAAGAAGTGTAAAACCTGCAATGATGGCTAATATAGCCCCCGACACGGTGCAAGCTGCACGAATACCAATGAGCATTGGGTTGAAACTTTCTTCTACATCAAACAACAAAACCAAACTGACCGTTATAAAAAAAACAGCTATGGAATATCGTTTTCGTATGAAATAAACCATAAACAAAAAACACAAAAACAACATCAGTTCTTTGGCATACATGGCTGCCGGCAGTCGAATCAAAAGTCCACCAACTAAGCCACCGGTCAAAGTTCCTACAACGCGATCTATAGCTTTTTTCCAAGTGGCATTAAAGTATGGTTGCATCACAATCATTACGGTAAAAGGTAACCAGTAACCATGATTGATGTGAAACCACTGATACAAAAACAGGGCAAAACCAGCAGCCAGCGCACTTCTAAGTCCATACCGAGCATTATTCGATTTGAAGTTGAATAACATTTTTATGTTCTGGAAAAGATAACGCGGATGTAACACCCAGAGTGTTTGCATGAGAGAATAGCTTTTGAAAACAGGGCGATCCTCACCCATCGTTTCTAATTGCTCTAAACCTCGCTCCATAAGCTTTTGACTACGCTCAAGCAATAAAATAATTCGGCTTATCGGACTGTGGTTTGTATTGTCGAAATGTGTTTTTTGGTCTTTTAGTAATACGATCATTCGGGTAAGCCGAGTTAATCGAGAACGAATTAACAGTTCTTCTTCTCCTTTTAAGGTAACTACAAAAGCCGACATTCGCTCTATTGATTGTTGCAATGCCCTTAGAGCATCATGTACTTTGGTGCGTAATTCTGTTGGTATTTCTTTTATACGCACCTCTTCTAATTCCTCACTAATGGTTACAATGTTTGCCGATACTAAGGCGGCTACTTTGCGCAATTGAGCTAATTGAAAACGAATACTGTCTTCTTTTTTAGCTTGATGAGCCATTGTTTCAAAAAAATGGAAAGAGTTGTCAAGCATAGAACGCACTTCCTTTTCTTTGAGGTATAATTCTCTAATATTGCTTCGAGCTACTTTCCCATCCCAACCTTGAAGGACAGCATTTGCCAGATTGGATGTGGCACGCCAAATAAGAGCAATGCTTCGTCTATAGGGTCGTTGTGCAGGGGTTAAAAGTGATGCGAAAAGCCCGACAAAGGTTGTCCATGCTCCTCCAATTGCAACTAACTGAAGCCTTTCCCACATTGCTTTTTGATCCAATGGCTGATAAGCATTGGAAATGATAAACAAAACCAAAACGCCTACCGATAGCCCGGCACCACGGTCGCCCAAATTTTTGAAAAGCCCCGAAATGATACCAACCAAAATCATAGCCGGAACACTTAGCCAAAGACTATTTGAAGTTGTGCTTCCTAAAGCTGTAAATAGAAAAGTTAATATGGCACCTCCTACCAATACCCGCACTCGTTGCGCAAAAGAACCTTTTAATTCTACCCAGCATAAACATTCTGCAACTAATGTAATCCAACTGGCATCTTGCAATCTATTATTGCTGACACCCCAAATAATAGGCACGGTAGCAGTTATAGCCATTCTTAACCCCCAAGCAAACAAGGGCTCAAAATTTTCATTTTGAATGAGTGTATGAAGTTGCTTGAATGGATGATTCATTAAGTAGTCTTGCGTTCAGACAAAGTTCTGCTGAATAAAATTAGTAGGCTAATTGTTTGTCAATGAGTAATTGTAATTGACCGGCAGAAATAATTCCCTCAAAAAAATTGGTATAACTTGTGTTGCGGTAACAGATATAGGTGAATGGAATGCCGCCTGACCAATTGGAAGTTAGTTCCTTCATGAAAGAAGCCGCGGGTTCAGATAGCCAAATAATTTCAGACTGTATTTTTTTTCTGGTAGCAAACTTAGTTAGCCTTTTCGGATACATTGAAGCCTCATCAACGCTTACTAAAATGATCTTAACAGGCTTGTGAGAAAAATATACTTCCAGCTTATTCCATTCGGGCAATTCGCGCACACAAGGCCCGCACCAAGTAGCCCAAAAGTTGACTACAAAAACAGTGTCAGTTTGTGCAATTCTTCTTTTTAAGGTTTCTATGTTGCAAGATGAAACAGATTGAGCTTTTGCTAAGTAAGTAGAAAAAATAAGCCAGAAAAATAAAGCAGAACGTTGAACCATTCCCAAAAATAACCATCAAAAGAAATTGAAAGTTTACTTCCGTTTGATATTTATTTGTCGCTTTTTTTGTCGAATCTCGAAGTAGATGTGTTTATTCTGATTGTTGATCAAATCAGCCGGTATAGCCGATTGAGTAGGTTTAAACTGATCGGTAAATGCTGCATCACTGAGCGTAACTATATATTTCCCTGAAGGTAAGTTGAAATAAAATTCACCTGCATCGTCAGTAAGTGTAGCATATTGCTCTCCCGCTTCTCCGGTAGCAATTACTTTGATGTTGTGTGGATTAAAGTCTGCGTTTGAAAGCGAGTCTTTTTCAATTATTAATTTACCGGATAAGACACGGCTAACTTTGTATGGAATTTCAATTGTGCGATTTCCTTTCAACTCAAAATATTGAATAGTTCCGCCGGCGGGCATCCATCCTTTTAATTTACTGCTAAAGCCAAAATCTGCTTTGTAGGCACCTTTTTCCGTGTTTTTATAGATTACCATTCCATTGCCATCGCTCACAAATAAGTCTCCGTTTAAGGATAAAGTTTGACCAGCAACAGCCTCTTCGCCTTTATCTTTAATGCCATTGCTGTTCATGTCTTTAAACAACACTAAGTTTAGGTTGTAAAACTTTCGCACCGGCACGAATGGTGCTTTTATTCGCATTCTGAAAGCGGTATTTAGATAGGCGTTGTTTGATCCAGCTCCACCCAAAGGCAAGATCCCATTTATGGTAAAGTCATAAGCTTTTGTAGCATAATTTATGTTCGTAAGCACACTGGCATTATAGTTATTGTCCGGCATAGATCGTGCATAGTTTCCTTGTAGTCGAACACTAAGGGCTTTCTTTAAAAGTTTTACTTCTGCATAGGGTCCTAAGATGAGGCGGTTGTATTCTGCTTCTTGATGCAAATAGCCAATCAAGTCTTGATAATAGTAGGGTCCGTAATCAAACCTAAAAGCTGTACCAAATGATTTATATTGAATGGAACCTTGTGAGGTGGTTACAGGTACTTTTGGAGACGGGCTGTTCGTTACGGACATGTATCCGGTATAGTTGTTAATGTTGATGAACAGTTTTTTAAATAATAGAGATGATAAGGTTAGATTTAGGTAGTCAAAATTAGTGTTGTAAGTACCTTCCCCTTCTTGCTTTTGTTTTTGATTACCTATGCCTAACGCTAAAGAATTATTTCTAAAAGAAATGCCGCCTCTAACCCCTACATTACTGGTTTGAATGTTGAATACATTGTCAAAATAAAGGGTGTCCTGCCAATAATTTGAACGACGCATATTGTACTCATAATAACCACCAATAAAATTATTTTTAAGTAGCCACCTGACATCATGTTGTTGAACGCGTTGCCCCTTAAAAGTTCCGGGATAACTATTGCTGTTCATTAACACGTTTGAGGAAACTGCTAGTTTTTTAGTGTTGTATTGAAAGTTATAGCCGAATGATGTTCCAAGCAAAAATCTTTTAGCACCTTCTTGTAGATGTCCATCGTTTTTTTCAGCACCAATTCCGGTGATTAAGGTTAAACGACCATCTTTTAATTTATAGTCGGTTAACTGACTGATGATGGCACTATTCATTCCGGTTACATTATCTCTACGAACAGAAAGAGCATCTGAAATTCGCAAATTGTCATTCAGGCTCATCTGAAGAGCAGCACCACCTACTTTTGTATCACCCACACGGCTTTTCAACATGGCAAAAACTTCTGCTTTATTTCTGGCTTTCCAATCATAGCCCAAACGAGCTCCATAGCCATCAACCATAAATTCGCCGGCACCTTGAATATTTCCTGCACTTGCAGAAAAATTTTTTCCGGTATAGTCAAGACGTGCAATGCTATTATTGTTTGTTTGTCCTTGTGCATAGGTGTTACTGCGAAAAGACATGGTAACACGATCATACTCGCTAAAATCAAGTGTTCCATAAAGTGCGCCATAATATTGTAGTGGTGCGTCCTTGCCGGAATACATGGCTCCTACTTCAAATTGTAAAGGCATTTCTAAAAAGGCAGATTGATGGTCCCGAAGTATAAAACCAATTTTAGAAACAGATTGAATCAAATTGATAACTTCTTTTTTATCGCTGGTCAAAGAAATGCGAATATCTTCTTTGCGCAATAAGGAATATTGGCTTTCAGAAATAGTAATAGGAAGAGAAATAGTTGTATCCCTTCCCGGTCTTAGTGTAAGTTCAATATTGGCAATAAATTTCAGTAATTGATTGGCTGCTGATACTTTATAATGCCCCGGTGTATTTCCTGCATTTTTTAAATAAACCGGAAAACTTGTATTCTTTTGATAGCTTGTCAGAACAAGATTGGAGTTTGGCAACGAGCCTTTAAAATTGGAATACTCTTGCACCTTTATTTTATAAAAAGTTTTCCGGCTGTCCATTACACCGGTATTGAATCTGTATTCAATACGGACTTGTTGCCAACTGGCTGTATTGTTTCCCGATGGCGTAAAGCGCATAGGTATGATGGTGTTGGCAAAAGCCTCCAATGTTATGTTGGCAACATTTGGCGTTATCATTTGCCAACTGGAAGGTCCGGCTATGATTACTTGAAGTTCAAGACGATTTGCCGTGTTGTTTGATAAGGTTAGAGTGTTGTAAACAAAATCTTTATTACTACTTGCAATGACAGAATCGTAAAGGACTTTTGCAGTAAAAACCGACTTCATTTGATCGTTCATGTTTGCTTGAACGGATGCGTTGAAATAGCTACTGCCACTGTTTTCAGCCACTAAATTATTGTCTGTGCCTACGCCCTTATAGGTTGAGTCAGACAAGGATACTTTAGTTGCTAATTTTCTAAACTTTTCGGGCTCTAACTCTTGTTCTAATTTATAGACCTCATCATCGGCTAATTGTATTTCTAATTTTGGTGCAGAAGCAGGTTCTGAATGATGGGAAATAAGCGAATCCTTGAAGGAGGGATTTTGTAAATGTTGTTTGTGAGGAATGTGCCCTGTACTATTGATATGCTCACGTGGTAGTGACTTTTTATCCGGAATTGAATTCGTAGTAGTGTTGGGGTGAGCGGAAGTTGTAGTTTTAGAGTTCGTTGATTTTTGAATGGGGTTTGTTGCGCTGTAATTGATTGGGGTATTTGTCTTTAAGGGCAATCCTTTATTGACTGTGATTTTTGAAAGCGTATCATCTAATTCGCCCGAATTATGCTGTGTAGAAGAGTTTGTAGAATTTGAATTTTTAGTGGAAACCAAAGTAGGTTTGAGTGTAGAGGCTTGAGAATTTGGTGTCGAATGGGTGGTTGTTTGTTTTAAATGTTGTGTATCTGCCAGTCCGAAACCTTTCGCTGAGAATGAAATGGATGAAGAATCTGAAAAATGATTTTGCTTATCTGAATTTTCTTGAAAGGGGTTAGAAATATGTTGATTTGAAGAAGATTCATTTTGTTTACTGCAAGGTCGAAATAACCAAAACAAAGCAATCACAATAGCTATGCTACCAAGTATGCTCCAAAATTTATTTCCTTTTTCTCCTTTCATGAATTGTACTATGCGCGCGCGTTGCAATATTCTAAGAAAACTTAGTATTAGATAGTCATTCAAAGCTCTTAACAATAGCTTGACATAATATCATCTCGCCAATATCGCCGTAACGGGTCGAAGATAATACAGGATTATACTGAAAATCAATTCTCCATTCAGTATGTGATTGGTTAGTTTAAAAATTGTTCATAAAATGTGTATTTCGCACTTTGAGAAATTCTACCATCTGATTTGAGCGATCATTTATTGCACTTGAACGAACAGTTTTCTTTATTGGTCGAATTAATGGTAAATCAATCTAAACACATCCTTACTTTTAAGTTGAATTAAAAAACTAATTAAGAATTCAATGAAAAAGCTCGTTATCCTTGCATTAATATGCTCATTTGGAACAGTGACATTTGCACAAAACAAAGCAGAAGCAAAAAAAGAAAAAACTGAAGTGAAAGCTGAAGCTGCAAAAACTCATAAAGCAGAACATCATTCCAAAAAAGAATCAAAAGAGAATAAAGAAGACAAAACAAAAAAATAAGCCCGTAATCAATCGGCAAAAATAGGGGGGCAATTTGCTCTCCTATTTTTTTAAACAAAATTTTTATTGCACGTTTAAACATTGATTGGGGTGATTTAATTTGTTTTTAAAACCTCGATAGTTTTAGTAGCTTTAGAACATAAAATTGAACTGATATGAAATGGATAATCACATTGACCACTTTTGCGATTTTGATGCACACTGCCTCTGCGCAAACATCTAAATCTGCTGATGGGAATCAACCAGTAAAACCTGCCTCGCAAATGCAAATGGACGCAGATAAAAAAGCTTATGACCAATCTAAACAACAGATTCAAAATGATGAAAATAACTTAAAAAAGAGCAATGCAGAAACTTCAAAGTTGAAAGCAGACAAACATGAAATGCGTGATATCAGAGCAACAGATGCCGAAAATAGATCTGATCCGAATCATGTTGATGACCAACTTTTGAAAAAAGTTGATGGAGATTTAAAGAATGAAAAAAGCACTCAAAAACAGGATGCTTCTAAACTTAAAAAAGATGAAAAAGTTTTTAGAGAGCAAAGAAATCGTGTTCATGAAGACAGTGCCTTATTAAAGTCTCGGAAATAACAATAAGTTTACTTCTATAATCTGACGGTGCAGTTTATGATTCCTAATTGGAATGATGAACTGCACCTGTTCTTTGTAAAACGCCCCAATTCTGCAATTCACCTTTGATGGCTCTCCTTAAAGCTTTAAATAAAACAAACAACATCAGCCAACGATAACCAAGCCTCTGTGGAATAATCCAAACTAAAGATTTGAAAGATACTCGCTCAAAAGAAAAGGCAATAATTGCTACCAAAATATCTACCATCATAAAAAGAAAGTAGTAGAATAGAATTTTAGGCGCATTGCCAGTCAATATTCCTATCAACATAAGAAAATCAGCAATTGGAGAAATGAGGGGGATTAAGATTTGAAACAATAGAATATTGGGTAAGGCAATCCATCCAAGTGATCCATAATTGCTATTACACAAGGCATCTCGGTTTTTCCAGAATGTTTGCATCACTCCAAAAGTCCAGCGGAATCGTTGTTTCAGAAACATGCGAATAGTTTCTGGTGCTTCTGTGTAAGCAAGTGCTCTATTTTCATTGGCAATGATATATCCGGCACGCAAAATTCTGATGGTCAGATCGCAGTCTTCTGCTAAAGTGTCAGACGTGAAATTCCCTGCCGCTTCAATGGCTGATTTTCTAAAAGCACCAATCGCACCGGGAACTACCGTAATCGCATTGACGAATGAGAATGCACGTCGGTCAAAGTTTTGACTAGTTATATACTCTATAAATTGCCAGCGTGTAAGTAAATTTTTCTTATTTCCGACTTTTACGTTTCCAGCTACTGCTCCAATTTTTGATGAAGAAAAATGTTGCACTAATAAACCTATGGCATCGGAATCTAATACCGTATCTGCATCTACGCATACTAATATTGCTCCCTTGCTATTTTTTATGCCAACGTTGAGTGCAGAAGCTTTGCCACCATTATTTTTAGTAAGAATTCGTACTTTGTCGTTATTGTTAAAGGCATTTTTTACTTTCTGGAATGTATTATCCGTACTTCCATCGTTTACAAATATTATTTCAAAGTTTGGATATGTTGTTTGGCAAATGTTTTCAATGGTTTTAACTGCGTTTATTTCTTCATTGTATGCCGGAATGATAACTGATACAAAAGGAAACTGTTGCTGTAAAATCAACATTTTTTTCTCTCTTCTTCTTTGCTTTAAAGTGAGTATATAAAGCCCTACTATGCGAGCTAAAGAAAGAATGATACAAGTAATAAACAGAGCAACAAGAAAATGCCCCAAATAGTAGCCCAATAAAGCGATGTAATAATTTATTTGCATTAAATAGTAGGCTTGAGTGTGTGGCACAGCAGGCATCAGATCATTTCGTGTCTCATTCAGTAGTCCGGCAATATTAGTAAAGGTGTATCCTTCTTTTTTGAAGTATTGTATTATGCGTGGTAAAGCTGCAATCGTTGCTTCTCTATTGCCTCCGGCATCATGCAATAGAATGATATTTCCATTGCGCTGTTGAGCTATCACTCTTGCAACAATTGAATCTGCACTGACTCCTTTTTCCCAATCGTTGGGGTCAATAGATTCACCAATGGTAATGTAATTGTATTTACGAGCAAATGATACCGGCAACATTTCTTCCATTGTCTCCGGTTCTGCATCCGCATTGTATGGCGGACGAAACATGATGGTTGAATGACCCGTGATAGATTCCAACAACAAGCGTGTTGCATTTAATTCTAAAATGGCACGATCCTCGCTCACCAAGGCCATATTGGGGTGAGTGAATGTGTGACTACCTATTTCATGCCCCTCTTGATATACACGTTTTACAATTGGAATATTAGCCTCTGCATTCATGCCAAGCATAAAAAATGCTGCCGGCACATGTTCTCTACTAAGAATGTCCAATATTCGTGGCGTATAATTTTCATCAGGGCCATCATCAAATGAAAGCACCAGTTTTTTGTCAGCATGACCATATTTATGTACAACAAATGTTGAAGGGAGTTTGAGATAAGTTTCATCTACAATAGCTGTGTTGTCAGCAGCAGGAGTAATTTGAATAATGCCCGGTTTAGGTGTTCCTGCAACATCCAATATATCTCCTTCTCCTTCATAGTCAATGTTATTGGTAGCCGGAACAGTAGCTAATTGTTGGATCGAGAACTTGGCTATTCCACTATCTGACATAGCATGATTATAAAATCGCCATACTCTACTGTCTTCTGAACCTAATCGCCATAAGGAAACACCGGCTAAGTCTGCATTGGCAGCTTGTCTTAACGAATTGAAATTAGTTACGGCATCTGTAAAGAATACGTAGTGCTGACTGTCGTCATCATCATAATATCCATAGCTCAAGTTAGTTGAACCCTTATCATATTTTGGCTTTGCATCTGATTCCGAAGCAATCGAAAGTGCTTCTTGGTAAGTAATGTCTTTCCCTTTACCACTGTTGTTCCAATCATATCCATAACCAGCAATACACAACACTAATTTTTGTGGCGGTACATCTTCCAGTGCATTTTGCAATATTCTATCAACCCATTGTTTGCTGCTAATATCACCCGGATCGCTATCACTGTTGTGTTCATCATAAGCCATGATGAACAAGTAGTCATTGTATTTGTTGAGTTCGGTCAGATTGTAATCAGAGTTGAATGGTGATATATCTTGAGTTACCCAAAAACCTTTAGCATGAAGTTGTTCGTACAATGATTTCATAAATCGAACTAAGTTTTCATCCGTGTTTTCTTGCAGTTCTTCAAAGTCTATATTGATTCCTTGAAACTTGTTTTGGGTCAAGACTGTGATGATGTCGCCAATTAGTTTTTGAGATTTTTGAGGATTATTAATGATGCGATGCACAACGGTTCCATCAAAGTCGTTTCCAATAAAATTGGTTAGCATGGGTAATGCTTGAACACCGGATGATTTTATGATGTTTAAAGCCCTGCTGTCAATTTCAGACTTCAGACTATCTCCGTCAGGATCTAAAAACAGCCATTCAGGCAATACCATATTGAGCTTGCCGATATTGTTGCGTAATGAGGAGTATGATTGTGCATCCCAAGCAACATAAAAGGCTGCACGGATGGGTAACACGTTTTGATGTAGGCTGTCAGCTCTATGAACATAACGAATGTTTTGAAGCGGATGTTTTGAATTGCGTAATAGCCCTTTCAATTCTTTTATTGGTGTGATGGGTTTCAGTTGTCGTAACAACAAATCCTTTTGTGGGTTTAAAATGGCTCGCATGTGATCAGATTTTCCACCTAAATCTCCAACAGTAGGGTTATATACTTTTACAATTGCTATGACCACCGTTATCAGCATTACAACAATAATGGCAATCGCCACTCGCATACTCCACTTAAATCTTTGCCAACGCCCGGGAGATGATGTTTGAAAAACCTGCCGCTCTTTCATCATTCTTGATTTACTTTTTTTCTATTGTCTTTTAAAAACACCATGAATTCTGCTTGCAGTGTAAAGTATCCAAATGGAGAAAGACCTGTTTCAGAAGTAAGCAAGGCCACTGGAAATGCGTAATGATAAACGGGTTGAATGATCACATTTCTAGTACCGTATTCAAGCCCTAAAGAAAATTCATAATCACTAAGCCCAAATTTTCCGTTATTATAAGTTATGGGTTGCTTTTTAGCATTTACTACAACGGGCGGTAAGGCACTGTTGGAAAATACAACAGTAGCAGCAGGCTGCAATGAAAGATGGTCGAGGGCGAGAAACAAATGGTCTTTCTGTATATTACCGGTAAGCGTATTGGTCAATTGTTTTAGTTCAGCCCGATATTTTTTCTTTTGAACGGTAATTTGAGAACCCCACATGTATTCATAGTCGGTTCTGAAGTTTAGGAAATCATTGTCATAAGTAAGACTACCGTTTATGTAGTTGTTCAGCCAGCGTTTGGTTTGTGCATCACCATAGTTGATAAACCAATGTTCAAAAGCAACGTCTGCCGATAAACCATTTATAATATTTTGGCTGTAAGTAAGACCCAAAATGTTTTCAGTGAACCAATCATCCGGTTGAAAATAATTGTTTCGTGCAAAGTAAAACTCAAGATTGAAGGGAGTTACAAACCCAATTTGTAAATTATCTGCAATAGTATTGAAGTCCTCATCATACTTTCTACCACGATAATTTAGGTTGTTGGAAAACCAATTGATTACATGAAAGTGAGCAGTGTGCTGGTCTAATTGATCTAATTTGTCGCCTTGGATAAATGCCATTGAGTCTGCAAGATCATGCACAGCACTGATTCGATCGTTGATCTGGTTATTGATACTATCATTTGCAACCTTAGGGACTTCAGTTAACGTACTATCAATAGCTTGTTTTAGAAAATGTCTTTGTGAAGTGCTTAATACTTTGTCGTAATGATGGTAAATTTTGGTAAGTCTTTTTGATGTTTTTGCTCTAATCGTTTGTGCTTTACCGTAAAATGGAATAATGAAGACAAAGAACAAGGTGAAAATGAAATTGAGGTAGTAGTTGTAACGCATATTAAGAGTGCTGATTAGTAAATGATTTTAATGGTGAGCGGGCACTCTGTTATTGAACCAAATATTGGACAAATAATGTTGACTATGTTGTTAAACTCGTTGATTCCGTATTTATATACGTTGAATCGGTAGCTCTATTTATTTAGGAAATCTTCAGTTAACTTTCGAGAATGAAGTCAATTTTTAGTAGGGTTTCAAAAAGTGATTACGGAAAAATTCCGGAAATATTAAGTCGAAAATATCAAATGATGGCTTTAAATCCATTTGTGTTTTTTCGAGGCTCACAGCCATTGTTTTTTGATGATTTTTTTAAAGATGATTTGTCTGTATCATCACCACTTAGTTGGCTTTGTGGAGATATGCACGTTGAAAATTTTGGCAGCTACAAGGGGTCAAATGGATTGGTATATTTCGATCTTAATGACTTTGACGAAGCGGTATTGGCTCCTGTTCATTTAGATATTGTTCGATTAGCAGTTTCGTTGATTCTTTGTGCACGAGAAGCAAAGTTTTCTTCGGAAGATTTAAGAAAAATTGTTTCAATTTTTTTTCAGCAGTATGCCCATCAAATCCATTCCTTACATGCCCAAAAAATGGAGATAAAAACTTCGCGAGGAACCATTCAACAATTGATGAAAAAGGTTGCGCAACGAAAAGAGAAAGATTTGTTGTTAGAACGGACGGAACTAATAAAAGGAAACAGAAAATTACAAGTCAATACCAAATTATTGAAGCCGGAAAGAGAGCAAAAAATGCGGCTGATGGAAGGTTTAAATACATGGTTGGTGCAAGAATTAAACGGGAAATATAAAGTTGAAGATGTAGGCTTTAGAGTTGCCGGTACCGGCAGTTTGGGCGTACATCGTTTTCTCTATCTTATTTCAAAACAAAATAAACAAGAAAAACAATGGAAATTAATTGACGTAAAGCAATCCGTAAAGCCACATTTGACCAATCATACAACCTTTTCTAATCAGGCTAATCGAATTGTTACGGCTCAAAATTTACTTCAAGATGTGTCTCCCAATTTACTTTCAGCCTTGTCCTTTGAGATGAATTGGTATGTAGTCAAAGAAATGCAACCAACTGAAGATAAAGTAAGTGTAATGGAATTGAGTAAGCGACCTAAAAAAATGCTTAGATATTTTGAAGACATAGCCACTATTGCTGCATCAGCTCATTTACGGAGTAGTGGAAAATTGAAAAGTGCTCCTGCCGATGATTTACTTGAATTTGCAAACGAATTATCTTGGCAAAATGAATTAACAGATTGGAGCTTAGAATATGCTGAAAAGACAGTTGATTATACACTTCGATTTTCTAAAGAATGGAGTCAAAGTCAGACAAACTTGAAAAATATGTAACCGCAAAGAGAATGTCAGAATGGGACTCATTGCCTTTGCCAATAATGTTTTTTTATTTATGCTTACAACTGCAATAAGAAGTTTGGTGCAACTTGAATGTCAAAACCATATTTCCACTTAGCTTCTTGCCATTCTGTAGAACATGGAAGCAATATATGATGTTGCCCACTTGAAATAGTTAATGGTAATTTCAAACCTTTAATACAGTTTTCTAAACGATAGTAAATTTTGTTCTTTTTGATGAAGTAAGCGAAATGTGGAATTTGTATGGTACGCAAATATTGATCAAAAAACGATGAAAAATCATAGTGGCAAAAATCGGAAATAAATTGCTCTAAAGCAACACTGGTAACTGTTTGGTGATAATACTTTGAATTGATTGTTCGTAATAAAAGTCGGAATTTTTCATCATCATTTATTATAGACCTTATCATGTGAACGATTGCTGCACCTTTATCATATTCATCTCGACTTCCTTCTTTATTGACACCATAAGGTCCTATTACAGGACGATCATTTGTTATTCCTTTCCATTCACCAAGTGTATAAACACTCGCTTTTTCTTTTCCCCATCCACACTCGGCAAATAAGGCTTCAGCATAAGTGGTAAACCCTTCATGCAACCAATTATCAGCAATATCTTTAGCCGTAACATTATTTCCGAACCACTCGTGCCCACTTTCATGAACAATGATGAAATCAAAAAGCAACCCAACACCTGTCCCGCTTCTATCTAATCCTCTATAGCCCATTTTATATTGATTGCCATAAGCTATGGCACTTTGATGTTCCATGCCGAGATAAGGTGCTTCTACTAATTTATATCCATCTTCATAAAAAGGATAGGGTCCCATCCAATATTCAAAGCAATGGAGCATTTGCTTAACTACTTCAAAATGTTTGCGAGCTTGCTGTTCATGTTGCTTCAAAACAAAAAAGGATAAATCTAGTTTTCCCTTTTCGCCCATTAAAGTGTCATACCAACCTATATAATCTCCTGCATAAAATGTAGCGTTGTAAGTGTTAATGGGATTGATAACCTCATATTTGTACTGATGATATCCATGGGTATCTGCAACTCGTTCTAATATTTTTCTCCCATTACTGACTAAAGGAAGCGGACTAATAAAGTCTAAAATCATTCCGCTATCAGGCTTATCTCCTTGATAATCTTTACAAGGCCACCAAACACTTGCTCCTAATCCTTGACAAGCTACGGCATTCCAAGGAAAATGTAAGGAGTCGGTAGTCCAAACAAAGCCACCATCCCAAGGTGGAAGTTTTGCTGGGTGAGGTTTCCCATGATAATAAGCTAATATGCTAAATTGCTCATTTAGCTTGAGATGAGAAAAGTTATTAACAATCCACCAAACATTTCCCTCTTTAAAAAAATCAAGTTTTCGCCCATCCATCAATACACTATCTAAAAACATCAATTCTTGAAGATCTAATTGTAGGCTATCAATAGCCGGATTACAAACCGTTGCACGAATTTCATTTCGACCGGAAATAGTTCGATGAGTAGTGTCAAAAACAACATGCAGAGAATAATGCTGCACATCCCACCAAGACCGTCCCGAGCCATTTTCTCCTCTTAAACTATCTTGATGTGTAAAAGCATGTATTGCCGGCGAAAGAAGTAACCAAACAAAAGTCAGAAGCAAACGAACCAAATGAACACCAATTTGAAGACTAAAGATAATTTTTTTAAGCAGGTTAAAAGAGCAAATCGTTTTTTAACCTAAAATTTGGGTAATGAAGCATGGATTTTGCTACTTAAAATATTTGGAGGCGAAGTTCATTAACAATAACTTTGGTCATAGTTCACCTACAGCATAGTTATGAATATTGGAATCCGTTTTTGATGTTTTTTTAACCCAAAATAATAGAAATGAAAAATAAAACCACCCAATCAGTTGCACTTTTATTTACCATATTTTCACTTGCCTCTTGTTCTCCACGAATGGTAGGAAATTGGTCTGTACAACGCTTTTCTACGGCACAACCCGGTCAACAAGGAGTATCATTAACCAATATCGGTACGGTACATTTCAATAAAAACGGAACTGGCGAAAAAAATCTTCAATATTCCGCATTGGGAGTTACCAATACGGATCAAAATCCTTTTAAATGGACTTGGACAGAAGGGAAATATGTAACTATTGAAGGCGAAAATTCTGCCTTTGCCAAGACATGGATTATCATGACCAACAAGAAGAAATATCAAAAATGGAAAACAACAGATGGAGCTAACAATGTTCAAACAATCGAACTGAAGAAAAATTAAATGCTTTTTTCATTTTGATAATCAACAATATACTTTATGTATGCTGTTTAGTTAATTCCAATTAAAGTGCACTTTTAAAATAGATGAGAATTTAAGTTGAACTTTATAGAGACTTAGCAGGTATTCTTCCTGTAAACGCTTACCTTTGCGCCCCAAAAGCAATTTTCTAATCAATGTCTAACCGTACATTTACAATGATTAAGCCGGATGCCGTACGCGCCGGCAACATAGGCAATATCCTTCAAATGGTGAACCAAGCAGGCTTTCGCATTGTAGCGATGAAGTATCTACACATCACCAAAAATCAAGCTGAAAAATTTTATGAAGTACACAAGGAGCGTCCATTCTATGGTGAATTGACTGAATTTATGAGCAGTGGCCCAATTGTAGCAGCTATTTTAGAAAAAGATAACGCGGTTGCTGATTTTCGTAAGTTGATTGGCGCAACTAATCCTGCACAAGCAGAAGAAGGTACTATTCGTAAATTGTACGCCGCTTCAGTAGGTGAAAATGCTGTACATGGCTCTGATAGCGATGAAAATGCAGCTATCGAAGGGCGTTTTTTCTTTAGTGGCTTAGAGCAATTCTAACATCCCGACTATACGATTTATTTCAAACCCCTGATAGTAAAACGCTATCAGGGGTTAGCTTTTTATTCAAAATCATTCCTGAAATGAAGCGTGTTTTTAAAGAATTCCATTTCTAACCGCATATTGAATAGACTCTGCCATATTTCGAGCATTTGTTTTTTCTAAAATTCGCTTCCGATGGTTGTTTACTGTATTTAAACTAATAAATAAATGATCAGCAATTTGCTTACTACTTAGCCCATCGCAAATCCACTTTAAAATTTCAATTTCTCGTGGGCTAAGTAAACTGTCTTTTTCATTTGGGAAAAAATGCTCTTTACGAAGTATTTCTCGATTAATATTCCCGTCTGAAAATTGAGAAAATCGCTCTACTATACAAGTCATTTTACTGTCCTGCTTAAAATGGCTGATGTCATCAACCGTTCCCATTGCCGCCAGAAACCTTCCGTTTGTATCGCACAGGTAATTGGTTCTTTGCAAGAGCATAAGCTTATCACCGCCCCTTGTTTTTACCCGATAATTGGTACTGCAAATAATGTTTTCCAATTCTGATTGTGATTTTCCTTTTAATGCTGCGAGATCACCCGGAATTACCTTTTCATTCATCACCTTCAGATCATTTGAGTCAGACTGCTCCATCCAAAAAAAAGGACCGGCTGCTTTTAAGTAATCGGTCGTATAACCCATGAAAGTTTCTTTACCCGGACCGGCTTCCAGATAACTATTGGTAGTAAAATCAAAAACATAATATAAGCAAGAACGACTCATGGTACTGGCTAATTGTAAACGAGTACGCAAAGCCCCTGAGTCGGGTAATGCCAAAGCAGTAAATTGTGGTGCTTCTCGTAATAATTGCACAAATGTCTGAATCTTGTTCATGCTGAAAAGTGATTGTTACATGAATTTAGCTTGTGTTGAAGTAATAGTTATTAGCACCGAAAAAACGACACACAGTAAGATTTCCAAAGATAGGGTAAAATGCTTCAATAACTTTGATACATCTACATGATTATTCCAAGTTGAAACACTTAAACCCTAACTCCGCATAATTACCCCTTTTTTATTGGGTTTGAAAAAATAAATTACTGATTTTCTTTGGTTTGTAAGAAAAATGGTAATAATTTTGAGCTACCTAATTAGGTTGTTTATGATT
>JAFDXO010000014.1 GCA_018267925.1 Bacteroidota bacterium | reverse complement strand
TTAAAATTGCAATTTCTATTTCTTTGGATGCTCCTAATTGGATTTCAACTTCCGAAATAAAAGAACAAGAAGTTGCTCCTTTATTTACATTGTCTAACCAAACAATAGGGCGGAACCCTTTTTTAATTGGACCTTTAAAATTTGAATTTGGGTTGCCAATAAAATTAAAAATCCCTTTAACTAATATTGTTTTAAATTTTGTGTCGTTAGTTTTCATCTTTACTTTATTGGGGTTATTTTAAAACTTTGAATACTTTGATTTACTTTTCCCAATTGTGTCGCATTGTCAATTGTCGCATTTGCTCCAATGTGTTCGTCTACTTGAACTGCCGTGTTCAGTGCTTTTCCATTTCCAAGAAGTGACTTTGGAACTTGTATTTCTAAATTATATTCTCCGCCAAAACCACTTTCATTGAATTTGGTTAAGCCATCCTTAGTTTGCCAGAATTGTTTTACTTCCATTTGTCCTTCTGCGAATGATAGTTGTCTTGTAGATTGAATGCTTTGTGCTTCGGCTTTTGATATACTACGATATAGTGTTACCATTTCTTCAGATGTTGCCGTACCTGCCGCAACACGCCCTAATCCTACAACAACAACAGAACTGATTACCTTGTTTAGCAGTAAAAAAGTAAGAGGGTCCCAAGCTCTTGCAGACGCTTGGATTTGTCCAGTATTAAGTTCAAACGTTCCTTTCTCTACAGCATTATTGCTTGTAAAGGAATAAGAGTATTGAGTAAAATATTTTAGGTCTGTTCCTTTCCAAGTTTTTGAAACTTCGGAACGTGTGCCTGTCATTGTAATATCTAACTTACTTGAAGAATTACCTGTATTGCTTCCTGCTAATGAGTTTACAATACTTGTTGAAAGTCTTGAAGGGTCTGCTTTCGCTAAACTCCCGAAATTTCCTTCAAAAGTTTTATGGACTTTTTGAGTAGTAGCGTCTGTAATTGAAATAACACCTTGAAAAGTTGGTTTTAATGCCAAAACAGGTGGATGATAAACATATGTGCTTGTTGAGTTTTCTTCTAAGCCGTCTAAGTCTGTAAACCAAATTGGCTTATTACCTGCAAATTGGTAAGGCGAATACCAAGGGTATTGTTTTGTAAGAGGGTCAACCGAAATAAAACGTGCAATGTTAGGGTCGTACATTCTAAAGCCATAATCTTGATAGCCTGTTTCTTTGTCATTTTCTTTTCCGTTGTATCCATATTTATATTCTGCAATTTCAAATGTTCTTCCTGGAAGTGGTGCCCCAAAACTGGAATAGTCTGTTGCTTTTACAACATCGGCTGTATAATAATCTATAATGCCATCGTGATTGTCATCATGTCCAATTTTTTTGTCAGTGATAACAACCATAACATTACCACGTTGGTCAGTAAGTTGGTAAAGTTTGTTGCCACGGGTTTCAGTATAAATTACTCCAGAACTATATGGCGTAGTTGGTGCTGAAAGAACTACTCCCTTGCCTTCAACATATTCGCCATACTGAATTGGTTTTGTTGAATAAGTAAAAGAGTTTAATAAATCCTGCTCTAAATAGTTTTTGTCAACATCAAACAAAGTGTTCAATTTTTGTAAAACTTTTCCTTCTGCTTCCTGCAACTTATTTACTAAAGTCTCTTTGCCTCCATCAAAACTTGCCAATAATATTTCTGTTTCTTTTTTTTGTTTTGGATTTGCTTTTGTGTTTGTATAATAATCGTGTAGTTTTTTTACAGTGTTGTCAAATGTTGTTAGCTGCCAAAGATTATAATTTTGATACAATGCAAATACATCTGTCCCTTCGTCAATAAGTTTTAAGATTTGTTTTCTATTGATTGAGATGCTGTCAAAAATGGTTTGGTCGGTACGCCAAAAGTATAATGTAGCAGAAGAAATATTTAATACAGCTTTGTAAATAGGGCTTAATTCATCTTTGTTATAAAATACTGCAATGCCTATACTGTCGGTGTGTTCGCTAACATCAATGGTTCCCTTTTTAATATTAACAAGATACTTTTTGTAAATGCTGTCAGCTTGTGCTTTTAGTGGATGTGATATTTCTGTGTGTATAAGATGATAAATGTAATGTTGGTCGGATTTATAAAGTACTGAAAGTTTTTGAAGCACAGTTTTTAATGTGTCATATTGTTTTGAGTGTACAAGTTGAGTAATGTATTTGTCGTAGTTTGGGTCATTGCTTGAATAGAATTTGTTTTTAGGAAACCTTATCTTTTCAATAGCGTTGTCGGTAATTTGTATGTCTCTTTTGTAAAGTAACTGGTGAAGTTGAAAAGGGTCAAGTTTTTTTGTAATTAGAAAGTTATAATCAATGTCTGTTAGTTGTGATGCTTCAATGATGTAACCTTCGCAACTTATCCAATAAAGCATTTTTACTTTCTTGTCAAGGATGGCGATGTTTATAAACTTGTCATTGCCTTTAACGCCATAACCAATAACAGTCGGGTCTTTTGCAATTAGCTTTTTTATTACTGGTTGCTCCCAAGCTGGGTATTCGTTTGCAATGGTAGTTTGTGCAAATGAAGTAAGTGTCAGCAGAACACTTGTGAGTAAAGAAAAAATTGTTCTCATAAAACTATTTTTAAATTTTTCAAGTTAGCAAGTTAGCAGGGTGTGTCCCACAGGGTGACGCACAACGGTTTACGTATTGGCGATGGTGGGGCATTTGAAAAACGTCTGACCAACATTAGCACAAAAGCCCAATAGAATTACAAATGTTGAGTTTATTACTGTCAGCCCCACTATTGCCAATACGATGTTATGTGCCGTACTTCTTCTTGTTCCGTATTTTAAACAATTTTGAACTTCTACATTGATAAAGAACATTTTTATTGATGCCCTTATTTTGATGAATTATTCAATTTTCAAACTGTCAACTGATACCTTTGGTGCTACATCCCAAAAGGCAGAAACGTTTACAATCTTCCCGCCATCTGATTCCTTTTCCATTAATCGTATCTCTTGACTCACCCTGTAAAATTTCTTTTCCTTATCTGCATTATATTGCTTCCAAATAAGATAAGCCAAATTATTATTGAAAAACTTTACTTGTGGTTTTTCCTTTTTTACATCTGGATGGATAATGTCTTTCCCGTTTTTATAGTATTTTTCAATCCAATTTTTGCCCTGAGCGTTTATTTTTTCCCAGCCAACCGCAGCATCAGAACTGCCGTCCGAATTGTTCCATGCCTGGATGGCGTAACCCTGGTGACTCCAGTTTTTTGCCCAACACTCATAGTTGCCATCAAAAAAGCATTTCGTTTCATTTTCAATAACTTTCATGATTGCTTCGGTCTCAGCAACTTGATTGAAAGCTTCTTTGCTATCGGATATGGACTGTTTCTCAGTAGGCTGCTGACATGAAACGATTGTCAACAAGCTGATTGTTAAAATTGAAAATAGTTTTGTCATTGGTTTATTTATTTTAGTTTTTACTCTCAAATTTCATCGTACATAGTTGAGACTGTCGGATAGTATAGCACATAACGGTTTGCAAATTGGCGATGGAGCCGATTTTTAGCACAAATGTTGAATAGAATTACCACTCTTCAACCTCGCACAAAAGCTCAATAGAAGCACTTCACCGGCTCTATTGCCAATTTGTTTGTTAGCTGATGTTTTTTAGTTTTATTTACAGGCATTTTTAAACTGTAAGCCATATTCATTTACATCTAAAATACTTTTAGTTCCTTCAATTTCCAATTCTTGTGTTGGATTAGCTAATTTATATCTATTTAG
>JAFDXO010000149.1 GCA_018267925.1 Bacteroidota bacterium | reverse complement strand
GGCTGCCTTTCTTTCGTCATAATATCGTTGTTACTTTTTCGTATAAGTCCGGCAAACAGTTTTGTCGCATACGAAATTTTGTTCCGTGATTGTGCCCTGTCCGTGCGTCAAAGTCCACCAAAATATTTCCTTTTTCAATTTGGTCTAAGAAACCGTCAAAGTTGAATTTTTGCAACATTTGAACTTTGCTGTAACGATAAAATTCGTTACCGTCTTCTTTCTTCACTTCTGCTTGAACATAAAAACAGTTAAGCAATTTTGTTCCTGCTTTATTTGCAAGGTCGTCAAAACCCCAATATGGTTGAGGATTTAGTTCGTTAAGTCCAATTCGTTTTTCAACTTGTTTGAGCCAATTTTCGTGCTTATCTGAAACTTTGTTACTGTCAAACGAGATTAAAACTTTGCTATTTTTCCTGTCAATTACTACTTGAAACCCTCTGTCGCTTGAAGAAAGTCCGTGAATAGTTTGACGAAAACTCATTTCATTTTCGGGATATTTTTTTCCTGCTTCTTGATGCGACCAACCATATTTCAATAGTAAAACTTGCGGAACAAATTTTACTGCTCTTGGCGATGGCTCAATATGAAACAAAGTTGTTAGTGAACTTGTGTTTAATCGTTGCGATTTTAATTCCCATTCGGCTGCGTTCGGAATTGGTAAATTATTTTCTTCAATTCCTAACAAATCTTCCAACGTGTTTCCAATTCCTCCGTGATTTCCGTGTCTTGCATTGGGTATCCAACCTTTTCCCGCAATCTTCTTAAACTCTACAATTAGTGCCTCTTTTGTGTAAATTTTCATTCTTCTATTTCTTGAAATAAGGTTAAAGGTCGTAACCCAATTAGTTCGCTTTGTATTTTGTTTCTTTTAATTCTTTGCTCTGCCATTTCGCAATAATCAGGCGATAATTCAATACCAACAAAGTTGCGTTGCAAACCCATTGCAACGACCGCAGTAGTTCCGCTTCCCATAAATGGGTCAAGAATTGTTTGGGCGTTTGTTGATGAAATAATTCTGTCAATCAACGCAACCGGAAACGGTGCTGGGTGTTCGTTCTTCATCTCTTGCGTAAATTCCCAAACATCGCCAAAGGCGTTAGCCTTTGGTGCAAGTTTGAATTTCGGCTTTGGTATCAAATAAATTACTTCGTATGTCGGCAAGAAATAACCGGGATTAAAATTTATTCCGCCTTTTCTACGCCAAATAATGATTTGTCTAACAGGTAAATCTCTTATGATGTCTTTGCGGTCTTGAATTAAACCGTCTTGCACACGCCACTTGTGGTTGTAAAAAATTGCACCGTCATCTTTTATTAAACGATACATTTCTTTTAAACAGTTGTGTTGCCACTCTGCGTATTCTTCGTGTGGTATATTGTCGTCATAGTGGCTGTAACCGTTTTGTAAAGCTGCACCTGCCCATTTTCCGCTTGTCGTACAGGATTTCATTCCGTTTCCGGTTGAGTTTTTTAGGTTGTAAGGTGGTGAAGTAACCACCAAATCCAAACAGTTGTCCGGTAATTGTTTCATTACGGTCAAACTGTCGCCACAAATGATTTTATTTAGATATTCGTCAAACATTTTTTTTAGTCTTTCGTCCGACAAAGTTACTAAAAAATGTCGGTTGGATTTCAGTTATATGTCAATTTATGCAGGTCGGTCGTAAGGTTGCCGGTAACGTTTAAGGCTTGGCGATGGGCTGGTATTCAATGAACGTCAAGCCCGAACGTCAGCCGATTGAAAAACTACAGCCGAAGGTAAATACAAAAAGCCGATATTTGTTCGTCTGCTGGAACTGCTGCTGATAGCGAACTACAGCCGATTGTTATTCCTTCAGCCAGCCTATTGCCAAACCTTTTGTTGCCTGCTGCCTTTTCTCGGGTTCGTCAAAGGTTTTTTAGAAAATCGTCTTCCGAAATAATTTCAAGTGTTGAACCTTTTTCAATTAGCTTGATTGCCTTTTCTTGTTTGCTGCTAAGTCCATCTTCTCCAACAACTCGGTAATCTTGTTGACCAACAATTAAAAAGTCTGTGTCTCTCGTTACGTTGCCACCAATAATTGCTCCAACGTCTGCAATTGTCTGTTGTGCTTCGGCTCTTGTCATAGAAGATAATGCTCCTGTAAAAACACAAGTCCGACCATAGAAAATACTTTCAACGTTATGTTTTGTTGGGTCGCCAATGATTTTTGTTAAGTCAGTAGTTTTATGAACTCGTTTGGTTTCAGATGGTCTGTAACCACCGTCATAAAGTTGTCCAACAGTAGTTTTTAATTTTTCCGGAAAGTCGTCAATCGAATAAACACCTGCAAGGTCAAATGCTTTAAGTGCTAATTCAGCAGTCGCTCTACTGTCTGCCGCTGCTCTATGATGTTGTAGTGAAATCTCGTTGACTTTGCAAAGCGTCTTTAAGTCGTATGCAGGAAGTCCTTGCCAAACTTTTTTTGAGAAAATGTAGCTACAGGAATAATTTAAAGTAGGAAATGGAATTTGATATGCTTGAAGTGTCCTACGAAGAACACTAAAGTCAAAACCTGCATTATGAGCAATTAAAAATTGGTTTTCAACCAATGGTTTTATTTCTGTCCAAAGTTCGTTAAACTCTGGTTTGTCTGCAACGTGTTCAGGTCTGATGCCGTGAATTAAAATATTGAAATAGTCAAATTGCTCATACATTGGTTTTATGAGCCACGATTTTGTTTCAATAATTTTCCTGTCTTTAACAAAGGTCAACCCTATTTCACATGGGCTATCTCTGTCCGAAGTTGCAGTTTCAAAGTCAATAGTTATGAAATCCATAAGCTTGTCGAAATTTTAGTGGTTGCGCTAAGGTAGCAGGCAACGTTTTACGGCTTTGTGCAGGCGGGGTTTTAGAATTCCTTTCTGCCCGAACCGTTGCCAAATTTATAATAAAATGTTCATTGTTATTACTATCGCTCATCAATGATTTTTCAGCCCGGACTACAGATGAAACATGCACCGCTGCTCATTGTTCGCACTTCAGCCCCGCTTGCACAAAACCGATGTAAGCACCAGTACTTTTTATTTCGTTTGATTTAGTATATAGTCTATAATGTTTTTATTGATACTTTTAATTGGTAGCCCAAAAATATTTTCCAATTCCATGTTTAGATTTTCGTTGCTCGAATTATATAATTGCCAAATGCCTTGTTTACCTTTTTTCTCAAATGCCAACTCGCACATTACTGCACCACAGACATATAAGATGTTGTTATCAAATTTGTTTTTGATTTTATAACTCTCAATATCTTCTAAAGAAGGATTATTTAAAGTTTTCAAAGTATTTGACACTTCAATTAAAGCTTCTTTAAATGTTTTGCCTAATCTCGGTCCAGCAAGCCATGTCGCTAATCCTTCATTTATTATTGTTGGTCTCTTACTTGCTCCATTCTTTTGAAGTGGAAACATCATATGCACCAATTCATGAGGATAATTTGCATTTCCATAGGTTGTGAAAATCTCGCGAAGGGGCAAATTTGTCTGCGCTCCAATATAATATGTCCAATACTCAAAGTTGTATAGCTTTCCCAATTCATCACTGTTTGGAAGTATATAATATTTAAAAGGTATTATTTCAAGATTAAATTCTTTTGATAATTTTTCACAAAATCTCACCGCTTTTGCAGCTTCTTTTTTGTTAAAATCACAATCAGGGCTTATTATGTATGTAATAAATTTATAGGAAATTCTTTTCCAATTTTTTGTGCGTTCTGATATTGTATTCTCTAATTTGTAAAACCCTTCGTCATCTCTACCTGCGTAGATATTTGTAATATAAGGGACTGAAAACGTTTCTGATACGGAATCCGCGCAGTTTGATTTGAATATGGTTTTTATTTGGTATAAATTTTCGGAAATACTGTCAATTTGTAAAACAAGCGGCTCGTAATTGTCCATAAACGTCTTAGCATCCACATCAAAAAACATAACGTTAGCCGCTCTGTCGATTCTAAGGTCATTTGTTTTTAAGTAATAGGAATATTCTTTTTCGTTCCAGTAAGGATTAGCATAAATACTGTCGGGCTTTGAATTCAAATAGTCTGAAAATAAATGGTAAATTTTATTTATTTCAATCTTCGTAGTATCTACTCTTGCCGAAATAGTCGGAATTATTTTTTGTGAATGAACAGAAGTCCAAAATGTCAATAATATAGAAGCTAATATTAATTTTCTTTTCATCGGTCATGTTGGGTTGGGTATTGGTGCTTACGGTTCGGGTATTGCCGAAGGCGGGGATTTTAAGCACAAAAGTTCAATAGAATTACTGCTGTTGAACCTTGCACAAATGTCCAATCGAAGCCGGTCAGCC
>JAFDXO010000148.1 GCA_018267925.1 Bacteroidota bacterium | reverse complement strand
TTTCATTTCGGGGTCATTGCCGAGGCGGCCAATGAGTTGTACTTTGTTTTTAAGATTGTTCATGATGTTACTTTTTTGTTTGCAGCGGTGCTGCTTTTGATTAAGGTATTTTCTGTTGTTCTAATTCCAAACTAATTTGTGTCGTTTTTCCGGGCGTAGATCTGTTGTTCTTAAAGTAGTCGCGAGAGAGTACTGGTTTGTCGCCAATTGGCAGGTTCGTGTTTTGAATTAATCCGAGGCAAAGATGCAATTGCCGGAAAACGATACTCGGTATTTAATCATTTATGAGCGAATGCAATTGTTTGTACCCGTTTGTAATTGGGTAGAATTTTCTTTACTTTAGCCGGATGCAAACGGATTCTCGCAGCTGCTTGGAATGTGGAAAAATATTAAAAGGTCGCACGGACAAAAAGTTTTGTGATGACTATTGTCGTAATGCGTACAATAACCGGCAGAATTCCGATAGCAATAACTTTGTTCGGAATATCAATAATGCACTCAGGAAGAATCGGAGGATCTTGGAAGGCCAGATCCGAGCGCCCCAGGAAATGGTAAAATGTCCCCGTCAAAAGTTAGCGGAATTGGGTTTTGACTTTCGGTATCATACCCATCAATATCAAAATAAGAATGGGCAAGTGTATCAATTCGTGTATGAGTATGGCTATCTTATTTTGGAAGGGGATTGGCTACTCATTGTAAAAAGAAAATCGGAATCCAACGACGGCAGTTCTGCGGGTGATAGGAAATAGAACTGGTATGGAATAATAGAGTTTTTGGAGATTTTTCTTATGATGTACCGGTAATTAAGGTCTTAGAAGTCAGATTGATTAGATCCCAATTAGGATTGAGATGACAAGGAATGTTTTGTAGGGAATGAAGAAAGTTAATGAAAATGCGGTAAGGGCTTAGTCAAGGTAATTGACCTATTAATTTTTCAGAATCGCTGAGTTGATCTTTCTAGCGCAAAGCGGATTATCATACGTAGGAACCTTAAGAAATGAACGACAAATTGCATAAAAGGAATAGATGGCTGAGAAATAGACGCAAGTCCAAATTTAGGGAGATTATTCTTCAGATTTACTAGTTTTAGCCTGGAGGAAGGTTGTAGTAGGTTAAGCAGTAAGTGATTATTGATTCTGCTTGTGTGGATAAATATTTTGGAAATTGTTTGGTGGAATGGAAAACTTGCGTATATTTGGGAGTTATCTGCAACCCCTGACGAGCGACAGTGCTACTATTGGACTGACGGACAAAACCTAAACAGTCCACCGCACATTGCGGCACATTTGCAAGCCGCACAAAGCCGACACACAAGCCAAAGCTTGCAAAAGAGCCGCAATTTTCCTACGCACGGCAGCAATTCACAGACTGTTGAAAACTAACAAGGACGAAATTTGTCCTTAATTCAAAGAGTTATATACCTTTGGACAAAGATTGTCCTTGACAAATGAACAAGAATAAAGTAGCAACTTTTGGCGAACAGGTTAGACTTCTTCGTGAAGAAGCAAAATTCTCACTTCGTGAAGTGGCAGAGCAAATTGGCATTGACACATCTTTACTTGGTAAGATTGAGCGGAACGACAGACAGCCGACCAAAGAACAAATCAAATTTATTGCAAAATTTTTCAATATTGATGAAAAGAATTTAATCAAGGAATTCATAAGCGACCAAATCGCTTACAAAATTTTGGAAGAAGAAGCAGACTTAGATACTTTAAAAGTTGCTGAAAAGAAAATACAATATTTAAAATCAAAAAAATCTGTTCCTGGAAACCCTTAAATTAATCGCGAAGATGGAAACAACGACAAAAAATAGAAAAACAGCACCGCCAATCCAACGATTGACAAAACCTAAAAAATTGATAGCATTTGGTTGGTATGGGGGCAAGTTTTCGCATTTAGATTGGCTTTTGCCTCAACTTCCAGACTGTTTACATTATTGCGAACCGTTTGCAGGTTCAGGGGCAGTATTGCTTAACAGAGAACCTTCACCTGTTGAAACTTATAATGACATTGACGGAGAAGTCGTAAACTTTTTCAAAGTACTTAGAGAAGAACAAGACGCTTTGATTGAGAAAATCGCATTGACACCATTTTCAAGAGAAGAATTTGGTATCGCCTGTGAGTTAGACCCAAGTTTAACCAACTTGGAACGAGCAAGACGCTTTTATATACGGGCAAGACAAGTAAGAACAGGCTTAGCACAAACAGCGTCAATCGGACGTTGGGCAAACTGTAAGAATACAAGCCGTGCAGGAATGAGCGGTGTGGTAAGTCGTTGGCTTGGTGGTGTAGAGCAACTTGATTTTATTGCCGAAAGGCTTTTAAGAGTTCAAATTGAAAATCGTCCTGCAATAGACGTTATAAAACTTTATGACAGCAAAGAAACTTTGTTTTATTGCGACCCGCCTTACATTCACGAAACGAGGGGCGACACAAAATCTTACGGTTTTGAGATGAACAATTACGACCATAAAGAATTAGCCGAAACGCTTAATTCTATTGAAGGACTTGCAGCCGTTTCAAACTATGAATGTGAACTAATGGAAGAACTTTATCCTGCAACTAAATGGACAAAAGTCTACAGCCCCGAAAAAACAATTCACTCAACAAAAGATGTTCGCCAGGAAGTTCTTTGGGTGAACTATGATATTGAAGAATTGAAATCTAAAAACCCTTTCTCACTTTTTGCAAATGAATAATACTAACCCGACAGACATTTTAGAGAAACTATACCATCAAGCGAGTGAGAACTTAACGAAAATAGTTGTAAAATCAGCAACAAGCGAAAAAGTTGAGGCAGTTTGCAGATGTAATGCTAACAAGGCACCTATCCGTTTTTTGATGTCGTGCCTGCTTGCAAAAATTCATAACCCGAAAGTAGATATTCGTAAACCATATACTGAGATTGAAGGAAATGACACTTATTCAGGTAGGTTTTACGATGAGCGTTTTGTTGAGTTATTGGTTCATAAATACAAATTGCCTTGTAATCCGACAACCGCATATTTAACACCGGCATTTAGAAATCTTGACAGACTTCTGACTACCGACCTTGTATTGGTTGGCAGACCAAGAGAAGTTTATATAAACGCACTTCAAATTCTTGATTTTGTTTACACAAAGAAAGAAAAACCAGAAAATATTTTACAGGAGATACTTCGCTTCCTGTTGGTGATAAAAGCAGAGGATGAGTTGCGTATGAAGCAACTCATAGCAGATTTGAAACAGGCTGACGATATTCTACCACTTGCAAGCGAAGAAATTGTAATGTTGCTAACGCAACATCTTAATTGCAAAGGAGTAAGTCGTTTGCCTGTGTTAATTGTTGCTTCCGCTTATCAAACTGTTAAAGCCCAATTAGGAGAGGAAAACAGAGTTTTAGCCGCACATAATGCAGCCGATAAACAGACAGGCTCTATCGGTGATGTAGAAATTACCCTAACCAATGACGAACGTATAGTTACCTGTTATGAAATGAAAGACAAACGGGTAACGAAAACAGATATTGATGTTGCGCTACAAAAGCTTTCAAAAACAAAAAGCAAAATTGACAACTATATTTTCATTACAACGGACATTATTGAAATTGAAGTGACCGAATATGCCAAATCCCTTTATGAAAAAACAGGTGTTGAATTTGCCGTTTTGGATTGCATCGGTTTCATTCGCCATTTCCTACATTTCTTCCACAGACAACGAAGCCAGTTTTTGAACCTCTATCAAACAATGGTTTTAGCCGAACCTACAAGTTCTGTTTCTCAGCCATTGAAAGAGGCATTTTTAGCATTAAGGCGGGTAGCCGAAGCCGACAGAAGATAAAACCCGAGTTTAAAAGAATGAGAAACAAAATTTTCATCAGCCACGCAACACCTGAGGATAACGATTTTACAATTTGGTTAGCCTCACGGCTTGAGTTGCTTGGATATGAAGTCTGGATTGACAAAAACGGATTAATTGGCGGAGAGAAATTTTGGGAAACAATTGATAATGTAATCCGCAATGAGGCGATAAAATTTCTATTGGTTTATTCCAAAAACATTTTCCAAAAGGATAATGACGGAAATCCGATAGCGGGAAAATTAAAAGACGGAGTTTACAAAGAATATAGCTTTGCCGAAAGTATCGGGAAACAAAATAATATCAATGATTTCATTGTTATGATGAATATTGATGCTTCTAACTACAACCTTTTTATTGGTGCAGATAGATTAAATCAAATTCCATTTTACGAGAATTGGGCAAATGGTTTTAAGCAGTTGGAAAAGAAATTGCAAAAGGACAATGTGCCTGAAAAATCACAAGAAATCCAAACCGATTTTGGGAGTTGGTATGAACAACAGTTTGTTTGCAACAATGGAATTACCTCTAAATACGAATTGTATTACACAAATTGGTGGGATATAAAACAACTTCCCGAATACTTCTATTTATACCAGTTTCAAAGTCCTAAACAAGCAACAATAATTGTAAAACAATTTTTGGACTATCCTATTAGCAAGATTACAAACTATTTAAGTTCGTTTGAGGAAAGAAAAGAATTTACCATTGACCAAGACAACAATACTTTCACTATAAAACCTCAAAACGTCTTTAAAATAAAAATCACAGATGTCCTAATCGGTTTTGAATCCAACAAATTCCCAGCTCACAGAGATTCTGAAAATCATTTCAAAAAATTATTGAAAGAAGTGTTTCATAAATTGATGAAGAATAGAGGAATGTTTTGGTATGAGATGTCAAATAAACGTTTGGCGTATTTTTTCACACCAGCAAACTTATCTTTATTAAAAACCAAATTTGAGTATCCATACAGGAATAAAAACAAATCCAAAACAAAGAACTTAATTGGCAAACATAAAAGTATAGGGAATTGGCATTTTGCAGTATCGGTTAAGCCAATACTTTCACCAATGTTAGCATTTAGCTTAAAAAGTCATATTGCCTTCACAACAGACGGATTTCAAGTTTTAAAAAACGACAAGAACGAAGTTGATACAGATAAAATTCATAGTGAACGTAGAGCCAAAGGAAAGAGAATGTTCAATGAAGAATGGCGAGATTTGTTTTTGGCTTTCCTTAATGCGTTGAAAAAAGACGACAAGATAGAAATATCATTATCATCAAATTTTGTGTTGAAAATGCCTGTCGTGCCCCAAAATTATTGGGCTGATTTTGGATATTTTGACCCAAAAGACAAAACAAGGCACGGCTTACTTTCTATGTATGAATTTGAAGAAGAAAATACAGAAGCTGATGATTGAATCGAAATTGATACATATACCAGAGCCAAAATTAACTTTTGGATATGACCAAAAAATGGAAGACCCAAGAGACGGTTTAACTTTGTTTGGTGCTTATACAAAGAGTAAGCATATTGGGCAAATCAGCGTTGGAATAATTGGCTCAAAAGAACAAAGAGAATATGTAAAGGAATATTTGAAACGAATACATAAACCTGTAATTTCTGAAAGTGCTGATGTGGCAAGACCTTACTTTCCGGGGCTTGAAGCAGCTTTTGACATATTTGTAAACCCTGATGCTATTCAAGAAGTAGATGTGCCAAGAGAAAAAATTGATGAGTTTTTGAAATATACTGACGGACATCAACGAGTCTTTAACTTGACAAATTTGTATGCGGACAAACTAAAAAAGTATTTGAACGAAGAACATATTCCTGTTACAGTTTGGTTTGTTGCTATTCCTGATGAAATTTATCAGTTCGGAAGACCTAAATCCAAAATTCCAAAAGCTTCTGATAACAAAGCTGTTGGACTTAGAAAAAAGGAAAGGAACACTAATCAAGCATTCTTGTTTGACGAAATGAACGAATTAAAGGAAGCGTATGAGTATGAAATAAACTTTCACAATCAGTTAAAAGCAAAATTGCTGAATGAAAAAATTGTAACTCAAATCATAAGAGAAAGCACAATTGCATACCAAACTTTATGGACAAACCAAGAGAAAATAAAATACGAAAAACTGTTTGACACAGCAAAAGCTTGGAACATCTCAACGACCTTATATTACAAATCAGGTGGACTACCTTGGAAATTGGGTGAAGTAAGGAAAAATGTTTGTTACTTGGGATTAGTTTACAAGCAAATTGAATTGGGTGAGAATAAAAACAATGCATGTTGTGCCGCACAAATGTTTCTTGATTCAGGAGACGGAATGGTATTTCGGGGAAATATCGGACCTTGGTATAATCCAAAAACAAAAGAGTTTCATATCACAAAGAAAGATGCGTTTGATTTGCTCTCAATGTCACTAGAATCTTTTCGGGAAAAGTCGGAAACAAACGAATATCCACAAGAGATTTTTATTCACGCAAAAACAGGTTTTGACGATGAAGAATGGAGCGGATTTAGTGAAGCAACAGCAGGGAAAAGTAAAATTGTCGGAGTTAGGATAAAAGACGATAATACATTTAAGCTATACCGAGATTTTTCCTATTGTATCCCAAGAGGAACAACCTTACTTGTAACAGACAAACTTGCGTATTTATGGACGAAAGGCTACATACCAAGAATACAAACACAATTGGGGCTTGAAACACCTAACCCAATATGTGTTGAAGTATTGAGAGGCGAAAAAGATATTGAAACTGTTTGCAAAGACATTTTAGCACTGACAAAACTGAATTACAATGCTTGTATCTACGCTGACGGTTCACCTGTAACACTTCGCTTTGCTGATTCAATAGGCGAAGTTTTGACAGCAGGTAAAGACATTAAATCAGAAGTATTGCCATTTAAGCATTATGTATAAGCCAACGCACAAGCACACACATTTGCAAGCCGCACAAAGCCGACACACAAACCAAAGCTTGCAAAAGAGTGTGCTTTTTGCCGACCCTCAGCCGACAGATAACGAAACGGCCGAAAAGGGGCAGCAGATAACATTCTGACGAATAGAAGAAAGCCCTGATGAAGAGAAAGCCCTGAGCGTTGGCTCAAGGCTTTTTGCTATTCGTTGTTCAGCGACACAAATGAGTGGACGCTATAGGGGGTTTTGTAGCGTTGTCCTTAGATACTTCGTAGCGGCAACAACGAATTGTTTATTGCTTTTTTCCCATCCTATCTCGCTAAAACACAAAACTCCCCCTACCCAAAATTTTCTCCATTTTAGGTCGCTGGTATTTTTCAATATTTTGCTGTTACGTTTCATAGTAC
>JAFDXO010000147.1 GCA_018267925.1 Bacteroidota bacterium | reverse complement strand
GACCGAAAAAATGCGTACTTTTATCCATGTAATTGAAGTTGTGGAAAACCTAAATTACACTAAATCGGGGTAACCATAAAAAGTTACCCCAACTTTTATTTTTTTATCGGACAATAATGTTTTTGTTTTTTAAGCCTCAATTCTTTTTGGGGCTTTTTTAGTTTGTAATAGTGAATGTGTGATCTTATTTTTAAACTTCTTCGGTTTGTTAATCTGCTTAGTCGTCAATTTTTTCTTTCATTAGAATTAAGGTTCTGTTCATCTTATTTTCGTGGTGAAAAATTTCTGATCCATTGACACGCTATTTCCTTTTATTTCTTATTTCCTTTGTTTTCTCCTCTTGTATCAATCTTAAAAAGACAACACAAAACCAGCCGATAGAAAGGAGTTTAGATACGGTTGTAGTACATTCAAATAACGCCATGGATGTGTACAGAGCAGCTGAGCCGCGTTATTGGAAAATTGAAAACACCAAAGTCGCCTTGTCTTTCAATTTGAAAATGAAAGAAGCTTATGGGGTAGTGCAGTTGTCGTTAAATCCGTATTTCTATGCTACGGATAGTTTGGTGCTGGATGCTAAAAGCATGGTCATTGATAGTGTGTGCCAGTGGGTAGGTAAGGTAAAATTGGCTCTTCCTTTTCAATATCGTGATGACCGTTTGTGTATTCATTTCCCTCATCTTTTACAACAAAAAGATACTGTTTCCTTATGGATCAAATACACGGCAAAGCCTTATACATCCATAACCGGAGGGAGCAAGGCTATTTCTGCTGATCGAGGGTTGTATTTTATTAATAGTAACAATGAAACTCCGGGAAAGCCTATTCAGATTTGGACTCAGGGCGAAACGCAGTCTAATTCACATTGGTTGCCCACTATTGATCATCCTAATCAACGTTCTACTTTTCGAATTGAATTGACGGTTCCGGATAGTTTTAAAACCTTGAGTAATGGTGCATTGATAGCTTCTAATCCGATTGAAAATAATCTCAGAAAAGACATTTGGCAAATAGACAAACCTATTCAAGTATATGCTGCTATGTTTGCTGTCGGGAAATTTTCTGTGGTTTTAGATAAGGCATGGAAATCGGTTCCGGTAGCATATTATGTTGAACCATCGTATGCACCTTATGCTCTCAAAATGTTTCAACATACACCTGAAATGATCGGTTACTTTTCTTCTTTTACCGGTGTGCCTTTCCCTTGGAATAAATATAGTCAAGTGGTGGTTCGCGATTACGTTTCGGGTGCAATGGAAAATACCTCTGCCAGTTTGTTTGGTGAGTTCATGAATCAAAACTTTCGTGAAATAGCCGATAAGAATTATGAGGATGTGGTTTCGCACGAATTGTTTCATCAATGGTTTGGCGATTTTGTTACTGCAAAATCTTGGAGCAATTTGACACTGAATGAATCCTTTGCCACTTATGGTGAACAGCTATGGCGCAAGTATAAATATGGCGCAGCCTGGTGCGATGAATTAGCTTTTGATGATTTAGCCAAATACTTAGGACAAACCCCAAAAAATGATGAACCTTTAGTTCGGTTTCACTATGCCAACCGAGAAGATATGTTTGATAGAATCTCTTATCAAAAAGGGGGTTCCATCCTTCGCTATTTGCATGGCTTGTTGGGCGATGCAGCTTTTCAAGCTTCCATGAAAAATTATTTGTCTAAAAATGCACTACAAGCGGCTGAGGCAAGTCAGTGGCGGTTAGCAATTGAAGAAGTTACAGGATTAGATTGGAATTGGTTTTTCAATCAATGGTATTATCGGGGTGGTCATCCGGAATTGGATATAAGTTACCGCTACAATGATAGTACTCAGAAACTGATGGTGACCGTTCGGCAAACCGCCTCTGACAAAGGGTCTATCTTTCAACTCCCTTTAAAAGCTGCTCTGATAAAGGGTTCTAAGATTTCTGTTTTTGATTGGTCTGTTTCGGAAAAGAAGCAGACGTTTTCTTTCGATTATATAAATGGACAACGCCCACTTTTTATACCTGATTATGAACACTGGTTAGTCGGAATGATCCGTGAAAAGAAATCAACTGAATTATGGTTTCGTCAATTTACAGAAACCCATGATTATATCAATAAGCGAAAAGCCTTGTCCAGCGCGTTTTTAGCACAAACAGATTCGTTGGCAAAACAAATTTTTCACCTTGCTTTGTTCGATTCATTATCAGGGATTCAATTACACGCTCTTCAATTGTTAAGCCGTATTGACCCAAAGTCTGACTGGGTAAGTGCTTTTCGAAGTGATATATTACGTAAAGCCTTTGACTCGGCTGAATCTCGAGTTCGAGCAGCAGCTTGGGATGTAATTGCACAATGGAAATTAAAGTCACCTCAACAAGAATTGACTATTGCTCTTGCCGATAGTTCGTATGCAGTTGCCGGAGCTGCGTTGAATGCTTGGTCTAAAATAGACTCAATGAAAGCTTATCATGAAGCCCAAAAACTGGCGCTGCAAAACCCTAAGTCAACTTTGCAAAAAACAGTTTGGGAAATCTTAGCAAAACAAGGGGAGGGGGCAGATTTTTCAGTTTTTTCTTTGTCTAAAACAGGTGTTTCCGGTCGCACTAAATATGATTTAGTCCTTAGCTTGTACCAATATTTAATTCATCTGACAGACTTGCCGGTTTTTAACCAAACACTAAACTTACTTTCAGAAATGACGGAACAAGAACCTATAAAAATGAGTCGCTTTATAATAGGTTCACAAATTTTTGAGGCAACTGAATTCTTCAAACAAAAATTAAATACGGAGAAAGTAGAAAATACAAAGACTTATATAAAATCGTGTATCGAAGCCTTAGAGGCTAAAAAGAAATTGATTTTAAGCCGTGAAACTGACCCCGAAGTTCTAAAACAATTTAAGTCTTTGTGAAAATTGAATAGGCTAAATAGCTAAGCTCCCTTACAATTGATACCTTCGTGAACTCGCTTTCACTGACCATCATATTAATATGTATTATGCGAAGAATTTTATTGTTTTATACCAGCCTTCTCATTTCCTTTTATTCATTTGCTCAAAAAAAGGATAGCCTTTTTGTGATTCCCGATAATGGCGGAATGTCAATTGAATACATAGCAAAAACTGGCGAAACGGTTTTCTCTATTGCTCGTAAATTTCATGTTCCACCGGCCATCCTTACAGATGCAAACGATTTCTCGTTTCAGCAAAATTTATCAAACGGCACTCGCGTAATAGTTCCTTTAGGTGCCTATAATTTACTGAACGCCGAGCCTGTCAATAATGAAGCCCAGCCTTATTATTATCGGATAACATCAGAAGTAAAGCCGTCAAAAATAGCTAAATATACAAGTGCTTCTTGGGTTACGATTCAGCGATGGAATCATTTGACAACAAGCGATTTGAAAATGGGGCAAACACTTTTGCTGGGATGGGTGATGTATGATGCAACACCAATGACTCTGCCGAAACCCACGCCCGAAACGACGCGCTTAAAAGTGGTGGAAGAAGATATGAACCCTCGAACTAAAAAAACATCAGAAGTGGTGTATGTAAAACCTGTTTCAGACTCAGCAAAACCCAACCCAGACACCGTTTCTGAAGGAGAGCAACTTTTTTTGTCACAAACAAATCAAGGTGGTTCTGTTTTTGAAGAAAAGGGCACAGCAGCCTTTTTTAAGCGAGCCGGAAGAAGTACTAACGGAATCTATTTTGCCTTTCATAACAATGCAAGAAGAGGAGCAATCCTTAAAATTTTTAGCCCTGTCAGCGGAAAAACCATTTATGCCAAAGTTATTGGCACTGTTCCCAATACAGCCGTTTTTCATAATGCTCTTATCGGAATTAGCAGCGATGCAAGAATAGCATTAGGCGCACGAAGTAATAAACTCTGGTGTGAAGTGAGCTATGCACCTTAATTCGTTTCTTTGCATTTTTCCCACATGAAGATTCTCCTGATTCGCTTTTCTTCTATAGGTGATATTGTCCTTACCACGCCGGTAGTGCGTTGCTTGAAATTACAAATGCCGGAAGCAGAAATTCATTATCTTACTAAAAGAGCCTTTAAGCCTATTCTGATTGCCAATCCATACATTGATCAACTTCATTTTTTGGATGATAATCTGGATGAAATCATACCTGAACTACAAACAGAACACTTTGATTTAGTCATAGACCTGCACAAAAATATTCGTAGCCTGAAGGTGAAGCGAGCACTGAATGTACCGGCTAAATCCTTTAACAAAAAGAACGTAGAAAAATGGCTGTTGGTGAACTTTAAGATCAATTGGATGCCGGAACAAAGCATTGTGGCTCGCTACATGGCAACCGTTTCCACACTTGGTATAGTGAATGACGGAAAGGGATTAGACTATTTTATTCCACCGGAAACTAAGCTTACCAACAACGATGTGCCGATGAGCCATTGGGCTGGTTATGTAGCTTGTGTGATTGGCGGATCATATCAAACCAAAAAATTGCCGGTAGCCAAATGGAAAGAACTTATCAATAAGGTTCCTTTTCCTGTGATGCTGATTGGCGGACCCGAAGACAAAGCAGATGGCAGAGAAATTGCCGAAATGGATGCGGTGAAAATCTATAATTCCTGCGGTAAGTTTAATTTAAATGAGTCGGCATGGCTGATAGAAAAATCAAAAGTTGTAGTGAGTAACGACACCGGAATGATGCACATTGCGGCAGCATTCAAAAAGCCAATCATCTCGCTTTGGGGAAACACGTCGCCTGAAATGGGTATGTTCCCCTATTATGGCAGCAACGATTGGAAAACGCACCCTTCACCCTTGTCCTTATTGATGAATAATCAAGACTTATATTGTCACCCTTGCTCTAAATTAGGCTATGCTAAATGCCCGAAAAAGCATTTTCGATGTATGAATGAACTGGATATGGAAAAGGCAGCCAATGCCGTGAAAAAATATTGGCTAATACCCAACGGTCAAACTCCTTAGCTTGTCTTAATAAAAACTATGGTAAACATACTTGTGTGCTAAAACAGAATGATTATATTTGTTTCGCAACAAGAATGCAAAAGGCAATTTTATTGTCAATTTGTGCAATAGTTGCTTCTATAATTTTAAAAAAATATCGAACCAGAATAATTGGCTGAATCATGACAAAAATTACGCGCCAGATTTTTTTACTTACTTGTTGTTTGCTTAGTCTATGGACAACGCGAAGTGTTGCGCAAAATATCACCTGCCCACCTAATATTGATTGGGAAATGGGAGATACAACCGGATGGATAGGACAAGTTGGTGGTCCAGATGCTAATACTGGTCCGTACGGGACTTTACCTGGTGGAGTTATCACAACGGGTATTATTTATCCCAACAAAACAACCATTACTACACCTGTTACAGGCTTTTTACCAGGTCGTTTTACTATAACTAACACATCAATGCCTAATGACCAATATGGAGCTTTCCCTGTTGTGTCGCCATTGGGGGGGGGACACGCAATAAAAATTGGCGATGATATAGTTAATAACGCCGCTGAGAGAGTTCAATATGCTTTTACTGTTCCAAGTAATAACAATAATTACAGTATTGATTTTCTTTATGCAGTTGTTTTATATGATGGTGGAACTGGACATGCTGCGAATCAACAGCCTCGTTTTTCGGTTTCTGTACTTGATGCCACTACCGGGCAGTCAGTTAAGAATGGCTGTTATGACCTAAATTTTGTTGCTTCATCAACAATTCCTGGTTTTTATAACTCAACTGTTAACCAAGATTTCAAATGTAAAGGTTGGACGGTACATACATTAAATTTGAGTGGACTTGCTGGCATGAATATTATTGTTGATGTAGTAGCAGGCGGCTGTTCTTTAGGTGGGCATTGGGGTTATGGATATTTTGATGTGCTTGCTTGCAAAGAATTTAAAGTAGATCTTGATTCTTGTAATCTTGACAAAGGCGGTGTGCGAATGCACGGTCCAAATGGTTATATGACTTACCAATGGTGGGATCAGAATTTTAATACCTTGGTTGCTACGGGGCAATATGTCAGTTTCCAACCCATCACAGCCACACCACAAAAGTATAATCTCATCCTGATTCCTTATCCTTCTGTAAGTTCTTGTCCAGATACCATTAAAACAGTAGATATCGCCAATATTAATATTAATAAGATTGACAGTACTTGCATGAAGGTAGGAACATCAGTTCAGTTAGATGCTAATATCTATGGTGGCTCAGGTCCTTTAACCTATTTGTGGTCTGAACGTTATCCGCAGGGATCTTTAAGTTGCACTGGTTGCCCTATTCCAACAGTTACGCCTACTACCACAAACTTCTATACCGTTAAAGTTTCCGACACCAGTGGGTGTAAGCGTACAGAAATTATGGGTATAGGTGTGAATGATAACACCATTAAGGCTAAAGATAACTTTGTATTGTGTCGTCCGGGTTATACGGAATTAGATGCCGATGGTGGCGGACCACCACCACTTACTCCGGTTCCTTGCGATACCATTAGCACAGCTTTTTGTACTTCACCCATGAAAATAGATTTGGCTACTCAGTACCGCCAACAATTTGGAAACAAGTTTGACACATCTACTTTGAATAATCCGTTTGCAGGTCAATACTCATCAGCACACGCTCAATTCCTCATCAACAAGAAGGATATGTATGCTTATGGTATTCGCTATGGAAGCATTAGTGGTTTGGGATTTGAAATGGCTGATTCTGGTACGGGTGTTTACAAAAACTTTAAACTATCGTTAGGTTGTACCAAACAAACAACTTTGTCGGGTGCTTTAAATGCAGGAGTTATACCGATGTTTACTACGGCATCCTACAAGCCTAAAATTGGTTGGAACGACTTTGCCTTTTCAAAAGCCTATACTTGGGATACTGCACAAAACCTAATTGTGGATGTGTGTTGGCAACAATCCGCTACCAGCACTCCGGCAATTGCCTTAGTCGTAAATACCGGTAATGGAGATGCGATTGTTGCTTATACTCGCGCTGTAAATGGTAATGTATGTAATACCAGCGTGCCACAAGGTATTAACTACTATACCGGAAGACCCTCTATGCGTATTGATTATTGCAAATCTTCTCAAGCACCATTCCCTTATACATGGACACCCGGAACATTCTTGCAAGATTCTACCATAAAAACACCTGCTGCTTATCTTAATCACACCACTAAGTATTATGTAACTACTACCGGAGAAAGTGGTTGCCAAGGTTTGGATAGTGTTACCGTTACTGTTCCGGTGCATGATTACAAGTTCTTCCCACGTGATACATCAATTTGTTATGGTGCACGCTATGGAATGTTTGCATCAGGTACTCCGGCTTCTGTGCAATGGTATGAAGTGGATAGCGTAACAGGTGCATTTTCTGCTGCAACCAGCCTTATTTGTGAAGGTTGCACAGACCCTAATACCTTCCAATATCCACAAGCTATGCCCAAGCATAATACGTTGTATGCCGTAGAATATAAAGATCAATATGGCTGTTTGGATACTTTCTTCTCTCATGTTGAGGTACGTCCATTACCAATTGTGAAAATATTGACGCATGATACGACTATTCGCTATGGTCAAAGCATACAATTGTTAGTGTCCGGAGCATATATGTATAGTTGGTCGCCTATTTCTTCATTGACCAACCCTAATCTTGCCAACCCTTATGTATCACCAACTGAACCAACTACCTTCTATGTATGGGGATTGGCTGATGATGGTTGCCGCAACATTGATTCAGTTAAGATAAATATTGACTACCGCGATAATCTATTTGTTCCAACCGCCTTTACACCTAATGGAGATGGTAAAAACGATGTGTTCCGAGTATCGAATATTACGTTCCAAAAACTCGAAGAATTCCGTGTTTTCAATCGTTGGGGACAAGAAATATTTAGCACAAATGATCCTAAGAAAGGATGGGATGGAAGCTGGAAAGGTGTTCCTCAAGATATGGGCGTATATCAATACCTGATTCGGGTAGCTTATCCCGATGGTTTTGTTGAAACCTATAAGGGAGATGTGACACTGATAAGATAAGAAAGTGTTCATTAAAAAAAATAACCACCTTGTTCAATCAGGGTGGTTTTTTTATGGACTTAACTTTACTGTCAAACAGCAGGTGTTATAATAGAGTAACTAAACTAAGCAATGAAAAAGTTGCATCGAATTAAAGCTATTGAAAACGGGATGAACTTGGCAGAAAACCCCTTTTGAGTTTTTTGTTTTTAATATAGGAAAAATTGACACTGTGCTACGATTGACGAGAGAACTAATGAATTAGATAAACTAATCTATTCCACTTTTTTCAGCAACGAAAGCTGTTTGAGTTTCTTCCGGCTTTAACACGCGCAGCATTTGTAATAAAACAGAAATCACAATCATGCCCATTCCTGCATAAAAGCTCCAAGTTAATTCCTGATTTTCTCGAAAAAATATAAAGGCTAATGTAATGCCGTATAAAGGTTCTAAATTGACGCTTAACGTTGCAGTAAATGAACTGATATGCTTTAATGCGCTAAGTGCAAGTGATTGAGCCCAAACGGTACAACAAAGGCTTAATATAATAAGCCAGATTAAGTCCCATAAAGATGGGACAAATCTTGTTAGCGGTAAATTTAAAAATTGTACAGGCAAAAGAAAACTAATTAGCAACCATCCTGTTGTCATTTCATAAAAAACCATAGTTCGAGCAGGGTACTTTCCGGCTATTCGCTTATTGAAAACCGTAAAAATTGCACTAAGAATGGCAGCTATGATACCGCAAAGAATTCCCCAATTCCGATAGGGTAAGGGGTCAACCATAGATGAATGGGAAAATGATTTTTCAATTTCTGGAACCAAATACATAAACACTACACCCAAGAGTGCTAAAATGCCGATAGATAGTTCCTTGGCATCAATATTTTTTCGGTGCATCATAGCATCTGTGAGGGTCGTAAAGATGCTGGCTGTTGAAAGGCAAATGAGGGCAATAGATGCGTTGGCTAATTTAATGGCTCCATAAAATGCAACCCAATGAATAGCCATCAGACAACCAACCAAGGTGAGTGTTTTAAAATCTTGTTTAGCAATGCGTACCCAATGATGGCGATAGGTAATGATAACTGCCATGAATGTTGCTGTAAGGAGCATTCTATACCAGACTAAAACGGGCGCATCTAAAGTTATAGCTCGACCCAATACGCCGGTAAATCCCCAAAGCAACACGGCTGTATTCATTTGAACAAGTGCTTTTTTCATGTCTGAGCTTGTCTGTAAATCAGTAGAGAAATAAATACCTCCTATTGAGAATAGCGTGATTGCCTCAAATAGTAAATTGGGATTAGCAAAAAGCTAAGTTTTTCCTTTTTAAAAGTATTTACACAAAAAAAACACAAATAAACGTAGAATTTCAAAAGAAAAATGGTCAATCATTTGCAGCAACGATTAACTTTGTTTGCTCGAAAAAATCATCCATTAAATCGTTTACTTCTTTTCTTAGTAAGATAGATGAACAATACTTACACCGATCTCGTACAACAAACCTTCGATTTTCCACAACACGATTTTGACGTAAAGGATAATTATCTCCGCTTCAATGGTGTGGATATAAAGCGACTCATAGACAAATACGGAACCCCTTTTAAGCTTACCTATTTGCCCAAAATTGGCGACCAAGTAGCGAAAGCAAAAAAGATGTTTAATGATGCAATAAAGAAGCATCGGTATGATGGCAATTACTACTACTGTTATTGCACAAAAAGTTCTCATTTTTCCTTCATCGTTGAAGAAACGTTGAAACAAAATGTGCACATTGAAACATCATTTGCTTATGACATTGAAATTATCAAACAGCTCTATAAAAGGAGAAAAATAACCAAAGATACTTTTGTTATTTGCAATGGTTTTAAAACCAAAGCTTATACCAAAAACATTGCCCAGCTTATTAATTCCGGTTTCAAAAATGTCATTCCCGTTCTCGATAATAAAAATGAATTTGAAGACTACAAGAAATCCATTCGAGCCAAGGATCCGGTGAAAATCGGAATACGTATTGCCAGTGAAGAAGAGCCTACTTTCGATTTTTATACCTCTCGTTTGGGTATTCGAATTAGAGATGTTCTTGAGTTTTATGTAGATAAAATAAAGGGCAATAATAGATTCCAACTAAAGATGCTCCACTTCTTCATGAATAAAGGTATCAAAGACGATATTTATTACTGGAGTGAACTTAATAAGGTTGTCAATTTGTATTGCCAACTGAAAAAGATTTGCCCCGAATTAGATGGACTAAATATTGGTGGCGGTTTTCCCATCAAACATTCGTTGGCATTTGATTATGACTACAACTATATGGTCAATGAAATCATCAGCAACATTCGAAACGTGTGCAAGAAAAATAAAGTTCCCGTACCCGATATCTATACCGAGTTTGGATCTTTTACTGTTGGAGAATCCGGTGCTGTAATTTATAGTGTGCTTGATGAAAAAATGCAAAATGATCGTGAAATCTGGTACATGATTGACAGTTCTTTTATCACTACCTTACCGGATACTTGGGGAATTGGGGAGAAGTTTTTGCTGCTTCCAATCAATAAATGGGATAAGGAATATCAAGAAGTGCATCTTGGCGGGTTAACCTGTGATAGTCATGACTTCTATACATCTGAAGAACATATCAATGCTGTGTTTTTACCTAAACTCGAAAAGGATAAAAAGACCGAACCTTTGTACATCGGCTTCTTTCATACTGGAGCTTATCAAGACCAATTAGCGGGCTATGGTGGCATCAAACATTGCATGATTCCCTCTCCCAAACATGTCGTCATTGAACGCAATAAGGATGGAGAATTAGAAGATTGGTTGTATGCTAAAGAACAAACTCCTCAGAGTATGTTGAAAATATTGGGGTATATTCGGTAGCCTCCTTTTGGTAAAAATGTTTTATGAATGGGGGATTTATTTTGGAATGATAGCGGTTGTGTAGCTGGCTCCATAACCTGCCCAAACGCCTAAAGCTCCACCTTTTATATTGGTTTGCACATTAACGGGTGAAGCAAATGGATTGCCAACTGTTCCGGTTGCATATTCAAAAGTGCGAAAGAAATTAAACACCCCTTGATCAATGGCACACCAGCGTAGCGTTACCGTATCACCACGAAAAAATATACCTAATGAATCTATGTTCACATCTTTTGCTCTATTGTATCCGGCTGCCAAATAAAGACTATCAATCGTTTGCCCGTTTACAATTTCATCGTCATACACTGAGTTGATACCGGGATAAAATACATCTTGGTTCCTTCTGGTAAAATACCGAATATAGTTTCCCGGAGTGTCAGGATCTGTAAAACGAATAAACATCATCATAGCTGTTTTGACTTTGGGATCACCCGATGGCGGACGGAACCACATAGAATCAATTGGACGAACATTAGGTATTTTGGTTACAGATTCATATACTTTGCCGTCATAAGAAACGGTGAGTTTGTATTGCCTTTCCGTAACTCCTCTAAAATTAAATGATGTAGGATTGGAAGTGTCCACCGTATAGAGATAAAATTTATTGACCCCACCCAGTCCGGTATCTAAGGAATATTCTTTTAACGTAACGCTGCTGAAACCATCAGAAACGGTAACTTTTGCACCATGAACAAAATTGTTTTCTAAAGTAGAAAGATCAACTTTTGAAAAATAGCCTATAGACTTAGTAATGACAACAAAAGGTACTCCATTTGGCTCAATCTGACCATCAATTACAATTTTAGAAGCACCGGATTGCAAATTGATATTCACTTCCTTTTCGCAAGAAAAAAAAATGATGCAAAGTGCGGATAAAATTAAAAACTGAAAGAGAGAAATCTTCATCATAGCGGAGCAAGCAAAGGTAAAAGGCAAATGGATTAAATTGAGAACATAAATTTTGCAAAACTCTGGTAATTTTACATAAATCACGAATCGTATGTTACGCGGAATAGAAAAATGGATTACTTATTTCGTTCTGTTGATCGTCTTCATTTTAGGACTTGTTTTTTTGGGAAAGCAAATTCACGTTACCAACGATCTGAAACAGGGAATTACTCAGTCTAACATAGCCTCACCGGATTTTCAAAAAATTGTTGGACTGCACAATGCGTCTTCAAAAATATTTTTCCTCACTTTTTTGTCATTGTGCTTATTGCTTCTTGGAATTATCATTATGATGAAACGTATTGAGCGTGCCTACGATTATTCAGAAGTCAAAGAAAAAGTTCGATATCATTTAAAGACTACTACACCTGCAATGGCAATGGTTGTTATAGGTGCTTTCTTGTTAGCTTTTTGCACCTTTCGGTCATCTAAAATCGAGTCGCTTTATGCCAAGCAATTAGTAGATAATAATAGGGATAAATTTACCTCTGAAAATAATATTCCGAATGTCCCGCTGGGTAACCCAAGTGTTGATTCGAATGCCATGACGAGGCTCAAATCACCAAACGAATCTCAACAAATTGATACTAACAAGAATTCGGGATTAAACAACGCATCGAACATCTTATCTAACGATAAGATTGGGAAAAATAATAAGAGCGATGATATGGCGGCTTTAGCCCAATCTAAAAGTAATCCTTCTAACCCTGATAAAACAAAACAAGCACAAGCAAATACTTTAGAGGAAAAGGCTCAATCTAACCCCATAATGAACCTCCATCCAAATGAATTAACAAAGAAAGAATCCGACTCAAAAGGTACAATTTCAAAACCGAATAACAACGATAAAAAAGGTAATTCTTCGCATATTGCAACATCAAAAAAAGCCCCATCCGGAAACGCCCCCTTAACACCCGCAGACATATCGTGGGCAGGGGATTTTCAACGAAATGTAGTTGTGTCAGGATATAATCCTACAAAATCTGAAGAACAACGGTATAGTCAAGTTTTAAAAAAAGGAGAAAAAGAAATGAACAGTAATTTATCGTGGGCATATCAATTTTTACAAAAAACAAAGAAAGGCTATCAACCAACCAATCAAGAATTGCAGCGATTCGAAACGGTTGTACAACAAAATTTAACTCCCGGTGCCAACTAAAAGTTCAGCAAAAAAATTAGTTAAGTTGAAGCTGTAATTACACTCAAAATTTTATACCTTTGCACTTCTTTTTTAGGAAGGGGTCCGGTAGCTCAGTTGGATAGAGCATCAGCCTTCTAAGCTGAGGGTCATTGGTTCGAATCCAATCCGGATCACACTACTTCTTCCTATTTTTACTTCTTCCTCATTTTATTGGATCAATCGCTCTTGAAGTTTTGTGGTCGAAATGTTGCAATAAGCTTTGTTTTTAAACCAAAGATGCCTATTTTTTGCTATGAAATCATAAACACCATCTCGAATAAATGGTGGAATAAGCCAAAGAATAAGCATCCATTTCCACCAACCGCCAAGTTGATAGAAAATCATTAAAGCAGCATCTGATTTAGTTAAAAATCTTCTTTTATAAAACAGCAAAACAGAGTTTGGGATTGCTTGCTTTTTATTGGCAAAATATTGTTTGATCTGAGGTTGATAACTTCCATTTTGAGAAGAAAACTTAAACTTTTTCTTTCGATCTTGTTGTAAGATTAATTGGACGGATCGCCGACAAAAAAAACATTCGTCATCAAAAAAAATAATGAGATATTCATCAGCCGGTAGCATCAACAAAGAGATCTTTTATAGTACTTTATTTTTCAAAAATACGCTATCACTCAATGTGCTTTGTCTTTGAATTTTGATTTAAAACAAAAGACAATTTTTTTACCCCCAAAAAGAGTATTCAATTAATACACCGTTCTTCATGTCTTGATCTTATTTTTGAAGATGATGCTCCGACTTTTTTTCCTGATTTTGTTTGTGGCAAGTAATTCTATGGCAAAAGCTATTTCTTTTTCATTATGGAAAGAAATACCCGTTTTAGCTCGAATGATGACCGTTGATGAACTGGGGAATATTTATGTCGTGCGTAGCGATAATGGAATAGTAAGATACAATGAAAAGGGCGATAGTACCGGTTTTTTTCAAAGTATTCAAAATGGAAACGTTGCTAGCATTGATGCTACAAACCCTTTACGAATTTTAGTTTATTACCCCGATTATGCCAAGATTGTTTTGTTAGATAGAATGTTGTCTTTAAAAACAGAATTAAATCTACGACAACTTAATATAGCTTCTAATGCAGTTGTCGCTTCAAGTGCCGATGGGAATATTTGGATTTATGATCAGTTTAATGCTCGTTTGAGAAAGGTAGATGAGCAAATGAATGAAGTGTCTGTAAGTAATGATTTGCGTCAAGAAGCGCATGTTGTCCCCTTTCCTTCTTTTATGATTGAGCGCGATTGGAAAGTATTTCTATGCGACACAACAAATGGCATTTTTACTTTCGATAGGTATGGAAATTATATCCATACACTAAGTATATTTCAGGTACACCAATTACAAGTTTTTGGCTCTCAGTTGATATTTCGTCAAAAAGACAGTTTAATGAGTTGGGATTTAAAACGAGTAGTAGCCAATGTATTACCCCTTCCTTTAAGCGACAAACCTATTCTTTCGGCGGCAATCGCTCGTGCCACCCTTTATGTCCTTTATGCAGATAGGCTTAGGTTGTTTCAAATAAATGACCAATAAGCATTGTTGATAGAATTTCTGTTGGCTAATTGCTGATTGATATTATCTTCGCAATCCTTATTCCTTGTAAAAAGCGAAAGAATTTTCCTCAGCATGGCACTTATTAAATCTATATCCGGAATTCGTGGTACGATTGGTGGAACACCCGGAACAGCATTGACACCTATTGACCTCGTAAAATTTACCTCTGCTTACGGTGCTTGGATTTCAAAGCAGGGTAATGGAGACAAAATAGTAGTTGGACGCGATGGGCGTATTTCAGGACAAATGGTACGAGATATTGTAGTGGCAACTTTACAAGGACAAGGCTTCCACGTGTTAGATTTAGGATATAGCACAACCCCCACTGTGGAAATGGCCGTTAAAATGGAAAATGCTGCCGGGGGAATCATTCTTACCGCTAGCCATAATCCTAAAGAATGGAACGCTCTTAAACTCTTGAATAAAGAGGGTGAGTTTTTAAGTGCTGAAGACGGACAATGGATTCTTGATTTTGCCGAAAAGGGAAATATAGAATTTGCAGACGTAAATAAATTAGGAACTGTTACTACTTCCGATGCCTTTATTCAAAAACACATTGACGAAATACTGCGACACCCTTTAGTGGATATAGAGGCTATCAAAGCAAAAAACTTTAAGATTGTTGTAGATGCTGTAAACTCTACAGGAGCTATTAGCGTACCTCCTCTTCTTCAAGCCTTGGGTGTCGAGCAAGTGCAAGTGATAAATGAAGAAGTAACCGGACGATTTGCTCACAACCCCGAACCGCTCCCTGAAAATCTTAGAGAACTTTGTCAAGTTGTAGAAAAACAAAATGCTCATCTGGGAATAGCAATTGATCCCGATGTAGATCGCCTTTGCTTTGTGTGTGAAGACGGAAGCCTTTTTGGCGAGGAATATACATTAGTTGCCGTGGCAGATTATATTTTAAAGCACAAAAAGGGCAACACCGTTTCAAATCTATCTTCTACACGTGCACTTCGGGATGTTACAGAAAAACATGGAGGAACCTATGCGCCAAGTGCAGTAGGGGAAGTGAATGTGGTTAAGAAAATGAAAGAGATGAATGCCGTGATAGGTGGTGAAGGAAATGGAGGTATCATTGTTCCCGAATTGCACTATGGACGAGATGCTTTGATTGGCATAGCCTTGTTTTTAACACATTTGGCTAAATCCGGTAAGACAATGAAAACCTTGAGAAGCAGCTACCCGGACTACTTTATCTCGAAAAATAAAATCGAATTGGATGAGAACGTAAATCTAACCGAGATATTTGAAAAGATAAAAAAGAAATACAAAAAACAACCCATCAACACCGAAGACGGACTAAAAATAGAGTTTGATAAAGATTGGGTACACCTTCGCTCATCCAATACCGAACCAATTATCAGAATCTACTCTGAAAGCACTACCGAGACAATGGCAAATAACATAGCCAAGCGCATCATGGAAGACATCAAAGAGATGATGATGGCGCGAGTAGAGTAGGGCAAACACGCGAGTAGGCAGTAACATTTTTCAATTTCTTTTTCTATTGTCAGCTACGCTACATAATCAAGAATATTCAAACCCCGATCGCCATCATTATGATGTTGTTATCATTGGCAGCGGACTCGGTGGTTTGCTTTGCGCAGTCATGCTTGCTAAAGAAGGAATGAAGGTTTGCGTGTTAGAAAAAAACAAGCAAATCGGCGGTTGCCTGCAAACCTTCTCACTTCATAAAACCGTATTTGATAGCTGCGTTCACTATGTTGGTGGGCTGGGCGAGGGGCATACACTTCATCGCATTTTCAGCTATGCCGGCATCATGAGTATGCTCAAGCTTTTTTCATTTGATCCAGATGGGTTTGATCGAATTGCATTTGGAAACGAAGAAATTTCTTACCCGCAAGCTGTAGGAAAAGAAAATTTTATTGCACAATTAGTATCCCATTTCCCCGATCAACAAAGCAACCTTCGACACTACGTTGAATCCCTGCAACATGTTGGTGATCACTTTCCCTTATACCGACTAAGAAATGGCGACGCTTTAGAAAAATCTAAAGTTGCACATTGGGAAATCCTGAAAACGCTACAAAGCATATCTCCTAATAAAAGGTTACAACAAATTTTGGTAGGCAATAATTTGCTTTATGCTGGAGTTCCACATAAAACACCATTTTATCTACATGCCTTAGTACTTGAAAGTTATATTCATAGCGCACATAAATTGGTGCCCGGAAGTTCTCAAATAGCTAAACTGCTTTGGCGTGAATTACAAGCTCATGGAGGAGTTGTCTTTCGTCATGCTCATGTTTCAGGCTTGATAGAAGAAAAAGGACTGATACAATATGCTGAAACGCAACATGGTCAAAGGTTCTATGCTAAACAGTTTATTTCAGATATTCATCCGCAAGCGTTATTGTTTATCTTAAAATCTAAGTTAGTTCGATCAGCATATCGCAAACGCATTGAAGGGTTAGAGCAATCTACTTCAGCCTTCATGCTAAACCTCGTTTTGCGCCCACATTGTGTTCCGATGCGTTATCACAACTTATATTGGCACGCTACCGACAATGTATGGTCAGCTACTACCGTTGATTCCACGCTTTGGCCACATCAATATGCTTTGTATTTTACCGAAGACCAACGATACCCGGGCTTTGCAGAAAGCCTATCTGTTCTTACCTACATGCCTTTTGCAGAAGTAAGCAGTTGGACAAACACCCATAACCATTCCGGCAACCCGAATGTGCGTTGTGCGGAATATGAGGATTTTAAAGCTGAAAAGGCCGAAATTTTATTGAACAAAGTATTGGAACGTTTTTCGGATTTAAAAGGCAACATACTTGCTCAAAGTGCCGCCACACCACTTACTTATAGGGATTATGGAAACAATCCTGAAGGATCACTCTATGGTATCTTAAAAGATGTATCAAAGCCCGCCGAAACACAAATTTCAGTTAAAACAAAAATTCCCAATTTGCTACAAACTGGACAAAATGTAAACCTACACGGTGTTTTAGGCGTAAGCATAACTGCGGTTGCTACATGTGCAGAAATGCTTGGAATGGATTATGTGTTGAAAAAAATGTAAACACAAAACAATCAAAAGTAAATAAAGGAAAAATTTAAACTTTTCTTAGTATCAATATCCAATCATTTTCCTATCTTTGCACTCCAAAAAAAATTTCACCTAAAAGGAGGACCAAAATCTTGGAAGAAAATCAATTAGCTAACACTCAAAATCAGCATCCTGTAACTGAAGAACAAACACAGGACGTTCAAACGACAACTAAGTCAAAGAACGAACCCAAAATCGAAGTAACAGCACACGACGACTTCGATTGGAGCGTGGACAAACGCAACGTTGCCACTTATTCAAACGATAAGCGGGAACAAATGGAGAAGGTTTATGACAATACCTTCAAACAAGTATCTGACTCTGAATTACTAATCGGAACTATCGTGGGTCTTACTAAGACTGATGCGATTGTAAACATCGGTTTTAAGTCGGACGGTTTGATTTCTCTTAATGAATTCCGCGACATGCCTAATGTAAAAAATGGCGATGAAGTGGAAGTTATGGTAGTTGAAAAAGAAGACCGCAACGGACATTTGCACCTCAGCCGCAAATTAGCTCGTGCAACCCGCTCTTGGCAGCAAATTGTAGAGTTTTACAAAACAGGAGAAATAGTTACCGGTACTATCACCTCTAAAACTAAAGGTGGTCTTATCGTGGATGTTCATGGATTGGAAACTTTCTTACCAGGCTCTCAAATTGATGTAAAACCAGTTACGGATTACGATCAATACGTTGGTAAGACGATGGATTTCAAAGTTGTGAAAATCAATGAAGCTATCCGCAATGCTGTTGTATCTCACAAAGCACTGATCGAAAGCGATATTGAACAACAACGTAGTGTAATCATTGGCCAATTAGAAAAAGGTCAAGTGTTAGAAGGTATCGTGAAAAATGTAACCGACTTTGGTGCATTTATTGACTTGGGCGGTGTAGATGGCTTGTTGTATATAACTGATATCAGCTGGGGACGTATCAACCATCCAACTGAAGTATTAGAAAATGGACAAAAACTCAATGTTGTTGTGCTTGATTTCGATGATGAGAAAAAGCGTATCAGCCTTGGCTTGAAGCAATTAACTCCTCACCCTTGGGATAACCTTTCTGATGATATTAAAGAGGGTTCTAAGGTTAAAGGTAAAGTTGTCAATATTGAAGATTATGGTGCTTTCTTAGAAATACTACCCGGTGTAGAAGGATTAGTACACGTATCTGAAATCACTTGGTCTTCTCAGCCTATCAATGCCAAAGAATTCTTCAAAATGGGCGATGAATATGAGGCAATGGTAGTTACTTTAGATAAAGATGAGCGCAAAATGAGCTTATCTATCAAGCAACTTACTGAAGATCCTTGGGAAACAATAGAAAATAAATTCCCGATTGATAGCCGCCACAAAGGTGTAGTGAAAAATATCACTCCTTATGGTGTTTTTGTTGAGCTTGAATCAGGCATTGGTGGCATGATCCATATTAGTGATCTAAGTTGGATAAAGCGTTTCAATCACCCAAGCGAATTCACTAAAACCGGTGAGGAAATTGAGGTAACTATTCTCGGAATAGACAAGGAAAACCGTAAATTGTCACTTGGCCATAAACAATTGGAAGAAGATCCTTGGAATACATTTGAAACCGTATTCCCGATTGGCTCTATCCATGAAGGACATGTTACTCGTAAAGATGACAAAGGTGCTATGGTTCAACTTCAATATGGTTTAGAAGCTTATGCTCCAATCCGCCACCTTCGTAAAGAAGACGGAAGCAATGTAGAAAACGATGAAACTTTACCTTTTATGATCATTGAATTTGATCGTAACGACAAACGTATTCTCGTTTCACATAGCCGCGTATGGGAACAAACCAAGGCTGAAGAGAAAGAAACTGTTAGAAAAGCTGCTCGTGCAGAAGATGAGAATACGAAGAAAGCAGTGAAAAATGTACAGAGTAAAGTAGAAAAACCTACACTTGGTGATTTGGGTGCTCTTGCTGCCCTGAAAGATAAGATGAAGAAAGCAGAAGATGATTCTGAAAATTAATCTGAATTTTATTAATTGAAACAAAACCCGCCCAATTTTATGTGGCGGGTTTTGTTTTTTAACCATAATACTTGCAGATTTATTTCCCCCTTATTTTGATGCTTGCACGATAATGAAATCTATAAATAAACCAATAGCAATTCACTCTGTTTAAGTATCCTTTCTTAAATTGGCTATTCAAAATAGTTTGGTTCTTACCTTTTTATTTTGAAATTATATAGAATACACAAATGTAAAAGTCCAATTTTTGTTTAACCTAATGAGCAAGTATTTAATCAAATTTAGAGCAAAGCCTAATTTTTGTTTAATAGCTTATTTATGGGCTATTCATACAGTGGAAAGCCACTCATGAAATCGTTCACCTCATTGCGAACGTTAAGAATCGTTTGTTCATGATCTGCCGCCAATAACACCTTGTCTAACCATTCTACAATTTGAGGCATGTGAGATTCATTCAAACCACGAGTAGTAATAGCCGGCACCCCAACTCGAATACCTGATGTAATGAAAGGAGATTTATCATCAAAAGGAACCATGTTCTTGTTTAAAGTTATGTCCGCTTTAACCAATGTATTTTCGGCCTTTTTGCCGCTGATGTTCTTGTTGCGAAGGTCAATTAGTAACAAGTGATTATCTGTTCCTCCCGAAACTATATCATATCCCTTTGACTGAAAGGCTTTGGCTAATGCTTGCGCATTACTTTGCACTTGCTTCCCGTAACTTAAAAATTCTGGTTGTAAAATTTCAAAAAATGAAACAGCCTTTGCCGCAATCACGTGTTCTAAAGGTCCACCTTGAATACCTGGAAATACGGCTAAATCTATCAATTGACTCATCATCCGCACTTCGCCTTTCGGTCCTTTTATACCCCAAGGATTTTCGAAATCGTTTTTCATCAACACAATCCCTCCACGTGGCCCGCGAAGTGTTTTATGTGTGGTAGAAGTAACAAAATGACAATGATCAAAAGGGCTTTTCAATAAACCTTTTGCAATTAGTCCGGCCGGATGTGCAATATCAGCTAACACTAAAGCACCTACAGAGTCGGCAATAGCTCGAATACGTGCGTAATCCCAATCTCTGCTATATGCAGATGCTCCACAAATGATCAGTTTGGGCTTGTGTTCTTTTGCTTGAGCTTCCATCATGTCATAATCCACTAAACCGCTTTCTTTGAAAACGCCATAGTGAACAGCATGATACAGTTTGCCGGAAAAATTTACGGGTGAGCCATGTGTTAAATGCCCGCCCATGCTCAAATCCAAGCCAAGTATCGTATCGCCCGGTTGTAAACAAGCTAACATGACAGACGCATTTGCTTGCGCCCCACTATGAGGCTGAACATTGGCATAGTTTACACCAAAAATTTCCTTTGCTCGGTCAATAGCCAATTGTTCGCTTTGGTCAACCACTTCGCAACCGCCATAATAACGTTTACCCGGATAACCCTCAGCATATTTATTAGTCATCACATTTCCCATGGCGTGCATGACTTGTGCCGAGGTGAAATTTTCTGAAGCAATTAGTTCTAATCCTCTACGCTGGCGTTGAAGTTCCTCTTCTATCAGTTTGAAAATGGCAGTATCTTTTTGCATGGTTTTATTAAATGAAAAATGGGATTGCAAAGTAAGAAAATTTTAACTGCTATGGTCGGGTTAAAATGATGGCAAAGAGATTTTAAGTTTTCTAAGAGTTGAGGCAACTTTATTCATAAATCGGAAGTCAAAGTTGATTGTAATCTTTCGCCAGCATCATAATCTAAATTTTCGTGCTTGTTGAATTTTTTAAAGTCAAGTTTATTTGACAAAATGGAAATTATACTTTACATTTGTTAACTCAAATTTATTGTTATGAAACCAAAAATGTTATTAGCAAACAAGTTTAAAAAAATCGGATGGTTTTTACTGATCCCGGCTACATTAATGGGGCTACTTCCGATCCTTTTTAATTTTCAAGAGATAGAAATAAATGCGACGGTGTTTGCAATTTATTCAGGTGAGATATTTAACAAAGGACAAAATGCCAGTTTTATTAAAACAGATATTTACAATACTTTAGTTGGTGTATTCTTTATTGTTGGTGGGTTATTGGTAGGATTTTCAAAAGAAAAAAATGAGGATGAATATATTTCTAACCTTAGGTTGAATTCACTTTTGTGGGCTGTTTTTGTAAATTACATTTTCCTATTGTTTATGTTCATTTTCATTTATGGAATAGCATTTTTGAATGTAATGGCATACAATATGTTTACTATTTTAATTTTGTTTATTGCTAAATTTAATTATTCTCTATTTCTTAATTCAAAATTGGGTTTAAATGAGGAATAATATTAAGGTGCAAAGAGCCATGATAAATATAACCCAAAAGGAATTATCTGACATGATTTCTGTAAGTCGTCAAACCATAAATGCAATAGAAACGGGGAAATATATACCCTCAACCATTTTGGCTCTGAAGATTGCTAAAATTTTTTGTAAGAACGTTGAAGAGATTTTTATTCTTGATGAAGATGATTGACTTTAGGGTACTTTCAAGTTGTGGCATTTTAAGCATGGTTTTTAGATTGTATATATTGTGTAAGTTTGAACTTTATTAGGCTTAAATTCAAACCTATCAAAAAGGGTTATTCGGTCTAACTATACATTTGAATATATTTTCTTTAAATACCACTTTAGTATTTTTACAGATCAAACAGTTTCCCTTAAAAAACTCTAATTTGAAAACTAAAGATAGTATATGTTGATTGAACCTTCAATCTTTCAATAAATTTTTTTTTGTAAACTGATTTTTTTATTTAGCTTTGTTTACAAATATTTTATTTCAACCCCTAAGCATCATCTTCAATTTATTTCATCCACTAAACTTATTAAAAAATGAAACGAAAATTACTGAATCCAACATGGTTAGCCATGGGTATTGCAATCATGATTTTATCGTCTGGTGCGGCTATTTTTATACCTCATTCTGCAAAAGATAGCGATAGAGAAAATGAAACAGATGAACCAATGGAAGCTATTAAGCAAGAATTTTCAAAAACTCGAGATCCTCAACTCAATGTGGTGCCTCGCGAGCGATTAATCAAGGCTTTGAATTATTATGGGCAACAAGAGTTACTTCAAAAAACGTCAAAAACTACTTCAACCTTTTCATCTATTTCTTGGTTAGAGCGTGGTCCCAATAATGTAGGCGGAAGAACACGTGCCATACTTTGGGATGCAAATGATGCAACTGGCAAAACTGTTTTTGCGGCAGGTGTGGGTGGTGGTTTATGGAAATGTTCAGATATTACGGCTACTGTTCCGGTCTGGACTGTTGTCAATGACCAATTCTCAAACTTGGCTATTACTGCTATTGCTCAAGACCCATCTAATGCACAAACTATGTATTTTGGAACCGGTGAGGGTTACGGAAATTTGGATGCTATCAGAGGGAATGGTATTTGGAAGTCAACAAATGGAGGAGCTACCTGGTCTCAACTTTCATCAACTAATAACGTAAGTGATTTTGCCTATGTTCAAAAAATTGTTGTTAATAGCTCCGGTGTTGTGTTTGCCGCTTGTAAAGGAACGTTTAGTAACACCGGTGGTTTACAGCGATCTTCAAATGGAGGAACAAGCTGGACAAGGGTTATAGGAAGTGGATCAACGGACATGGCAATTTCTGATGTTGAAATTGCTGCCAATGGTGATATTTATGCTGCCACCGGAATTTGGACTACCGGAAAGGTCTTTAAATCTACAAATGGCGGAACCAGTTTTAGTAATGTTTCACCTTCCGGCTCTTATTGGCGCATAGAATTGGCAACTGCCCCCAGCAATTCCAGTGTAGTTTATGCGGTATGCCAAGGTAATGGTTCAAATAATGTTACGGCTATTCAATACACCTCAAACGGCGGAACCAGTTGGACTTCTCAAACGTTGCCAACCATTTACGATCAAGGAAGTAATTCTCCTTACACTCGTGGTCAAGCTTGGTATGATCTTTTGTGTGCAGTAGATCCTAATAATGCTTCAACCGTTTATATTGGCGGGGTTGATTTGCTAAAATCCACTAATAATGGAACCAGCTGGACACAAATTACCAATTGGTCGCTCTATAATGATCCCAGTAATCCTTTATCCCCTTTTCCTTGGGGGGCATCTCAAAATAATCATGCAGATCATCATGCTTTTATCTTCAAACCCGGAAGCTCTTCAACGGCACTAAATGGTAATGATGGTGGAATATTTTATTCTACTGATTTGAATTCAGGAACCGGCTTACCCAATTGGGCTTCAAAAAGTAGTGGATACAATGTTACTCAATATTATGCTTGTGCTACGCACCCTACTAATGCCAACTTTTTTTTAGCTGGAGCGCAAGATAATGGTTCTCACCGATTAAATTCTCCTTCAATAACAAGTGGAACTATGGTTTCAGGTGGCGATGGTGCTTTTTGTTTTATTAGTAGTTCCAATGGCAATAACCAAATCACTTCCTATACCAATAACAATTACTATTATTCTACAAACGGAGGAACAAGTTTTAGTGGCGTAAATGGTAGTGATAATAGTGGTCGTTTTATTAACCCTTCGGACTTAGATGGTACAAACAATATTTTATATTCGGCGGGTGCTTCAAATACTTTGGTCCGATTTGCAAGTGTATTTAGTGGCAGTGCCAATAGAACAGATTTAACAGTCAGCATCGGTTCTACTCAGATTTCTGCTGTAAAAGTATCGCCAAATAATGCTACTACGGTTTATGTTGGTACTGATGATGGTAATGTTTATCGAATTACTAATGCAAATGCTACGCCTACTGTAACACAACTCACTTCAACAGCTTTAGGTTCGGGTGGATATGTCAGTTCTATTGATGTGAAAAAGCGCACTACCAACACAGATGATAGCATCTTGGTTGCCTTATCAAACTATGGAATTAATAGCGTTTATTATTGTGCAAACGGAACCGTAGCTTCTCCTACTT
>JAFDXO010000146.1 GCA_018267925.1 Bacteroidota bacterium | reverse complement strand
GTGCCTGCGAAGGCTTCGCCCAATTTACGCAGGCACTTTATTAAACTCAAAATTCTGCTTATCTTCAAGTCCGGCTACGGGCTGACGAGTTCCAATTACCCGTACTGCTACAAGCCTTAACCGTTGTAGGCAAGCAGTGCGACATACCCTAAATTTTGAAAAATCGTAAAATGACCAAACTAACATTTTTAATGAGTATACTGTTGACAGTGACAGTAGCTTACGGACAGAAGCCAGTTAAGGTATTAGTTAAAGAAAATGAGAAGTCAGTTTTTTTAGTCCAATGCTTTAATGACAAAAATGAAATGGTGTCAACAGGTTCTGGCTTTTTCATAGACAATTCAGGAATTGCATTTACAAACGTTCACGTTGTAAAGGACGCTTTTAAAGCTCGAATTAAAACTATTGACGGTAAATTTTACGATGTTGAACGGCTTATAGATTATAATCCAAGTTTAGATATTGCTAAAATAAAAATCAAAAATGTAAATGGCACAGCGTTTCCTGCAGTTAAAATGGCGACAAAGAAATCTGAAAAAGGAGATGATATTTTCACTATTGGAAACCCTGACGGATTAGAAAGCAGTATTTCAACAGGTATTATTTCCTCTATACGTTCGATAAAAGACTATGGTGAGTGCTACCAAATTACTGCTCCAATTTCTCCTGGCAGTAGCGGAGGTGCATTATTCAACATGAACGGAGAAGTAATTGGTATCACAACCTTTGGACAAATTGACCCGAACAGATTGAACCAAAATCTAAATTTTGCCGTAAACATTGACAATTCAAGGTACCTACAAAAAAATCAAAATCTTTCCTTAGAAAAAGCATACAAAGACTTAGTTTATGAGGATTTGATTTCAGCTTGTATGAGAGCCCAAATATCTGGCGATTATCAAAAGCTCTTTGAAATTTCAAATAACGCAATAAAGAAAAACAGCAATAATTGGGTTGCGTTCCATTTTCGGGGAAATGCCAATTATTTTATTGAAGAATATCAGAATGCAGAAAGTGACTTGCTCAAATCAATCCAACTAAATAAAACTGATATTTTCCTTGCTGAGGACTACAACACTTTAGGTATTATCTATAGGCGTGCAAAGGAGTATGAAAAAGCAAGCAAATGCTATATGAAGGCGTTAGAACTTAATAAGGAATTTGCATCTTGTTATTGTAATGTTGCAGTTCTTCTTACTGAGTACTACGACCCAAATAAAGGACCAGACAATAATCTAATTGAATTCTTCTACACTAAATCTATTGAAAAAGACCCGACAGGATGTGCATTCGCATATAAAAGCCTTGCGACCAAAGCCATGCAGAACAACGACATTCAACTGGCAATAAAATTCCTGACTGCCTCAATAGAAATAGAAAAAGGTACAGATGAAAGTTTGTCCATAAACGAATACAACAACAGAGGACAGGCATACATAATGTTGAAAAATTATTCAAAAGCAATTGAAGATTTTAAATACTGCACAAAGCTTAATCCTTATGACGCTGAAAGCTATGCCTATATCGGATATTGCTACTTACAGCTAAACCGAAAATTAGATGCTTGCGCCTCATTGAATAAAGCAAAAGATATTTCTGAAAAAGTTGCGACAGACCCTAAAATAAAATCTTTGATTAGCGGATTGATAGATGACAATTGCAAGTAGTAACCTGATGGATGCCTGCCTACAACAAAAGTATTTGCAAAAGCAGGGCTGGACAATGTAACATCAGCTTTGTGCAAGTATCAGCAGCGGTTCGAGCTCGACGTTCTATATTCAGCTTTAATTCATAAATTCAACAATATATTTCAAATGGGCATTTGTACCGGGCTGGACAATCAATGAATTCCCTGCCTTCGCAAATACTCGAACGTAAGGTGCAATACCGACAAACCTTTCATGCTGACAATAATTTAAATTTTAAAATGGCTGGACCCGCATTAGCAATAGAATATTTATTACTGTTCACCTTTTTTGCTTTTTTAATTTTTTTGTTGGCTTACAGTATCATAAGAAGACGCTCACTTAAAAAGTCAATCCCGGCAGGAATACTTTTTTTAGTCTTGGCAGGTTTTGCTATTTATGTTTACCGCAATAACAACAAGAATGAATATGAGGCTTCTAAAAAGTTTTTGGGTGACTACAAACTTGAAAAGTTAGACAGAAAAGAATGTGACAATTGCAAAGTGCGGCTTCATGATGGTTATACTTACGACATTCTGGTGGGAGATAAAGTAGTCGGACATGGTAAGTGGCATATAGAAACAGCCATTGACATACCCGGATATTTTCTCAAAGTTGATAACGGGCCGACTTGGGTTGTCTGGGAGCATGACCGACTAATTGAATATATTGATAGAACACAGAAAAAATAAATCGTTTCACTTTTTTTCTTGCTTTTTCTGGTGCACAGAAATGCGGCTTTAAGTTTTTCGTTTTTTCTGTTGCAGATAATGTGAGCTCTTAAAAATAAGAATCTTGTGTATTTGCTCGTTTACTGTACCGGACAGAAAAAAGTATTTCGGACACAAGAGCTTTGACGACATGGTACTGCACCTTACATTGGGTTTGCTGCTATCGCTGGCTGAAGGAATAATCATCAGCTTTTGGTTCGCTATTCATCTTTAGTTCCGGCTGAAAATTCATTGTTCAGCTTTTGTACTTATCTTCGGCTTCGGGTTCCCTACTGGGCTAACGTTCGGGCGGAAAGTACATTGAATACCAGCGCAGCAGCAAGCCCTACCGTTGTGTGCTATGAATTTGACGACCCTAAATATCAAACGTGTCATTTTTGTTTGCTTGTTGCTAAACGGACAGAAAACCTATGCTCAAGACACGTCTTATAAGCTTACACTTGACACTTCGTTTTATTCGACAATTTCATTAGGAAGGTTTCAACCAAGCTTCAATTATATTTACCATTCGCCAGACAAAAAGGACGAGCAGCGTTATAAAAAGTACAAGTCATTAATCGGACAAAAGCCGACATTAAAAAACCATGAGTTATATTTCTCACTTGCATGCTCTCTTTGGGAACTTGAAAAAACGGCAGAAGCGGAAAAAATGTTTTTGACTATAATAAACTCAAACGAGAAATACTACGCTTCAACCTATTATCATTCGTCAGACATTCCCGGCGAGAAAACAAAAAACATTTATGGCTATGGTAGCTTTACATCAAACTATAAAAATTATGCTGCCATTTACTTGACAAAAATTTATTTAGAGCAAAAACAATTTGATAAGGCATTGCAATTTTTGGAGGACGCTGTTAAGAAGTACAAGGTAACATACAATTGCGGCACAGGCTTTAATAGACAGCAAGACGAGTATGATTTTCTCTATGCTTCTTCTTATGAAGGACTAAACAAACATAAAGAAGTAATTGATTTGCTGCTTCCTTCTTGCTTAGACAGGAAAGATGAGATAATCATAAGTGCAATCAAAAACACCTATTCACAAGAAGAAATTGAAGAAAAATTGAAAGAAGCAGAAACTTCGATAAAATGTTCACTTGACACTTTCCCTTCCTATGCTTATCAAACGAGCAATTACGGTACTAAAAATGCAAAGACAGACACTATAAAATATTTTTCAGGAATGGCGACAATTACACTTTTTGACAGACAAATAACCATGCCAGTTCCAAACCTCGAAAATGGTGAACATTTAACGAGAGAAATGTTTGTAAAACTTTTTAGAGAAAGTGATTTTTACATCAAACTTAAAGGCGACACTTGACTTTCACAGCACACAACATTGGGTTTTATGCAAGTTGGGCTTGACATTGTAACATCAGCCAATTGCAAATCCCAGCTTCAGTTCGGTCAGACGAATAACTATCAACTTTTGTACTTATCTTCATCTAAATATTTTCAATCGGCAGCAGTTCTGGCAGACGGAATGCTAATTCCCAACCTGCATAAAGCCCTGTCCGTTAGTTGCTAACCAAAATTGCTGGTGTAACGATCAGAAGTTTTTTTGACAATTTGTTGGAAGAACAACAATCTCAGCTTTTTATATTGTATTGGTATGGGCCAGC
>JAFDXO010000145.1 GCA_018267925.1 Bacteroidota bacterium | reverse complement strand
TGAGCATTGAACGTCCAGCCCAAACCAACGCTTGGATGTGCACTGCTGCTGATTGATTCAACGTCCAGCCCAACTTGCACAAAACCTAATGTTGCCTGCTGGCATATCAGCAGAGGCTTCAAATATTTTCAATTCTTGGTCTGGCGTTGTTACAATACCGATGTGTCAGCCTTGCATTTTCTGGAATTGTTTTTCCTCCAGTCCAATATTGTTCAATGTGGTCAACTGCAGAGTCGTCTATGTTTCTGATTTTGTTTCCACAAAGTGCACAAGTGTCGTCTGCTTCAAAAAGTTCTTTCTTTAAGTTGAAAGTGAAACATCTTGGCTCGGTCTGTCCAATGCCAAGAATTGTTTGCAGAGTTAAACGCCACTTGTCAAAACGATTAGTTACGGCCTTTACACTACTTGTTGATAGTTCAATGGAATCTATAAATACTTGGTCAGTTGTCATAAGGTCAATTAATGCTTCCCGAATTCTATCAAGGTTTCTATGAACAATATTTTTGTCTTCCCTTGCGAATGAATACATTAAAATGTCAAACAGCGATACGTTGAATTTTTGAGTTTCCCATTTTCCATTTTTGTTTTTTTCGTCACCACGATAGAAGCGTTTAAAAGCATTTTTGTCTAATAAGGTTCTTATAATTTGAACTGTATTCTTAAAAGCTAATCTCAATGCCTGTTCGTCTGCAATGGAAATGTCTTGGTACTTTTCCATTGTATGGTTTAGGAAATTTTTTATTGGTGCTTTGTAATTCAAGTATGTGCTAAAATGAAATGAAGCAAAACGTAAAACAAGCTCTCTGTCTTTCATTCTTTTGTCTGCAACCGTTAAACCTAATAAATATCTAAAGTCTGTGTCCTCCGAAAGTTCTTTTAGCAGTACGTTAAATTTGCCTCTATAAACACAGTTACGCAACTCTTGGTCATTCAATGGAACTGAACCCGTATTAAGCCTGGCAAATATTTCAAATTGCAAATCTCCGTCCGATTCTTTTTTGAATTTAATAGTCCGCAATTTGTAGTAACGAATTTTATCTTGTAATTCGTCAGAAAGTTCATTGTACTTTTTACCATTTAGTTCTGTAAATACTTTTAAGCCCGAAAGTTTAAAGTCTGAACCGTCAGGCAGTTTGCCAATAATGAAAGAGAAGAAAGATGTTAACCTTTGTTGTCCGTCAATCACATTTTCTTTTCCGTCTTTTTCTTCCGAGAGATAAACAACTGGTAAAGGAATATCCAATAACGCAGATTCTATCAACTTGCTTGATTTGGTTTTGTCCCAAACAAACTGTCTTTGATATTCAGGCTGAATATTTAAACGACCTCTTTGATACTTTCCCAATAGCGATTCAATTTCAAGGTCGCCTTGCTCTGTGTAAATTTTTCTTTTTCCTGTTAGGTCGTCCAGTTCTTCGTTGTCAAGTTCGTCGTCCAGTTCTATTTCTTCAATTGCTGGTTCAAAATTTTCTGTCATATGCTTAAATGATTAGGGTGTTCAAAATGCTTGCAGGCAACGGTTTGGGTATTGCCGCAGTGGGGGAATTTGAAAACCGTCAGCCGAATATATGCACAAAAGTTGATAGTAGCACAACTGTTCAATTACTTCCGTCAGCCCCCATTGCGGCAATACCTTGTTGGCGGCTGGTTTTATTTGTGTCGCCATTCCCAAGGTGCAATTGGTTCTTTGTCTGCCCATAATCCAATTTGTTTTTGTCTGGCTTCTGTTTCAAGTTGTGAATATTCATTGTCATTAGAATATTTTTTGAAGTGCCAAGCCAAACCGGTTCTTACTAATTCTTTGTTTACGTTTGTTCCGTCCTGCAAAATTATTTCGCCAATAATCCGTTTATTTCTGTCTATTTTCCCGTGTGTCTTAACTGTTACAGTTTTACCAAAACAAATGTCCGATGCAAATTGCTTTGCCTTGCTTCCGAAAGGTTGTTTCTTTTCAGGGCAGTCAATGTGAGCAAGCCGAATTGTTTTTTCGCTTCCTTCATAAAGGACTTTGTATGTATCACCGTCTTTAATTGCGGTTACTTTCCCTTCAAATGATAAAGGAAAATTTAATGCTTTGTCTGCTTTCTTTGTCTGCTCTTTGCAACTCGTTAAGCTAAAACACAACAAAAAAGCAATGCTAATTCTTAAAAAAATCTTCAACTCTTTTCTTTGTTAAATCGTTTGCTTGTTCTCTTTGAATAAATGAAATTTTGTGAGCATTCATTCGCTCAAACCAATCTTCCCAATATGCTTTCAGAATCTCAAAGTCTTTTGTTTTTCCTATTCGCCTTTCGTTTACTTCACAAACTAAAACATCTGTATTTGATAAATCAACAGGAACTTTCGGAATATTCAAGCCAAGAGAAGTGATAACATTTTTTGTATTGCCGATTGCAACCGATTTATACAGTTGAGGTGTCAACTTTGTATCGGCTGGTCGGTTTTCTGCTTCTAAATAGCCGTCTGTAATTATGATTACTTTGTTTATGTAATTATCAAACAAAGTCGGCTTTTTAATATGGTTTATCAAATATCTTCTGAAATAGAAAACATAGTCTGCTCCTAATGGTTTTTGTTTTGCCGACTGATACATTGTTGTTATAGCCTGTTCAAACTGTTTGTCTTTATCGGCTGTAAAGTATAGCCGATTACTTCGTCCTTTGTGAGTGGAAAGGTCAAATTGTAATTGATTAGCTACTGCACCAAATT
>JAFDXO010000144.1 GCA_018267925.1 Bacteroidota bacterium | reverse complement strand
GTTCAAGGAGTCAGCAAACGTACTTATATTTTGAGGATGGAAAAGGCAACACGACAACCTATAAATTAAAAGGTGTACACCCCGATATTGTGTTGGGCGATGACCGCGATCGGCTGGGCGTGGACTATCGGGTGGCAGTTACCTATATTGATCCGAGTGGATATCCGATGTTGGCATTTTACAAACTAATCATGTTGGGAACACCGAGTTTTACGGTAGTGCCGCTCAATGTGATACAATTGAGTACGAATGCCGCACCGGGGATTTACGACACAGAGCCTATTCCACATATAGATATGTGGTCGGATGCCAACAATCCGGTAAACGGCTATCCGGGCATGTATGAGTTTGCGGTAACATGGAATGAAATGGGAGATGTAAAGTACAATTGGGGCAATATCAATGCCGGTTCGGTGTATTTACCAGTTGGAGGGCAACTAATTGGTAAACCTCCTGCAACACTTTATGGTCGTGCATATACTGATGTAGCTTGTTACACGAATGTTTACAGCGGTCGCAAGTATGCTACATTCAGCACAGTAGAACCACTTGCTCCGTTTAGTTGCAACTTAGATGCCTATACTTTTGATTTTACAACAGGCTTGCCTTATTGGGTAAGTACTAATACATTCAATACCATTTCGGTATTGTTTCCCCGCATAGAAGCCATGAACCAATATGATTCTGTGCAATGTGCTGTTCCTTGGGAAATAGTCTATTCGGGATGGGGTTTTGCCGGAGCTTACAACATGGTGGGAAATGTGAATCTGACAAATGCGCTCTTGCCTGCTTCAAATCTAAAGTCCATAGCCATTGCTGCCGGAGTTGGACACGGCTATGGAGATATTTTGGGCAACCTTCAATATACGCCGGGTTATTTATATTGGGGTGGAACTCAACATGCTGTGTCATATTTTGCCCATGCCATAGATGCCTATTCGGGAACGCAGATTGACCCTAATTATTATGAAATAAACAGTGGAACGGTATATGGAATGCCACAATACCAAGAGGCAGATGCCTCCAAAAGTCTTGCGTTAAGCAATTGCAGCAATTCGGGCGATTTATTGCTAAGTGTATGGTATGATGGCGAAGACGTGAACGGTACGGGTAATATCTGGTACAAGCTATTGGGCAATACAGTACCGATGCAGTTTCGCCCGTCAAAGTTTGTTTCAACAATTACACAAGCAGGAAGGCTGTATCCCAATCCGGCAACCGACCGGCTTAACCTGACCGGAGCAGAAGGAACATACACGATAGAGGATGCCCTTGGGCGAACCGTACAGCGAGGGAACTTAGAATCCGGAGCAACCATTGGTATAGAATCGTTATCTTCAGGGTTTTACCTGCTTCGCATAGGTACAGAACGCTATAAATTCACCAAATTTTAAGCCGAAACGATGAAAAAGATCATATTCTTGCTATGCCTGATGGCTGGCATTCAGCGGACGTTTGCACAAGGAGTACCTGCTTACACAATGGATACTACTATTATTGGAAAAGTTTCGTATCCATCGATGATTGTAACACCATTATCCAGCGATTGCTACAATTTTGCTCAAATGATTTATAAGAAAAAGGAATTTCCTACTATGCCCATTCAAGGTTTTATTACGGATATATTTCTACAGAATAGTTTCCCCACACCAGTAGGATCTACTGTTCTTGAATTAAAAATCAGATTAGGTATAACGAGATTCAATGAGTATGAAATATATAAAAATATGATAAATATGACTAATGATAAATTGTCAAAGATGATCGACTCCACAATAAAGGCTATGGATACGTTGTTAACCACAGTTCGTTATGATAGTGTATATACGCTAAAAACATATCTGGGCTACAATTCATGGTGGCGGTTGCCGCTTCAACAACCTTTTTATTACTCAATGAAACCGCTTAATAATGATGTACCTCAGAATTTAGTTGTACAACTTTCTAGTAAATATACAGATTCAAATTATTATAATTATCACTTTTTCCTTAACTCATTCAATTATAATGATTCACCAGTTTATCAATTGCTTGCGGCAGAGATGAATAACCCTCTAAATCCGGGAATCAAATTTTCATATGCTCCAGCTGGTACTCGTTATACTATATACATCGGCTTCAATGGCTATTCCTTATCCGTCAATGATCCTAATAAGATGAAGCCATTTACGGTTTTCCCCAATCCGGCGCAGAGTACGCTACATTACAGCGAGCAGCCAAGCGGGTTGTTTTCGGTGTATGACATGGGTGGCAAACAAGTGCTGCAAGGCAACACCGATTCCAACGGCGAGATAGACATCAAAACCTTACCCACCGGTGCTTATCTGCTTAAAATGGGCGAGCAAACGATTCGGTTTTTGAAGGAGTGATTGGGGGGAATATTTTTCACAAAAAATGAAAAGACTATTTTGCATTTCCAATTATTCTTTTTTACCTTTAGGTTACATTTTTTCCATTAACCCAACAAACAGTATAGAAAATGAAAAAGACATTAATTAAAATTGCCATGTGGGGGGGGGGTAATTATGACTACTTCTTCTAATGCACAAGTGTTTGTGAACCCCACACTGCCGGATCAGTGGTTGACATCAGTTAATTTGAATCAGTGGCATCATCCGGTTAACATCAACTGCGACATGTTGAGTGATGGTGCGGGAAACCAATTCAAAGCTATTGCTTGGGATGAAGGTCCGGGTACATTCAACACACATTTGCACTTTGACGATGGTTCGGGACACACAGCTCAATACACCCTTCCTGCTTTGTTGCCGGATATTGTGTTGGGTAAT
>JAFDXO010000143.1 GCA_018267925.1 Bacteroidota bacterium | reverse complement strand
TGAAAATAATAACACAAGAAGTTGAAAAAGTAAGACAGGATATTTATGACAAACAAAAGCGTTAAAGTAATTTTTGACACTAATGTTTGGATTAGTTTTTTAATTGGCAAACGTTTAGTAAAAATAAAACGACACATTTCTGAAGGAAGTATTACAATTGTTATAACCGAACAACTACTGCACAAATATTGTCACCTGCCGAATTTGAAAATCAACTTGAACAAATTAACCCGAACCGCTAACAGTCGCATTGGCAATAGCATGACTTACCTGCATTTCATCATCTTTTTTTGCAAACGAACAGTAATAACGACTGAAAATTCTTTACTCGGCTTTTATACAAATTCTGTACTTTAGTTTTACATTCAGCTTCCATACCGGCGAAAGGAACATTGAATACCCTGCCATCGACAGGCAAACAATTTAACAGAAAAATAAACTATTTTGACAGGTGACCAACATACAGACCATATTTCAAACGGACAACGGGTAAGCCGATTCCGAATGCTTTCGGGAGCACATTGCTATTGCCCCTACCGCACAAGCCGAAACACAGGCAAAAGCCAAAGAGCCTTTTTTGCTAACGCATTAATGACGACAATGCAACTATAAAACTTATCTTAGCACACTATAAACCTGACCCCAAACTTTTCGGGGAACTTTACATATTAAGACCGAGAAATGGCAAAAAAAGCAAAAGAACAAATTGAAGAACCATTAGAGAAAAAACTCTGGAAAGCGGCTGACAAACTCCGTAAAAACATGGATGCAGCCGAATACAAGCACGTAGCATTGGGGCTGATTTTCCTGAAATACATCTCTGATGCTTTTGAAGAATTGTACAACAAATTGAAAGAAGGCAAAGGCGACTATGAAGGTGCCGACCCCGAAGATAAAAATGAATACATCGCCGAAAAAGTGTTTTATGTGCCGCCTTCTGCCCGTTGGACATGGCTGCAAGGCAGAGCCAAATTGCCTACCATTGGCAAAGACATAGACGATGCTATGGATGCCATTGAAAAAGACAATCCTTCTTTAAAAGGTGTATTGCCCAAAGTGTATGCACAGGAAAAATTAGACAAAGGCAGTTTGGGCGGACTGGTGGATTTGATTAGCACTACCGTTCTATTCCCCTCCACTGGAGGGGTGTCCGTCTCTGGCGGACGGGGTGGTTCAAAAGATATGTTGGGCAGAGTGTTTGAATACTTCTTAGGTGAGTTTGCCTTAGCGGAAGGTAAAAAAGGCGGACAGTTCTATACCCCTGAAAGTGTGGTGAAACTATTGGTTGAAATGCTTGAGCCTTATGAGGGCAGAGTTTTTGACCCTTGTTGTGGTAGCGGTGGAATGTTTGTGCAGAGTGAGAAATTTATTAAGCACCACCAGGATTATTACAAAAAGAATCCCGCAAAAGGCGGGAGCAAAAAATTATCGCTGAACCCTACCGACCATATTTCTATTTACGGACAGGAAAGCAACCAAACCACCTGGCGATTAGCAAAAATGAACCTTGCCATTAGAGGTATTGACAGCAGCAATGTGAAATGGAACAACGAAGGCAGTTTTTTAAATGATGCACACAAAGACCTGAAGGCCGATTATATCATTGCTAACCCACCTTTTAATGATAGCGATTGGAGTGGTGAACTGTTACAGAAAGATGCCCGCTGGCAATATGGTGTGCCGCCTGCCGGCAATGCTAACTATGCGTGGATACAGCATTTCCTTTACCACCTGGCACCCAATGGCAAAGCAGGTTTTGTATTGAGTAAAGGCTCGCTCACTACCAACACCAGCAACGAAGGCGAGATAAGAAAAGCATTGGTGGAAAACGATTTGATAGATTGCATTGTAAACCTACCGGCAAAACTTTTTTTGAATACACAAATACCTGCCTGCCTTTGGTTTTTGCGAAAGAATAAATTCCCCTCCACCGGAGGGGTGTCCGAAGGACGGGGTGGTCAAAAAGGTAAAATATTGTTTATAGATGCCCGAAACATGGGCTTTTTAATTAACCGCAGAACCCGTGACCTGAGTACGGAGGATATAAACAAGATTGCCCAAACCTACCATAACTGGCGAACAGGCGAAGGCGAATACAACGATGTGCAGGGCTTTTGCAAAAGTGCTACGCTGGATGAAGTAAAAACATTGAACTATGCCCTTACACCCGGCAGGTATGTTGGTTTAGCAGAGGAAGAAGACGACTTCAATTTTGCAGAACGCTTTGCAACATTGAAAGCAGAACTGGAAAAACAAATTGCCGAAGAAGATGCTTTGAACAAGCGAATAGCCAACAATCTTTCCAAAATTAAAATTGAAGTGGAAATATGAGAGAGTGGAAGGAATATAAATTGGGAGAAGTTGTTACATTTCAAAGAGGTCATGATTTGACTAAAACAGAAATGCAAGAAGGTAATATCCCAGTGGCAGGCTCTAATGGAATTATTGGTTTTCACACTCAACATACAACAAAAGCACCTGGGTTAACTATTGGGCGAAGTGGAAACATTGGAACTCCACATTATTACGACACAGATTTTTGGGCTCATAATACAGTATTGTTTGTCAAAGAGTTCATATTGACTGAGCCGAAATATTTTTATTACTACTTGCATACTATCGATTTTACCCAGTTTAATGCAGGAAGTTCTGTGCCAACGTTGAATAGAAATCATATACATCAACTGGATATTTCCCTCCCCTCCCTCCCCGAACAAACCGCCATAGCCGAAGTGCTGAGTAGTTTAGATGATAAAATAGACCTGCTGCACCGCCAAAACAAAACCTTAGAGCAATTAGCCGAAACGCTTTTTAGGCAGTGGTTTGTGGAGGAGGCGGAGGAGGGTTGGGAGGTTGGAACTATTGATGATGTTGTTTCAATGAAAGGCGGAACAACACCGAGCACAACAGAGCAGAAATATTGGGATGGTGATATTCATTGGACTTCTCCAAGAGATTTATCAAACACAACTTCCATCTTTCTTTTTGACACGTCACGAAAAATCACAGAAGAAGGATTAAAGCAAATAAGTTCTGGACTTCTGCCTGTTAGCACATTATTGCTTTCATCAAGAGCACCTATTGGATATTTAGCTTTAACTGAAATTCCCGTTGCCATCAATCAAGGCTATATCGCAATTATATGCGACAAAATAGTTTCAAACTATTTTATGTTTTTGTGGTGTAAGGCAAACATGGAAATGATAGAAAATGCAGGAAACGGTTCTGTATTTCAAGAGATTTCAAAGTCAGCATTCAGAACACTGGATTTTCTTGTTCCCCCAAAGGAAAAGATAAAGCACTTTGATAAAGAGATTGAACCAATGTTTCAAAAAATCAAATCCAACACCACCCAAATCCGCACCCTCACGCAACTGCGGGATACGCTATTGCCTAAGCTGATGAGTGGGGAGGTAAGGGTGTCTGAACCATTGATTTGAATGATTAAATGATAAACCTTGATAACAAAATGAATGATAACAACAACTTAAAATCAAATCCATCAGAGCAATCAAAAAAATCAG
>JAFDXO010000142.1 GCA_018267925.1 Bacteroidota bacterium | reverse complement strand
GGCACAGTTATATTATTTGGGGAGTAACTAATTACTTTGCAAAAAAAAGGTTTGGGAAAAGAGCTATTTAAGTTGATTTTACCGTCAGGTTTAATTGATCATTTTAAGATAGTAGAAGTACGGGAGTTGTGTCGTTTGTCTGATAAGCAAATGTTTTATGAGCTTCATTTAGAAGAAGAGAATGTACTTCATAGTGGTTTTGACAGCAGCCGTTATGAATCTAAAGGTTTTACGGAGATTACAGTACAAGATTTTCCACTTAGAGGTAAAGATGTTTTTCTGGTAATAAAACGGAGACGTTGGCGCAATAAAGCCAATCCGGGAGAAATAGTCCGCAATGATTACAGTTACATAGCCGAAGGTTCTAAACTCACGAAAGAACTTGCGGATTTTTTAAAAGGTACAGGTCGATACAAGGGTCGATACGATAAGTAATATATGCAGCCACTATGGGGTAAAAGCAACGACATTGAGGCGTTCGTATAAAAAATTCACAAGTGGTTTTAAGGACTGGCATCAAAAAGAACATGCAGAAGATTATTTGATTTTTCCGGACAATATGGGCAGGCATCTAAGTATAGATGAGGTAAGCCTCTCTCAGGGAGAGCTATATACCTTTATTACGAACAAGAATGGCAAGGGCAAAAAAGGCTCCTTAGTGGCTTCTGTAAAAGGCACTTTGTCAAAGGATATAGTAAACACGCTTCATAAAATCAGCATTGATAAACGAACACAAGTAGAAGAAGTTACACTGGATATGGCAAAGAATATGGAAGCGGCAGCTATAGCGTCATTTCCTAATGCCAAACTCGTTACCGACCGTTTCCATGTTGTTCAATTGGCTATGGAAGCCCTACAACACATCCGCATTCATTTGCGGTGGGAAGAATTGGATAAAGAAAATAGTGCCATTGAAGAAGCAAAAAGGAACGGGATAAAATATACTCCGGAAGAACTACCTAATGGCGATACCCCAAAGCAACTATTAGCAAGATGCCGATATATTCTGGCAAAGAAGGCAGCAGATTGGACAGATTCCCAAAAGCAAAGAGCAGCACTACTATTTTCAAAATACCCCTTGCTAAAAACAGCATACGAACACACCATCCAATTTAGAAGTATATACGAATACAAAGCCATCAGTACAGCTAAAGCTCTCTTTGAACAATGGATAAACGATACACACAAAAATGAATTGAAAACATTCTATACCGTAGCAAATACTGTAAAAAACAACTTAGACAATATCCTAAACTTCTTCCCAAACCGAAACACGAATGCCAACGCAGAATCCTTTAACTCAAAAATAAAACTATTCAGAGCCAACCTAAGAGGTGTCTTAGATACAAAATTCTTCCTATTCAGATTACATAAACTCTTCGCTTAGTCCCCAAAATTTATTCGTGAGCCGTAGAATCCGCTAACCCTGATAAAGTTTTAGCCCGCATTACGATGGATGATATTCCGGGAAGTTCTTTTGGCGGATATGATTTTGATACCGGTGCTCGCTTATCGGAATCTTATGAAAAAGCCGGTAAATCGTTAGGCAAATACATCAGTAAACAAGCACGATAATTTTATATTCTTTTTTTTAAATGAAAAGAGTTGCCTACAATATGGCAACTCTTTTTTTGGGAATAAAATTTTGATCGAAACGAAAAGGCTGAATTCAAGTATCAAATGTAATGTATTTTTAAATTGTTAAGACATCTGCTTTGATGCCGATTTTTGCAGTCAACGTACTGTTTCCTTAGCCTTTTACGCCCCAATCTTCTTTGACCTACACCAACGTATTGATTTTTACCTTTTGACATTGTTTACCTATTTAAAATTGTCCGTTATTCTTTTTTTATTTTCATTTTCCTTGTCGTTCTTATGATACAATTCAATGAATGTAATTTTTTGTTCTTCAGGAAAGTGAGCATAAATTAATCTCAATCCTGAATTCACTCCTCTCCCTTTTAATGCTTTACAAGCTATTTTCTTAACCTTGATGATACACGTTTCTATACCCAAATTATCAATACGAAAACTAAATGGTGGTCGTTCATCTGGTCGCTTTTTCAGAATGGTCTTAACCTCATTCAAGTCATCATTTAAAGTTCTGAATTTCTTTAAAAGTGATTTCAAATCTTTTTCAAATTCGGGTAATTGATTGAACTCCATTGCTTATTCATTTTCGTCATTATAAACACGAACCGAGTAAGGTAAATCTCTATAAAAAGCCAATTCGTAACTAATGTCTTTTCCTTCGTCCGTAACTTCCCAAGGCAAATCTTTATGAGAATAATCACTAATCATACTTGCAGACCAATCACTCATTTGTTCTATAACTCTGTCAATGACTTCTTTTTCACTTGCCCTTAATTCAGTTAAATCAGCTTTCTCTAAAGGCAAATAACGAGTTTGAGGATAACCGTGATATTCTGTTTTCACTCTTTGCAACTGCCCCTTTTCAATCATTTGACCTATGATTGTATCTAATTTTTGTGGAACTGGACCATAAGGTAATTTGCGATATTTAGCACCAGTTAAATGCTCCTCATATAATTCATAATAATTGAAGTCCGAGAAATAGAGCAACTTGTAAAGGACTGTTTCTCCAACATTTGGCTTACCTGCACAGCGTTCAAGAATATACAATAAGATATTTTTAAACTTATTGACCTGTAGCGTTGGCACAGATATACGTTCTTCTTCCTTCTTTGCCTTTTTTTCTTCTTTTACATCAACATCTTGACTTGCAGAGAAATTTTTAGACATAAAATCATCCAATGAAAACTCTAAAACCAATGATAGTTTTTGCAATTCAAGAATATCAACACTTCTGTTTCCTAACTCAATTTGAGCCAAAGACGGTCGGGAAATTTTGACACTTTTAGCCAAATCTTCCTGAGACAACCCTTTCATTTTACGGAGTTCGGTTATCCTCTGACCTATTTGTTTTTGTGACAATTTTATGTTCATATCAATTTATGTTTTGCTGTTTAACGGGACAAAGATAAGTATTGTTTCAATACAAAACAAATATTTGTTTCAAATTAGAACATTTGCTGCATCTGCCTAATAAAAAGTCAAAGCATATTGAGTGCATAGCTAAAAGTAATTGAGTTCGTGCGGGGTTGGAGATAATTTTAACTAATCTTGAAAAGCAATGTTTCCAAGCTACTTCTAAAGATTGTGAATATTTTTATCGAAAAACAAGGATTATCATTGGCTGAAAGGTAGCTGATTTTTTTTAAAAAGGATAAAATTCGATTTGTAGATTTGCACCAAATTTTAAAAAACATGGTAAAACAGAAAGCCTTTTCTGTATGGATGTTAGGTGCAATGCTATTTGCCGGAAGGGCTATGGCGCAAACTAAGATCAACTTTTCAGAATACACCCTTCCCAATGGGCTGCATGTTATTTTACATGAAGATCATTCTACGCCCATTGTTGCCGTTGGTGTTATGTATCATGTAGGGTCAAAAAATGAAGATCCGCAACGGACCGGTTTTGCACATTTTTTTGAGCATCTACTTTTTGAGGGTAGCGAAAATATTGGTCGTGGCGAATACATGAAATTAGTGCAAGCTGCCGGCGGACAACTCAATGCCAACACAACCCAAGATCGTACTTATTATTACGAGGTGCTACCCTCCAATCAATTAGAGTTAGCATTATGGATGGAAAGTGAGCGTATGCTTCATGCCAAAATTGATACTATTGGCGTGGAAACACAACGCAAAGTGGTAAAAGAAGAAAAAAAACAACGTTATGATAATACACCCTATGGGCAATTGCTTAGCGTGGTTTATGAAAATGAATTTACCAAACACCCTTATCGTTGGACTCCCATAGGCAAAGAGCAATATATAGACCAAGCCAAATTGAGCGAGTTCATGGATTTTTACAAGACCTTTTATGTTCCCAATAACGCCGTTTTGGTTATTGGCGGAGACATTGATGAAGCAAAGACTAAAGCCTATATCAGTAAGTATTTTGGTGATATTCCTCGAGGCACAAAGGCCATTCCGCGCCCTGATGTAGTAGAGCCGGAGCAAACAGCCGAAAAGCGCGTTACGTTCTATGACAATGTTCAACTTCCCGCTGTCATTTTAGCTTATCACATGCCTAAAATGGGCACTGAAGACAATTATGCCATCCAACTGCTTACACAATTATTATCTCAAGGAAAAAGCTCTCGTTTTCAAAAAGCAATTGTGGACGAACAACAAAAAGCTTTGGCCGTAGGGGCATTTGCCATTCCTAATGAAGATCCGGGTGTTGCTATGATGTTTGGCATTGCCGGTGCCGGTGTAAAGCCTGAAGATCTTGAAAAAAGCATGGAAACAGAAGTAGATAAAGTGATGAATAGCCTTGTTTCTGAAGAAGAGTTTCAAAAACTTCGCAACCAAACTGAAAATGATTTCATTTCTCAAAATCAGCGTGTGTCAGGTATTGTTGATAATCTGGCTACTTACTATACCTTTTTGGGAAATGCCAATCTGATCAACACGGAGCTACAACAATATAATAAGATTACTCGTGAAGACCTAAAACGGGTAGCCGCCAAATACTTTAACAAGAACAACCGCCTCGTGGTTTATTATTTACCAAAGTCAATGGAGAAAAAATAACATCATCACATCAAGGCTTTGGCATTCAAACAAAAAAATCTGAACGGTTTAATTGAAAAAAATGAAAAAACGCACACTTTCTATACTTAGTATCGCATTAGCCATATCTGCTACAGCACAGCCGCTCGACCGCAGCATTCGCCCCAAACCAGGCCCGGCTCCTGAAATTAAATTAGGCAAAACAGAAAGCTTCACCCTACCAAACGGGTTGAAGGTTTTTGTGGTAGAAAACCACAAATTGCCCACCATTTCAGCCTCTATTCAATTGGATATCCAGCCTGCTTTGCAAGGAGACATGACCGGCTATCGCGACATGATGTCTGAATTGTTGCTCAGCGGAACAAAAACGCGCAGTAATGATAAGCTAAATCAGGAAATAGATTTTATTGGTGCAACTATCAACGCATCCGACGAAGGACTTTCTGCCAAGGGTATGAAGAAATATCAGTCGGAGCTTTTTGCACTAATGGCAGATATTGCAATCAATGCCGACATCAAACAAACTGAGTTAGACAAAATAAAAACTCGAGCTATTTCCGGCTTGGAAGCTGAAGAAAATGAACCGGATGCTATGCTAAAAAAAGTAAGTGCCGCTATCAACTTTGGCAACCAACATCCGTATGGCGAAATGACCACCAAAGAATCTATTAAAAAGATCACACTGGCTAAAGTAAAACAATATTACAGCACTTATTTCCGTCCCAATGTTGCCTATATGGCGGTGGTTGGCGACATTACCTTAGCAGAAGCGAAACCACTGATTGAACGCTACTTTGGCGCATGGCAAAAGGCCGTAGTTCCAACTGCAAAGTATAGTAATCCTACAGCTCCGGCTACTCGTCGTGTCATTTTTGTGCCGCGTGATGGTGCCGTACAAAGTGTGATCAGCCTTACTTACCCAACCGACTTGAAGCCCGGCACTCCTGATGTGCTGAAAACTCGCGTAGCCAATTCTATTCTCGGCGGCGGTTCAAATGGTCGCTTGTTTCTTAATCTTCGTGAAAAACATGGCTGGACTTATGGCTCTTATTCTTCTATCAGCCCCGATATTTTAAAGGCTACTTTTGAAGCCTATGCAAAAGGGCGAAATGTGGTAACGGATAGTTCAGTAAACGAAATCATTGCTGAAATGAATCATCTCCGTACAGAAAAAGTAGGAAAAGAAGAATTGCAAAATCACTTAGTCAACATGTCCGGTGCTTTTGCTATCGGATTAGAAAGCCCGTCCACCGTTGCTCAATATGCCATCAACATTGAGCGTTATAAAATGCCTAAAGACTATTATCAAAATTATTTGAAAAACCTGGCTGCCGTTTCTTCTGACGATGTGCAAGCAGCTGCCCAAAAATATATTGACCCCGATCATGCAAACATCGTGGTCGTTGGCAATAAAGATATTGCTGCTTCTTTAGCTCGTTTTGCATCCAACGGAAAGGTTGAATATTTTGACACGTATGGTCGCCCTATTAAAGAAGAAGCAAAAGCAGCCGCACCTACCAACCTGACTGCTAACGATGTAATAAAAAAATACGTTGCCGCAATCGGTGGTGAAGCAGTTGTCAGCAACATTAAAGACATCAAAACCATCAGCAACGGAAGCGTACAAGGCATTGCCCTTACAATTACCGAAATGAAAAAATCTCCAGACAAACTCAAATTCACCATGGAGGGAATGGGCATGGTACTTCAGAAAAAAGTGTTTGACGGAACAAAAGGCTACCAAGAAGCACAAGGCAAACGAATTGACATGGATGCTGATGACTTAGCCGATGCAAAAGAATCTGCCGACATTCAAGCTGATTTACACCCCGAAAAATTTGGAAAAAACACCGTGCTTAAAGGCATTGAAAAGGTAAATGGTTCTGATGCTTATGTGCTTGAAGAAGAAAAAGGAAAAGACAAAACCAAACAATATTACGATGTGAAAACAGGTTTTTTGGTGAAGTCTGTTCAAACTTCAGAACAAGGGTCTGTGGGTCAAGAATATAGTGACTACAAAGAAGTCCCTAATTCGGGTGGTTATAAAATCCCCTATTCCATCAAAATAGCCGCCGGACCTCAGAATATTGCTTTACAAGTGCAATCAGTAGAAGTAAACAAAAATATTCCGGATAACGAATTTCAATAAAATAATCTTCACTGCTTTTTAAAAACTGAATAGAGACCGTCTGAAAAGGACGGTCTTTTTTTTCTCCGCTACCAAAGCATAGAGTTTAAAATTGAAATTTAAAAAGTTTGATCTTGTCTCATTTTGCAAAATCTTATTTTGCAAAATCTCATTTCAGCATATCGTATTTATCGAAACTGAATCCACCCAGACCTATCTCTAAAAATTAGCCATAAATTTTTCATGAGCTGTCGGGCTAAATCACACATTCAACATACACAATATGTATTTCTATTTAGTTCAATGCCTTGTACACACCCATAGGTAAGCCAATTATCAACAAGTAAAAAGGGGCTTACTACTCATACTTTGCACCCATTTGAGTCAAAGTAGGAATCATGTTGGTGTAAACCGAGTCTAATAGTTCTGGATGTTCTCGATACCAATGCAGACTTGCCCTATATTCGGTGTCAGAGATATGGTGTTTATGAAATATAGATTGGTAAAACACCGCCAACGAATCCATGTTTTTTTCGGGAGATCGGTGATTGCTGTCCGGTCGTAGCGACATGCTGTAACTTTCGGCAAGGTGAATGTCTAATAATAAACCTTGCATCTGTGCAGGAGATAGATGTCCGACTTCTTTTTCTTTACAAGCTCCCAGCAAGATTATCAAGATTATGACAAATAAGGATTGGCGGCGCATCATCATCGGTCTTTAAGTGCTTGATAGCGTGCCATGTTGGGAACATCCATGGCCGAAAGCATGTTTATATAGGGGAGTCTTTGTTCTTTGGGCAATTGGCCTACTATTTTGGCTAATTCATCACTTTTAGCATTAAAGAAAAATTGAATCAGGATGGATGAGGGATTTTCTTTGTTGACCTGACTGAGTTTTTGGATGCCGGAAAGGATTTTTTGGCGAGCCTCTTCCGGTTTTGACGACATTTTATCGAATCCTTCGCGGTGCATCACATATAGATAGTTGCGCACTTCTTCAAAGCGAGGACTTAAGATTTGGTCAATGATCCAATATCTGTTTTTGTTTCCTTCTACTGCTTTCCAACCCGGAATAGACTTCCCTTCTTCCGGTGCATTGTTCACAATGTTTTGTGCCCGTTTATAGTAAACGGATCCGCCAAGTGGTGAAAAACTATCATAGTCTAACCCAATGGCAAGATAGGCATAATAGGCTAAGATGGCGGTAAGGTTTGAAGACATGGGATCATTGCTCACCACACGGTTGTCGTCAAACTGCATGGTGTTAAACTGTGAGTAGCGAAATACTACATCTTTATCCACAAAATTAATAAGCGGACTGGTGTAGCCGGTGTTATATACCGGTCTGGATGATTGAATGGTTAGTGTAGCCGAATAAATGTCATCATCTGCTGTTTTACTGGTTAGGTTCAACATCAGATTAACATCAATTTTTTCGTTCGAGCTATAATCATCCGTAGTCCATTTGCGCGTATTCATAAAGTCGCTGATGGATTTTTCCATTGTTGAAAACACTTGCTTGTCCACGTTTTTAATGGCTACACTCATCACTTTAACCTTGCAATTAAGCTCCTGTGCCGTTGCTGTAAAACTCAACAATATAAGGACGGTGATACTAAGCAGTTTGTTCCTCATTTCTCATGTTGGCTATTCGGTTTACAATGATATTGGCTGCCTCTTTTTTAGAAACAAGGGGCAATGTTGTGTGTTGTCCTGATTTGTCCAACAGCGTAATTTTATTGGTGTCGAAGCCAAATCCGGCTCCTTCATCTCGCAATGAGTTTAGCACAATCAGGTCGGCATTTTTAGCAAATAGTTTTTTTTCGGCGTTTGCCAGTTCATGGTTTGTTTCTAACGCAAAACCTACTAATGTTTGTGTCGTTTTTCTACTTCCTAAGGTTGCCAAAATATCCTTTGTTTTTTCTAATTGCAAGGTCAACGTTTCTGCTTGCTTTTTTATTTTCTCATCGGCTATTTGGGTTGGGCGATAGTCGGCTACGGCGGCAGCCAACACGGCAATATCTACTTCTTCAAAGCGTGCAACACAAGCTTCGTACATTTCTGCGGCACTTTCTACCAACTCAATTTTTATTTGGTTATTCTTTGGGCGAATGGATGATGGACCTAATATCAACGTAACATCAGCCCCTTGTTCAGCCAATGTTTCTGCCAAAGCAATTCCCATTTTTCCGGTAGAAAAGTTTCCTATAAATCGAACAGGGTCTAAACGCTCAAACGTAGGCCCGGCAGTAACTAAAGCTCGTAAATTTTGAAGCGGTTGGTGCTGAATCGGTTGGAAAAAATTATCTAAAAAAGTAAGAATAGAGGCGGGTTCAGCCATTCTTCCCTCGCCAATCAGCCCGCTTGCCAGCTCGCCATGAGCAACGGGAATTATTTTATTCCCATATTCTACTACGGTGCTCACATTCTTTTGAGTGGAAGCATGGTGCCACATATCTTCGTCCATTGCCGGAGCAATAAAAACAGGGCATAAGGCGGATAGATAAACGGCGGTTAGCAGATTATCGCATAAGCCGGAGGCTAATTTTGCTAAGGTGTTGGCACTGCAAGGGGCTATGAGCATGGCATCAGCCCAGCGTCCCAAATCCACATGATTATTCCACGCACTACCATCGTGTATTGTATTTAACACAGGATGTTTCGACACAGTAGAAAGCGACAAGACACTCACAAACTGCTCGGCTGCTATAGTGGTAATCACGCGAACTTCGGCACCACTTTTCACTAATTGGCGCACCAATTCCGGTGTTTTGTAGGCTGCAATGCTACCCGAAATACCGAGAATAATTTTTTTCCCCTTCAAATTCATATTTTCGTTCAAAGCTGAGGACTTGCAAAGTACGCTATTTTTTCAGCAGGCATTCTATTGGTGTGAAAGAAGCTGAATGAGTTTTATGTTTTCTTTTTCATTTTAGGCTTAATCCGATGTTTGTTAAGTTTTCTATTTGCAAAATCAAAACATTTATTTAAAACAAAGACGCTCATGAAGCAATCAATTCAATGGAATAGCTGCAACAAGCAGATTTTTAAATTACCTTTGCTCGCGCTATTATAGCACATTTAAACACTCAAAAAATTTCTTTCTCCTTATGGCATACGATGTAATCGTAATCGGCAGCGGACCCGGCGGATACGTGGCTGCAATCCGCGCATCACAATTAGGCTTTAAAACCGCCATCATAGAGCGCGAAAACTTAGGCGGAATTTGCCTCAACTGGGGTTGTATTCCTACCAAAGCATTACTGAAAAGCGCACAGGTGATGGAGTACATCGGTCATTCTAAGGATTACGGTGTGGAAGTAGGCGACTATAAAGCCGACTTCAATAGCATGGTGAAGCGAAGCCGCGGTGTTGCCGATAAAATGAGCAAAGGCATTCAATTTTTAATGCGCAAAAACAAAATTGATGTCATCACCGGTTTTGGAAAACTCAACGCTAAAAAAGAAGTAGAAGTAACCGGAGCCGATGGCAAAACAACGGCTTATTCGGCTCGGCACATCATCATTGCCACCGGCGGACGGGCACGCCAGCTACCCAACTTGCCGATTGACGGAAAAAAAATTATTGGCTATCGAGAAGCAATGAACTTGCCACAACAACCCAAATCTATGATTGTGGTAGGCAGCGGGGCTATTGGTGTTGAATTTGCCTATTTCTATCATAGCATTGGCACCAAAGTAACTATTGTAGAATTTATGCCACGCATTGTGCCGGTGGAAGACGAAGATATTTCTAAAGAGTTAGAAAAAATCTACAAGAAAAAAGGGATTGAAATTATGACCAATGCCTCAGTAGAAAAAGTAGAAGGCACTGCTAATGGTGTAAAGGCTACGGTAAAAACCCAAACCGGCGACATCACGCTGGAAGCCGATGTCGTACTGAGTGCGGTAGGAGTAGTGGCCAACATCGAAAACATTGGACTGGAGGCATTGAGCATTAAGACCGAAAAAGGAAAAATACTGACCGATGCTTACTACCAAACCAATGTGGCAGGCATCTATGCTATTGGAGACGTAACGCCCGGACAAGCTTTGGCACACGTGGCTTCAAAAGAGGCTATCATTTGCGTGGAAGCATTGGCAAAGGCAGAAGGAAAATACCATCACACACCCGAACCATTGGATTATGGCAATGTGCCGGGTTGCACCTATTGCACACCCGAAATTGCCTCTGTAGGAATGACCGAAAAGCAGGCGAAAGAAGCCGGCTACGAATTGAAAGTGGGAAAATTTCCGTTTTCTGCTTCGGGAAAGGCAAGCGCGGCAGGCGCAACCGATGGCTTTGTAAAAGTGATTTTCGATGCCCAATATGGCGAATGGCTTGGCACCCACATGATAGGGGCAAACGTAACAGAAATGATTGCCCAAACGGTAACTGCCCGCAAGCTGGAAACCACATGGCAAGAAGTTTTAGACAGCATCCATCCGCACCCAACCATGAGCGAAAGCGTAAAAGATGCCATTGAAGTGGCCTTGGGCGAGGCTATTCATTTGTAGCATATACAATACATTAACTAATATACAAGGTCGGTTGGATTCAACCGACTTTTTTTGTATGGTGAAACATGCTTAAAGTGTAATGAAGTTAAAATATAATTGATGCGTATATTTTAATTTAGTTAACGTGCCAACTTTATGCTCCATTTTTTTGTCTTTTTAAATTAGTTCAGTATATTTGATTAACTTTTAAAAACCAAATTTATGAAAATAATTTACACTATACTTCTGTTAAATTTATTGGTGTGTACTAAACTTCATTCGCAGCCATTTAGCATTATTGCATCCTCAACGTCTAAATGTAATGGTGATACGGTTTCTTTATCCACAACACCAATTCCTACCTACATTCCTATAAGTTTATCTTCAATTGCTAATTATACAGCAACACCAAATGCCCCAGTAGGTTCACAAAATTATTCGGGTGTTCCATTCTTCATTACCACTCCGTCTGATTGGGATTCATATGTTGCCGCTGGTAATTCAGGACAGCCAAACAGCCCACAACAAACGACAATAACACTATCATGCCCAATGAAAGTTGATAAATTACACACCTTAATAAACACACATTGGGGACAACAAGATGCTACACTCACCCATATTCAGTTAACTTTTACTAATAACAGCACCTTGTCCATTCCATTGATTGATGGTGTCAACATAAGAGATCACCATGAGTTTTATGTAAATTCATTTTCATCAACAACGACACCCGTGTCCATTACAACTATCAATGTTTGGAATGGTATTTATCTGGGTGATAGCTTTCGTAGGGACATGCAAGAGATCGCAATCCCATTTCCGGAAAACACATATTTTTTGAAAGACATTACCATAATAGATAGTGGGAATAATAATTCTGGTTTTCATAGGGCGTTTGTTTCGGGCATAACAGTAAAGCCAGTTGCTGCACCCATCGTGTGGCATTTAGGTTCGCCCAATGGTACAATTTTACCAAACGCAGGCTCCCCGAATTATCAAACAACAGTTCAAGTTTCAGGTAGCACAACCTATTTTGCCACATCCACATCCTTTTCTTGTGATCAGTCAATTGTAATTAATGGCGAATCCTGTTGTATTGATACCTGTTTTTGGACAATTCAAGGGAATGTTATTCATGGAGGCAAAAATATTTTTGGAACTTTAAGCCCAGACAATGTACGCATTCAAACAAATGCATCAAATAGAGGCATTCTATCAAGTGTTGGTTTGTTTGGTTGGAATACAATGAATCCAAGTACTTTATTTCATGTTGATTGTAAATTCCCTATAAACGCTCCTTCAAGTGTAAGGCTGGAAAACTTACAATATGGCACAGGTCAAAATCTTGTTATTGATAAACAAGGTTATGTTTATGTGTCAGAGCGTGACTTTGCATTAAATCAAAAAATTGATAATTTAGAAAATCAAATAAAGAATCTTAAAGAGGAAATCCAAAATTTGAAGGCAAATATGAACTTAAATCCCATAGGGACGCCTTTGAATATTACCTGTTTCCCTAATCCTGCAAAGGAATTTACAACGTTGCAATTTTCAAAATTACCAAATGGACGAAACTTGGTCTATTCACTAAAGGATGTTGGAGGAAAAATTATTCAAACACAAAGTTTTTTGTTGAATTCAACATTGAATTTTGAGGTGCGTTTACCACAACTTGCTCCGGGTGCATATATTATTGAGATTATGTCAAACGAGGAAAAAATCGGCACAGTAAAGCTATCAACCTATTAACATGTAATATTACCAAATGGTTAATGGAGGACGGCGGCTCAATGTAAGTGTGTATAATACAAGGTAATGATTTCAATATTAATTTTAACGCATAATCGTGCGAATGATCTTTTACTATTGCTCATTAGTTTAGCTCGCCAAAAGAACATTGAGCAACTGTTGTGCGAAATAATTATTCTTAACAATGCGTCAACTGAAAGTTATGTGGAGGTTCTAAGTTTCATTGAATCACATCCTGAATTACGTGTTCGTTATGTTTTTTCAGAAGAAAACACGGGAGTAGCCAGGGGGAGAAATTTGCTGATGTCGCAGGCGAAGGGAGATTATCTACTTACGATTGACGATGATATGGAGTTTCCAAGTACTGACTCTTTAGTAATGATGTCAGCAATTTTTGATCAAGAATTTTTCAAGAAAGCAAATGCTGCTGTGGTTACATTCAGGGTCGTTTATCAAAGTAACGGGCAAGTTCAGAAATCTGTTTTCCCGCATAAGAACTATGAAGAGTATAAATTTAAAAAACAATTTCTAACGCTCTATTTTGCCGGTGGCGCAAACATCATGAAACGCTCCATTCTTGATAAGACCGGACTGTTTCCTACTGACTTTTTTTATGGTATGGAAGAATATGACCTCTGTTATCGCATACTTGATAATGATTATACCATAGGTTATGATGACTCAGTTACAATTGAACATAAAGAATCGCCTTATGGAAGACAACCAAATTTTCAGAAATTACGAATGCAATGGGTAAATAAATCGCGAGTAGCATACAGATATTTGCCCTTTCGATATTTCTTAACTACCTCAATATTTTGGAGTGGAAAATATATAATGGATGCTCCCACTCATTTATTTACTTACATGAAGGGCTGGTGGGATATTTTGCGAATTCCGTTTCATGAAAAACGCACACCTATTAACACCAACACGTTTACCTATCTGAGAAATGTAAAAGCGCGTTTATGGTATTGAAGCATTTTAATCTCCGTTTCGTTGATAGGCTATCCAACTAAACAGAATGGGACACCAGAAACAAGAAATGGATATTTATATATTTATTTGAAAAATAAGGTAATTCTAATCAGGCCCAATCTTTAGTATTTTGTTCTTTCAAGCAGTCTGAAATCTCTTATCATGAATGTACTGAAAGTGGGAGTTTTAGTCTAATTGACTGAATTACGAATTGCAAATTACGAATTACAAATTACGAATTGCAAATTACGAATTACGAATTACAAATTACAAATTACAAATTACAAATTACAAATTACGAATTACAAATTACAAATTACAAATTACAAATTACGAATTACGAATTACAAATTACAAATTACGAATTACAAATTACAAATTACGAATTACAAATTAAGGGGCGAAAGGGTAATGTTAGATTTTGATTTAGCAGCCCTTTATGAAGTTGAAACAAAGGTTTTTAATCAAGCTGTAAAGCGCAATATCAAGCGTTTTCCAAAAGATTTTATGTTTCAGCTTACTAAAGAGGAATGGGAAAGTTTGAGGTTTCAAATTGAAACCTTAGAGAAACAGGATAATCCTTTAAGGACGCAAATTGCGACCTTAAAGAGTGGCAGGGGGCAACATACTAAATATTTACCCTTTGCTTTTACAGAACAGAGTGTTGCCATGCTTAGTGGCATACTCAACACTCGCTACCAAGCCCTGAGAGGGCGCAATATAAACAGCAATATAAACAGCGAGGCGGTAACTCTACTCGCTAAAAAAGCCTAATACTAAAGGTAAATCGCTAATGCCCCTCGCTGACAAGCCCTGAAAGGGCGCAATATAAACAGCGAGGCGGTAACGCCCCTCGCTAAAAAAGCCTAATACGAAAGGTGAATCGCTAATGCCACTCGCTGACAAGCCCTGAAAGGGCGCAATATAAACAGCGAGGCGGTAACGCCCCTCGCTAAAAAAGCCTAATACGAAAGGTGAATCGGTACTGCCCCTCGCTACCAAGCCCTGAAAGGGCGCAATATAAACAACGAGGCGGCAACACCCCTCGCTAAAAAAGCCTAATACTAAAGGTAAATCGCTAATACCACTCGCTACCAAGCCCTGAAAGGGTGCAATATAAACAACGAGGCGGCAACACCCCTCGCTAAAAAAGCCTAATACTAAAGGTAAATCGCTAATACCACTCGCTACCAAGCCCTGAAAGGG
>JAFDXO010000141.1 GCA_018267925.1 Bacteroidota bacterium | reverse complement strand
TGCTGAATGACAACTTTTTCTAACAGCCCGACTTCTTCTAACTCTCTTAAAGCGACAGACAAAGTTTGTTTGTTAGAACCTTCAATTTGACGCAACAAACTACTAAAACGCAAAGGAGTTTCAACGGCCAAACGAAATATTTCAGGTTTCCACTTTCCAGACAGCGACTTCAAAAGCCCTTGTGCAGGACAAGTTTCGTTATCAATAATTTCTTTTTTAGTAGTCATAATTTTCTGACTTATTGCGTAGTTGAATTTAAGTCCTCATCTTTGCACAAAGATAAACAGTCGGTGTAAGACACTTTTAAAAAATGAAAATAACTTATCTTATTTTAATCGCAATGTTCACTTTTGGCAAGGTAAGTTGTCAATCTCAAACAAAAAAGAAAATGGAAAATAACAATCCTTTAATGTGTGACCCTGAAAGTGGTATTTGCGAAATACCAACTAATAAAACAAATTCGGCAGACAGCAGTTTGGTAAAAGCAAACAAGAAACCTGTAAAAATAATCTATTACACCGACCCAATCTGCTCTTCTTGTTGGGGCATTGAACCACAATTACGAAAACTTAAATTGGAATATGGAAACAACATTGAAGTGGAATATAGAATGGGTGGCTTGTTGCCAAATTGGAGTTATAATAGTGGTGGCATTAGTAAACCTTCTGATGTTGCTCACCATTGGGACGAAGTAAGTGTTTATTACGATATGCCAATAGACGGAAATGTCTGGTTGGAAGACCCATTAAATTCCTCATATCCACCTTCAATTGCTTTTAAAGCAGCACAAATGCAAGACAATGAAAAAGCAATTTTGTTTCTTCGTGAAATACGAGAAATGGTTTTTCTTCAAAAAAAGAACATTACTAAATGGGAACATTTAGAATTAGCAGGGAAAAAAGTTGGACTTGACATTGTTAAGCTAAAAACTGATTTCGAAGGAAAAGCAAAAGAGCTTTTTGAAGAAGATTTAAAATTGGGTAGAGAATTAGGCGTAAGGGGTTTTCCAACTATGTTTTTTACAGACTCAACAGGACAGAAAGAAATGGTTTATGGCTCAAAACCATACAGCACATTTGAGAGTGCTTTGCTTAAATTGTTTCCTACTGCTACCAAAACAATCTATGACAAGACTTGGAATGCTGTATTTTCAAAATATCATTCATTGACAGCAAAAGAATTTTCTGAACTAACAGGAATGCCAAGAAATGAAAGTGAAAAATATTTGGACAACTTAACAGCAAAAGGTCATTTAGAAAAACAGGCTACAAAAAACGGAGCAATTTGGACATTGAAGAATACCAGCCGCTAACATGGGTATTGCCAATAGTGGGGCTTGACATTGGAGCAATCAGCAGCGGTAATTCTGCTATACTGCGGCTTGGGGCTCGACGAATAAAGCCAAGCTTTAGTTCTTAATATTTATCTTTAGCAAAAAGCCAGACAGCGGTTCCGGGCGGACAGGAATTCTAATTCCCCACCATCGGCAATACCTGTTCGTTGCCTGCAATTTTTTGCAGACCATACCAAACATGACACCGACATTACTAACCGACAAATCTCGACTGCAAGAAATCTATGATTTGAGAGTGACTGCTTATGAAAGTTCCCCCAAATCCATTTATGTAAACAGAAATACGTTTCCAAATGGTTGGTTTGACCACTTAGACCCGCTTGAAGAAACTTTGCATTGGATAATAGAGCAAGAAAACAAAATCATTGCTTCTGCACGACTTGCCATTTTGCAAGACTTAAAGGATACAAATGAAGATTTTGACAAGTTTGAATTGCCACCTGATAGACCTTTTGCCTACTGGAGCAGACTTGTAATTCACCCTTCCTATAGACGCTCCTCAGCAAAAGCAGTATTAGATAATGTTCGTCTTAAGTACATAAGAGATAACCAAGAAATTAAGTTTGCCCTATGTTGTGCATCTCAAGACCGTTGGAATTCACTTTTATCACTTGGATTTAGATACCTTGGCGATTTTATGTTCAATTGGGACGGAAAAGCTGAGCAGAAAATTGGTGCTTTCATTCTCTTGAACTCAAAGGTCTAAAGTCAATATGGAAAACAATCATATTTCTTTTTGGGGCAGGACATTGGAAGAATACACAAAAATGTTTTCGCTTGGTTGCATCTCAGCAGAAACCAAAATTCTGTCAATTGCAGACGGACCATCAACATTCAATTTAGAACTTAGGAGAAATGGCGTTCAAGTTGTATCAGTTGACCCGATTTACAGTTTACCCGTTGAAAAAATGAGAGCCTGTTTTGAAGAAAGTTATTTGTTTAATAAGCAGTTTTTTTACACTTATCCTGAAAAGTTCAACTTAAAAGAGGACGACGAGGTTGAAAATTTGCTTTCAAAAAGGCGGCGAACCTTTGAAACTTTTGTTGATGATTATGTCCAACATCCAAGCAACTATCAGTTTGGCAAACTACCATCTTTAAATTTTTTAGACAAGAGCTTTGACCTTTGTCTTTGCTCAAACTTCTTGTTTCTATTTGAGCACTTGTTTGATTTAGAATTTCATTTGAACTCAATTAAAGAGCTACTAAGGCTTGGAAAAGAAATAAGAATTTTCCCTCTGTACAATAACAATGGTCAGCTTTCCAATTACTTAGAACCAGTAACAGCGTTTCTAAGTGAGAATGGTCATAAGTGGACAATTGAACCAAACGACTATCACGTTTACAAGAACGGCAACAGATTTTTGAAAGCCTTTAATTGACAGTGGACTAAAACAGCAGGCAACAGGTGGTTTTGCGTCATGGCGGGGTGACTGAACGCAGTATCAGCAACTGTAATCCTGCTCATCACCTGTCCTGGCTGACCCAACGCTATTGAACAAAAGAATTATCAATGAACTTTTTATCTTTAACCAGGGCTTTTGTTCGGGCTGACGAACCAAAGAATGCCGCCACGAACGCAAAGCCCTAATCCGTTGGCTGTAAGTTTAGACGACCACAATTTTGACAAGACACTTTATCAATGAAAGCAACAACAATACTGACAATTTTATTTTTGACTATTGCGTTGGTTTCGTGTGGACAAACTACGAAAAGCAAGAACTCAAAAACAGAATTTAAAGCATTAGCCAAACTTGTTTCAAGTGGAGAAGGCTCAAAAATTTACATAGCCAAGTATAAAATTATTAAGGACTTTTCTGACACAATTTTTGCAGACACCATAAATGTTGGCTATTACTTTTATAAAGATAACCAAGAACAACTTGACACAGTTCTATTGACCTTGACAAAATATGATGGGCAAACAGAACTTAAAAACTATTTCATTTGCCCAAACTATGACGCTACAATTGGAATACAAAAAGCTAAAGTTGATTTTATAGGCTTTGACTATTGGGAAAATTGTGAAACAGGAAAAGGAGAATGTAAGCCTTTGAACTTTATAAGAACAAAAAAGGAGAAGAATTGGTTTTTAATTATGCCTTGTGGTGGAACAGAAACCAAAGTAATGGTTTCAAGTGCAGACAAAACGTTTTCACAAGAACAACATTTATTTCACGACAAATGCCCACCATTCTTAGCATTGACAGATTTGAAAGACGGGAAATATTTTGCACAAATGATGGCTTGTGGACTTGGTGGACAAGTAGAATTTAACTTGACAACAAGCAAGTGAGAAGAAAACCTACAGCCAACATTGGGTTTGCTGCAATTTGGGCTTGACGTTGTAAGCATCAACTTTTTGTTCGCTATTCAGCTTCAGTTCCAGCAGGACGTTATAAATTTGGCTTATGAATAAAACATCAGCAATATTGCAATCATCAACTTAAGTTACGGGCTGACGGATTTCAAATGCCCAAACTGCAGCAAGCCCTGTTCGTTGTGCGACATGCCATTTGACACTCTCTAATAATTTGACAATGCTTAAATACCTTCCATTTATTTTCTGCTTACTGCTAACGACAAATTCCTATGGACAGACCAAGCAAGATAAGCAACTCATCAAAAATATTGACCAACTTATAACTGAGAAGTACAATTTGGTTGCACCAGGATGTGCGGTTTTAATTGCTAAAGAAGGACAAACTATTTATAAAAAAGCATTTGGTACTGCCGACATGGAGTTAAATGTACCAATGCGGACAGATATGATTTTTCGGATTGGCTCAATGACAAAGCAGTACACTGCCATTGCAATATTACAATTGGTTGAAAAAGGTAAAATCTCTTTGCAGGACAACATTCAAAAATTCATAAAAGGTTCAACAGACAAATGGCAAAACATAACTATTGAAAACCTTTTAACTCATACTTCCGGTATTATTGGTTATGACGCATTAGACTTTCATATTCCAAACGCCATTCGTATTGACTTTGCGCCAAAACAATTTATTGATAGCCTTGGTAAACTGCCATTAGATTTTATACCAGGAACAAAATTTAATTACAGCAACTCAAATTATTTGTTATTAGGTTATATAATTGAGCAGGTGACTGGAAAATCTTACAAAGAGTATTTGCAGGAAAATATTTTTAAACCAGCAGGCTTAACTAATACTTATTACGACGACCCGACAGAGATAATTTCTAATCGTGTAAGTGGCTATACAAAAGACAATGCTACATACCGCAATGCTGATTATATAAGCATGACACAAGCCTTTAGTGCAGGTGCATTGCTTTCAAATGTGGACGATTTGTTTAAATGGCAACAAGCATTAAGTTCTTATAAATTAGTAAAGAAAGAAACTCTTGACAAAGCATTTACTCCTGCTAAACTTACAAATGGGCAGGTTTCCGATTACGGTTATGGATGGTTCATAAAAGATTTGAAAGGAAGTAAATCAATCGGACATGGCGGTGCAATTGACGGTTTTAGAAGTATGGAAACATTCTTTCCTGAACAAAATATTTTTATTGCGACATTATTTAATTCAGATAACGATGAATATTTCTCATTGTTTGAAAATATTGCAAATCTTGTGATTGGAAAATCATTTCAAACTTCTTACAAAGACTTAAAAGTAAGTGACACCATTTTAAATAGCTACGTTGGAATTTATAAATTCCCAGAGGATACAACCCAATTTCTAAGAGTTTACAAACGAGACAATCGTTTATTTGCCGATCTTTCAAATGGTTCAGGCAACAACATGACTCTATTAGCACAGTCAGAAGCACTTTTTTACTTGCCAGACGTAAGAAGAATTCCTACAACAATTGAATTTATAAAAACAAACGGAAAAGTAACAGGGTTATATTGGACACAGGAACAAAAACATGAAGGGAAGAAAACTGAATGACGGAGAAGAGGCACGACCGCACAACAAAAGTATTTGCAAAAGCAGGGCTGGACAATGTAACATCAGCTATGTGGTACTATCATCAGCGGTTCGGGCTCGACGTTCAATGTTCAGCTTTAGTTCTTAACTTCAACAAAATATTTTTAAATGGGCATTTGTACCGGGCTGGACAATCAATGAATTCCCTGCCTTCGCAAATACTCGAACGTTGGCTGCCATATTCGGGCGACCCCATAAACATCATAACAGACAATGAAAAAATTAAGCTTATTACTTTTGACAATTTTTACCCTGACAAACCTATTTGGACAGACCGATAAAAATGGCAATCCAATTTTCAATAGCGACCTAATTAGCGAAGATAAATTTGACAACTTTGAATTGACATCAAGCTATTACAATATCAAAGAAAATATTTCTAATAAAAAATCATCTGTTTATGTAAGTGATAACCCAACATTGGACGACTACATCAAATTTTCAAGAGACTTACCTGCAACATTTTTCATTGCTCATAAAGGACAAACAGTAATTTGTATGATTATGTTGTTACAAAAAAACGACAATGGAAAGACAACACTTACTTACAACATTGTAAACCCTAACACGAAAAAAAGCATTCAAATTCCTTGCAATGTTTGGGGAGAAATTAATGAGAAAAGAGCTGACGAACTTTTGAAATTAAAAGTTGACACATCATCAGTAGTTATAGACTTACCAAATAATGGGAAAGAACTTTTGTTCAATGGCATTGCTTATAGAATACAATCATTCGACAAATTGAAAGCAGAAATTATCGAAATAGTAAATCAAATAACAAGTGGTGGAAAGCAAACAGAAGAAATTAAAGACCCTGAAGAATATATAAAAAAAGAAACGATTGGCGGCAAACTTGACTTTAATAAAGCACTTGAAAAAGAATCAACACCGTTTTTCCTTTATGACGGAATAGCTTATAGTAAGAAAGATTTTGCAATCTATTTGTGGGGTAAGAAAGTGAAAACGTTAGGCATTAGTTCTGCAAAAAAGGCAAGCAAACTTTGGGAAAAAATATATAATAGAGAGTTGACATCACCAGAGAAAAAGGCTTTGGAGAAAGGTTTTAACAGCAAAGACTTACCCAAATAAATAAACCATGCTGACATAATACGGCAGCCAACATGGGGTGACCGATGCACAACTAGCTGCCAAAAGATAAAATAACAGGAACCTTGCTGATTTTCAGAAGTTGATTGTTTGAGATTTTTTATTTAAACTTTGGTGTTATACTGATGGACAATG
>JAFDXO010000140.1 GCA_018267925.1 Bacteroidota bacterium | reverse complement strand
TCCATACCGTGAACATGCTCTGGAAATCGGGCGTTGAGCAAAAGAGCCAGCCTGACACTGGATCAGCGCCGGCCAGCAATACTAACGACATGCTCTATGTGGTGATGCATTAAGATTTTCTGCTCTCTCTGAAGTCTAGGTGACGGCTAGTGTTTGCTATGGCCCGCAATTGGTCCCGATAAATGCCTGGAATTGATATATTGAGAAGCGAACTGCGAAAACTTCATGGCGATTTGTCGTTGAAAAATATGTGACGGCGCCCTCGTCAAGATGTGCCTGAAGATTGAATACTATTGAATGGTTAATTACTATCTGGTCTGAGGTGTGGTCGTTGAGTGATCGAGGTTTTTTTGAAATGATTTTCTGTTTCTAATTTGCTGCATAGATTTATGCGAAGTATTTTTCTTCTGGGTGTTGTTCTGTTTTTATTGTTGCGTGGCTTTCGCTCCCCATTTTTATTTGTATTGGCCTATGTTTGGGCTAGCATATTTACCCCGCAGCAAGTTGCCTATTCGATTATTAGTTCTATTCCAATTTCTTTCATATTCGCCGCACTTTCGTTTGGCTCGGTTTTTTTTCTAAAAAAAGTTGACTATATCAAGTGGCGATCTCAGTCTATTATCGCTGGAGGGTTCGCTGTTTGGATGACGGTGACTCTCTTGTGGGCGGTAGTCCCCGAAGCGGCTTATTTTAAATGGGACTGGGCAGTCAAAGGCATCATATTTACGATTATTATTCCGAATTTTGTTCGCAATCGTCAAGATTTCGAGGCGTTTATTTGGACAATTCTGATTTCTGGAATGGCTCATTGCATTGCTTTTGGCGCTAAGGTCATGCTTTCCGGGGGTGGATATGGCGTCCCGCTAGGGTTGGTTGCTGGGAATACTGGCTACGGCGAAGGCAGTACCTTGGCTATGTTTTCGGTTAGTCTGATACCAATGGTGATGTATTTATATTTTCATCAGACTCTGTTGCCTCAGCCACGTTTCGTGAAATTGATGCTTGTGACATTCTTGGTGTTTTCATTGTTGAGCGCCATTGGGACCTACGCGCGGACCGCACTGGTATGCCTTGTTGTGTTGGCTTCTTGTCTTATCTATTATGGAAAACGTCGACTTGTGAATGTGATATTGGTGCTAATATTCGTTGGTGTGATTTATCCTTTCATTGGTGCAGGGTGGGCTGATCGGATGTCCAGTATAGATAATAATAGTGAGGTCTCTGCCATGGGTAGAGTTGCGGTTTGGAAATGGGTAATCGACTATGTGAAAACTCATCCATGGGGTGGAAGTTTTGATATGTACCGTATAAATTCCTACACGATGGATCTGCCGGATGGTTCGGTGTTGACGGTTGCCAATAAGGCATTTCATAGTATTTATTTCGAAGTTCTAGGGGAGGGTGGCATTCCGGGTATTTTGATATTCATTGCGCTTATTGGCGTAACGATAATGACCTTCATGCGTCACAAGAAAATATTGGAAGCTACTGGTGAACTTTGGTTGGGTGATGCTGGAAGATACCTATTGATCTCCACTCTTGTTTTTCTTGCGGGTGGGGTATTTATTGGAGTTGCTTTCCAATCTTATTTCTACTACCTGGTTGCTTTGTCGGCTGCATACATTAATCTTGGGAAAAAGTATGAGCATGCCTGAGCAAAGGTATGTCCCCGCATTAACTGGGCTTCGTGGCGTAGCGGCGTGGTGGGTTGTGCTCTATCACTTCACCGAACCATTGATATGGAGGGTTCCTGACTGGGTTCTTGCGCTAGTCAAGCAAGGATATCTGGCGGTTGATCTGTTTTTTATACTCAGTGGGTATGTCATTTACCTAACTTCTTCAGACTCCTTGCGTGTATTGGCGTGGCGCCCGGTGTCGCGATTCTGGTTGAATCGTGTTGTAAGAATATACCCTTTGCACCTTTTTTTGATGTTGCTGTATTTGGTTAATCCGTTTATGCTTTGGGCATTTTCCTCGTCAGGCGTTGGTTTGGGGCGTTATGATTGGGATTACTTTGTCGCCTCTATTTTTCTTGTTCAAAATTGGGGTGCTTTTGATAGTCTGCAGTGGAATATACCGGCTTGGTCTATTAGTACTGAATTTGCGGCTTATTTGTTGTGTCCGCTGCTGATTGCTGTTGGGCTTGTGCCGCTAACCCATCGCCGTCGTGAACTTGTGTTCGCAATATGGGGTGCAGCTATGGCAATTGGAGTTATTTTTTGGGCTGCTGGCGAGTATTCCATTGGCGAGGCGATACCATCTCTTGGCGTGGTACGGTGTGTGCTTGAGTTTTGGATGGGGCTATGTCTTAGTGCTCTTCGTCAGGGGGCTGCGGTTGCATCAAGGGCAATGCTTGCTGTGAACTCAATTCTGATATTTATTCTGGTGGCAGTTTTTGTCGGTTTGCTAATGTTGGGGTTTCCTAATCAGTGGTTTGTTCCATTTGTATTTGCTTGTCTGATATATTTATTGTCTCGAGGAGATGTTTTGTTTTCAAAATTTCTTTCGCTCCCGATTTTTCACTATCTCGGGTTGATATCCTATAGTACATATCTGGTGCATTATTTTATTAAAGACTGGGTGAAATTTTTGAGTGAATCAATTGGGTGGTTTCAATTTTTTGGCTATCTCTTGGTATGCTTTTTTTCCTCCGTTGTGCTATTTCGATATATTGAAGAACCATCGCGTCGAATTTTTCGAAAAAAATTTATGCTGGCGTCGTCATGATAGATAATTTTTCTATATTTTTTACTTGCGGGTTGTTTGTGTATATCGCCTATCGACTTTCAAAGAAAAGCTAGGGGGTAATTTTTGGGGCGAATTATTTTTTGTTGATGTGCTAGCTGTGGAATTTTATGGGTGAGTAATGCTGTCCCGATTTTTTTTACAATCCCTGTCCAAGGATAAGCTGTCGGTATTTCTGTTCCACAAGGTGCCGCAGCAATGCGATTCGCTGGTGCCGACTGAGGTGGATATGGCCCGGTTTGAGCAT
>JAFDXO010000013.1 GCA_018267925.1 Bacteroidota bacterium | reverse complement strand
CAAAACCAATGGAACGGCGGTGTTACAATAGGGTATGGCGACTTTAAAATAAGAGAAGAAAACGATTTTCTTGCCTTCGGACATAGGAGCGACAAAGGACGAACTCAAGCACTGGAATTAAGCTACGGAAACTGGGCAATAGGGTCGTATGTGGAAACAAATGATAGAAAAGGAGATAGTGGAGGTGAGGATGGTTTTGACAATAGGAGAAGTCGTCTTTGGGGAGCGAACAAGCCTAAAATGGGAGCTTGGTTAAAAGGTTATGTTTATAATGCACCGCTATATTTTGGCTATAATAGTGGTGGAACAACCTCCAGAATTGGCCTTAGTGCTTGGTGGGTGCAAGATGCTACCCAAAACTGGATGCATCAGTCATGGTTTAAGCCCGGCAACCAAAATTATTATCTTGATTATAGCAAAATGTATCAAGGGGTTTATTTGCATTATGGATATTATAATCGTTTTTCTCTTTATGGGTTTTAATAGAAAATTGCTCATCACAACATTATGCTGTCTATACATTTCGCATATTGGAATTGCACAGTATATTCCAAAAAAAATAAAGCAGCACTTAACTAATTGCTATGATAGTGGCATTATTAAACAAAATATACTAATTGAAATGGGAGGATATTATTTATTTAAAGAAGTAGAAAAAAGGTGTTATGGGTACGGACTTCAAATGATTTGTGAAGATACGTTTAAATTTGGTGTGATTTTTTATAATGACGGAACTTATATAGATGATATTAGTGGAAAAGAAGGGATGAATTTTGAGGAATACGCTGGGTACATAAAAGAGAAGAAAAATTATAAGGAACTGGAAAAATTAGGGCATTGGGGCATTTACAGATTACATAATAACACTATAATCGCGCAAAGTATTTTTGACCCCGGCTATCGACTACAACTGTATAAGTGGTATATAACAGAGACAAGATATAAAATTTTAGATAACTACACATTGGAAATAGTTAGTCGGCAGTTGTGGGATGGTCAAGGGAAAACATTTGGTTTGATAAAAGAAGAGTATCTCAAGCCAAAATATCTACATGGAAAATTTGTACCGTTTAATAATCTTCCACCGCCTAATAGTTGGCTTAAAAAATTAGATTGGATATGGTGCGACAAATCTAAAAAGTAAAAAAGATGAAAGAGAATGTATCCCGAATTGGCCTTAGTGCTTGGTGGGTGCAAGACGCTACCCAAAACTGGATGCACCAGTCATGGTTTAAGCCCGGCAACCAAAATTATTATGTTGACTATGACAAAATGTATCAAGGAGTTTATTTACATTATGGATATAGAAACCCGTTTTCGTTATATGGATTTTAATATTTCTATAAGATGCATATTGTGTGTAGTATCTATGCTCAGCAATATTGAGTGTAATGCCCAAAAAATTCCTAAATCTATAGTGCGTAATTTTTCAATCTGTATTCCTCGTAATGTTGATAGTATAAATTTTAAATTTGCAACGGATGGGTATTATTCAATGAAAGAAATCGAAGGAAGTAGCTTTAATCTGAATAAAGACACTTTTGATATAAATATTATATTTTATAAACGTGGCATGTTGCTGTATAATTTTTTTGATTATGCCAATAAATATGGAGGAGATTCCAAAAAATATCTTTCGAGTGTTTACCATGGCATAGAGCAAGATAAGTTTTACAAAGGCTTTTTTTGGGGTGTGTATAAAATATCAAACGATACAATTATTGCCCAGGTAATATTTAACCGTGGTAAAGCACTTTTAGCATCATGGGATGCCAGAGAGTATAAGTTTTTAATACTAAATAGAACAACATTGGAGTTTTTAAAAATGGAAACACGTAGCTTGAATAATCCTACAAAAGAACAAATAAAGACACTGCAAAAAAGTATGCAAAACAGGAGTTTTTTGCATATTGAGTTTATTCATTATGATTATATCCCACCATATGACAATAGTTGGCTTAAAAAATTAGATTGGATATGGTGCGACAAATCTAAAAAGTAAAAAAGATGAAAGAGAATGTATCCCGAATTGGCCTTAGTGCTTGGTGGGTGCAAGATGCTACCCAAAACTAGATGCATCAGTCATGGTTTAAGCCCGGCAACCAACATTATTATCTTGATTACAGCAAAATGTATCTAAGTCGCAAGTTTATCAAAAACAAGACGAAATTCTATTAAAGATGCTAATACGGAGTTAGAGTGCAACCTTAGGTAAAAAGAGTGACAAACAAGAATACTTTAATGAAGTTAAATAGACACCATAGTTATCGTAGTTTTATATCTTTTTGATGCTGCTCAAAAAGAAGAAAGTTGCGGAAATGACGATGCCTTTGTGTATTGGAGTAAAGTTTTTACCCCTACTGAAAAAGTAATTCATAACTTAACTATACAATACTTTTTGGATAGTTGCCAACGATCACATAAGACAGGCTTATAGCCTTGTCCTTCTTGATTTTCCAGACTTTTTTGGCTCTCATTACCTATGCTTTTCTCGTTGAGATTTTTTTACTCTTGCAGGCAACATGATAATAGAATTACCATTTATCCCCGATCCATTATACTTTTGCACCCATAATGGCGAATAGGGTTGTTATTACAGGTTTAGGTATTTATTCTTCTCTTGGCAAGAATAAAGAAGAAGTAACGAAGTCTTTATTTGAAGGAAAATCGGGCATCGTGCTCGATCCTAAAAGAAAGGAAATGGGCTATCGTTCCGGACTAACGGGCTTTATAGAACGCCCCCAATTGAAAGGATTGTTAGATAGGCGTGCCAGAATCATGATGCCGGAGCAGGCAGAGTTTGCCTATATGGCAACCTTAGAAGCCTTACATCAAGCAGGAATAGATGCCGGTTTTTTTGAAAAAAATGAAACAGGCATTATCTATGGCAACGATAGCTGTGCCCAACCGGTCATTGAAGCGATTGATCTGATACGCGAAAAGAAAGACACCATGATGGTAGGTTCCGGCTCTGTGTTTCAGGTACTCAATTCTACGGTAACAATGAATCTCGCAACCATATTCAAATTGCGAGGTGTAAACTTTACTATTAGTGCTGCTTGTGCCAGTGGCTCACATTCTATCGGCTTGGGTTATTTGTTTATCAAGCAAGGTCTGCAAGAGCGTGTGCTTTGCGGCGGTGCACAGGAAGTCAATATTTATTCTATGCCCAATTTTGATGCGTTGGGTACTTTTTCAACTCGTGAAGACCAACCGGCAAAAGCATCTCGCCCTTTCGATCGAGATAGGGACGGCTTAGTGCCGGGCGGCGGTGCAGCAACCGTAATGCTCGAAAGCCTTGAGAGTGCACAAGCAAGAGGCGCAACCATTTTGGCAGAAGTGATGGGCTATGGTTTTTCTTCCAATGGACAGCATATTTCCAATCCCAGTTCGGAAGGGCAAGTGCGCTCCATACAACGTGCTCTGAAAGATGCCGGTGTAGATCCTTTGCTGATTCAATATATCAACGCACATGCTACCTCAACACCCGCCGGCGATGGCAGCGAAGCAGAGGCAATCTTTGAAGTGTTTGGCGAAAAAGTGCCGGTAAGCTCCACCAAGTCTATGACCGGACACGAATGTTGGATGGCCGGTGCCAGCGAGATTGTCTATTCAATGTTGATGATGCAAAACAACTTTATTGCTCCCAACATCAATTTTGAAAATCCCGACGAACATTCCGCAAAAATCCATGTGGTGCCTGAAACATTACAGCAAGAGTTTGACTTGTTCCTCTCTAATTCTTTTGGCTTTGGTGGTACAAATTCTAGTTTAATAGTAAAAAAATGGAAATAAGAAAATTTGTTTTACATTTGCAACTATTGCATTATTCAAAAAACAACTTATGAAAAAACTATTTTTTCCCCTTGCCGCGCTTGCTCTATTCGCAGTAGCTTGTTCCAAGAAAGACACCAAATCTGCCAAAGACAACCTCACAAACGGAAATTGGTATTACAGAGCTTATACAGAACGTACACATGGTACCGGCTTTGACTCAACCGTTGACCAATTTGCTAAATGGATGCCCTGTGTAAAAGATAATTATTTGAACTTTAATGCCAATGGAACATTTACAATGAATGAAGGTCCATTGAAATGCGACACAAGCGATCCTCAAATACAAACCGGTACTTGGATGCTGATTAATAACGACAGCAAACTGGTAACAGCTATGCCTCCTTCAGCTACGCCTGACACCATCACCATTTTATCCTTAGATGGCAGCACTATGCGACTATTTGATTCTTACACTTCCGGTGGCGTAACTACCGACAATACCATTACTTTAGGTCATTAGTTTTTAATAATTCAATCTAATTAAAAAAATGCTCCCAACACGCGGAGCATTTTTTATTTTTAGGCATTCCCTTTCTACTTGTTCATGAAACGGCTGATATTTACTGCTACGCTTTCGCTATTTTTTATTTCGGCATTTGCCCAAATGGAAAAACGCTGGATTAAAAAACAAATAAACACATTGTCATCCCCATCCATGCAGGGTCGCGGCTATGTGCAAAAAGGAGTTGAAAAGGCAGCCAATTTTATTAGTGAAAAATTTAGTGAATTTGGCTTATTGCCGTTTTCAAATGATAGCAGTTATTTTCAAACCTACCGTTTTCCGGTCAATACCTTTCCGGGAGCTTCCACTTTAACCTTGCAAAAAAGGGAATTGAATGCCGGCACTGATTTTATTGTTCATGCAGCAAGTGCTCCCTGTCAAACCGAAAGAATGAAGGTGCAACGAGTGAATTTATCAAGCGTTAAAGACAGTCTTTCTTGGCAACGCACCAAAGCTGAATTGATTCCCAACAGAGCAATAGTGCTTAAAAACTATGACACGCTGACAAAATATCTCCACATCAATACCTATTCCGGAGGTAAGGATCTGCCACGCGGCATTTATATCATTCCACGTCATGGAAAACTGACTTGGACGGTGGCAACAGACACCATTCCGTCCACCATTTTTGTGGTGGAAGACACCGTGATGCCGAAACGTATTCGGCACATTGAAGCTCGATTAGATAGTCGTTTTATACCTGCCTTTCAAAGCAAAAATGTAATTGGATATGTACGAGGCACTCAACAACCGGATAGTTTCATTGTATTTTCTGCACATTTTGACCATCTTGGAAAGCTTGGACCGGCAACGTTTCCGGGCGCACACGACAATGCCAGCGGAACTGCTTTGATGCTCTATATGGCTAATTATTTTGCGCAACATCCACAGCGATACAGCATGGCTTTTTGTGCCTTTAGTGGAGAAGAAGCAGGCTTGCTTGGCTCTGAATATTTTGTGAATCATCCGCTTTTTCCGCTTGGAAGCATTCGGTTTGTCATTAACCTTGACATGACCGGTGATGCTCAAAATGGAATTACGGTGGTGAATGCGATAGAACAAAAAAGAGCTTTCGACAAACTTCGGGAAATAAACGACAAGGCAAAATATGTACCGGAAATAAAAGAACGCGACCAAAGTCGAAACAGTGATCATTATTCTTTCAGTAAAAAGGGTGTTCCGTCTATTTTCATTTATGGCAATGGCATCAAACCCTATTACCATGATGTGTTTGACAAACCTCAAGAACTGTCTTTAGAAAACATTGACGGATTAGCGAAACTGTTGGTGGATTTTGTGTCGTCTTTCCGTTGATTAAACATTTGTGAACACGGTCAAAATGCTTGTTATTAGGGCATTTGAACGTTTGAATTAGCTTGTAAAAGAGCTAAATGCTTGCGAGCAATTTGCACATAGGTGCTACCCGGAAATTCAAGAATCAGTTTTTCGTAAAAGGACTTTGCCTTTTCAGGTTGCTTTAAATAGTTCTCATAAACTTCTGCCGTTTTAAAAATGGCATCATCTGCCAAAACATCTTGAGCATAACGGTCATAAACATCTTGCCAATAGTTAAGTGCCTTGTTGTAATCCTGATGCTTAACCGCTATTTGGGCTTTAAGCATCAGAATATCATCGCTAAGCGGGTGTTTAGGATAGGCTTTAGAAATGCTGTCTAATAAGGTTTCTGCTTCCTTATCCTTATTTTGAAACAAGAGTAAATCTGCATAAGCAAAACGGCGAAGCGGAACCAGATTGCTATCCGGCGGAATGTTTTCTGTTATGAGAATAGAAAGATACAGTGCATCGTTCGCTATCAATTCAGAAGTAGAAGCTTTGAGCACGGAAAGTTGCGCTTGCGCCCATTCAAAATCGCCTTGATAGAAAGCTAATTTAGCGTTTCTAAATCGGGCTTCTTCTCCTAACATATCTTCCCGAAAGTCTTTGTCCACTTGGCTATACACGAGAGAAGCATCCCAAATTTTTCCCGACAATAGATAGTAGTCGCCTAATTGCAATTTTGACCATCCATAAAACTCTCTACGTGCGTTAGGCTGAGCAATAGCGGTTTGCAACAGAGAGATTGCTTTGTTTGTTTTTCCGGCAAATTGGGCTTCTAAAGTTGCATAATCGTTTAGTGTTTCAGAGATGTAGTATTGTGGAAATAGCCGAAAGAAGGTGTCATATTCTTGTTCAATCTTAGCAATTTCTTGAAATGTAGGGGTCGGGTTTTTCTTCAGTTTTTCAAATAATACACGAAGTTTTTCAGCATAAGCAATGGCAAACAAAGGCTTGCTGTTTCCTTTTTCTAAGATATTGTCCAGTGCTTTTATGGCAATATCGAAATGATTTTCTTTTGCTGCTAATCGAGCAAAGTCTAACAAACGTACTCCATCTTCTTTGTTTCGTTCGTCTAAGGCTTGTATTTGAATCAATGCACCTTCCCAGTCATCCTTTTGCGTATAGAGCCATGTAAGCAGCTCTACAAACCAAGTGTTGGAGGGCTGTTCATTGATTTTTCGAATCAATGCTTTTTGTGCTAATTGCAATTTTCGAAGGTCATTGCCAAGAATTTCGAGCAAAATTGTTTTGGTATCATCCAGCCCTGGTAATTGTATTTGCCCCACGTTTAAAACAGTATTTATTGCTTGTTCAATATTGCCTGTTTGGGCATACAACTTAGCTAAGGGCGTACTATAGAAGTAGGGGTTTCTGATAATTTCAATGGCTCGCTCATAGGTTTTTATAGCCCAATCCTCTTGTTTTAAACGAATAAATTCGTTAGCCATTTTGGTTGTGAGAATATCATCACCGTTTAAAAGGTTGATTGCTTGTTGAAAAGGTTCTGCAGATTTTTTGGGCTTTCCGGAGACCACGTACACATTGCCTAAATCTAAAAAAAGCATCGGATCATTAGGCGATATTTTTAATTGTTTTGATACTAATTGTTCCGCTTCTTTATACTCTTTTTTATCCAGCAATGTGTTGAAATAAAAGCGATAAACTTCGCCATCCATCGGGTTTTGGTCGTACAAATGCTTGACAGACTCAATGGCCTTATCATAATCTTTTTGTGAAGCGAAATATCGTGCTTGAGCTAAAGGATCTGTTTGTGCAAAGCAATTTTGTATGCCAATTAAGAGTATCCAAACCAACAAGACACAAACACCTCGTACTAAAGATGAAATGCTAAACCTTACCCTATCAAACTTTTCACTACTTAACATAGCACATCAATAATTCTCATTTTTTGATCATTCCAAAGATAGAGAATGTCCACTTGCACCGCCTTCATTCAGAAAAAGAATAAGCGATAGCTTCATTCCAAAATTAAAAAACGGTGATTAATTGCTCCAACTGCCAATATTAGACATGCCCCAGTGATCCGGGCTGGCATATTTAAAATCCAATTGATAGCGTTCTGGAATTTCTTTCAAGAAAGAACCTGTTTCGTAAGACGGGAAGATTTCCTCGTAGGTGAGCATGGATCGGAAAGAAATCCGCCGATAGATGTGTGAGCGTGTTATGTTTTCTTTGGTGTCTAATCCTGATGCGCCTAATAGTTCAACCACACTGGTAACTGTGTTTTTATGAAAATTGGCAACACGAGTTTTCTTATCTTCAACCACTAAGCCCACTGTCAGGCGCGGGTCTTGCGTAGCCACACCTGTTGGGCAACGATTGGTGTTGCACAACAAGGCCTGAATACAACCTACTGCCATCATCATAGCGCGGGCAGAGTAACAAGCATCTGCTCCTAATGCCATTGCACGAATAATGTGAAACCCTGTCGTGATTTTTCCGGATGCTAAAACTTTGATGTGTTTACGAATATCTAAACCGGTGAGAATATTGTGCACAAAATCTAAACCATCCAATAAGGGTGCACCAACATAATTTGAAAACTCTTGTGGTGCAGCTCCGGTTCCGCCTTCGGCACCATCTACGGTTATAAAATCAGGATAGGTATCTAATTCTATCATGGCTTTGCAAATGCCAATAAACTCGCTCTTGTGTCCGATGCAAATTTTAAAGCCTACCGGTTTGCCGCCGCACAGTGTTCGCAATTTAGTTATAAACTGCACCATTTCGCGCGGTGTGCTAAAGGCACGATGGTATGGTGGAGAGGCTACTAAGGTATGTGGTTGCAAGTGCCGTATTGCTGCAATTTCAGGCGTATTTTTCGATGCCGGCAAGATTCCTCCATGGCCGGGCTTTGCACCTTGTGACAACTTAATTTCAACCATTTTCACTTGAGGCTGTTGCGCTTTTTGTTGAAATAGGTTTTCATCAAAATTCCCGTCAGGGGTACGACAACCAAAATATCCGGTACCGATTTGCCAAATAACATCGCCGCCGTGTTTTAAATGATAGGGACTAAGTCCTCCTTCACCCGTATTATGCGCAAAACCACCAATTTTCGCACCTGCATTCATGGCTTCAATGGCATTCGAGCTTAACGAACCAAAGCTCATGGCAGAAATATTATAGATGCTTAGAGAATAAGGCTGTTTACAATCCTTATTTCCAACCATCACTCGGGGATTATGGTCTAACGTACGAAAATCTTTAGGTGCTATTGAGTGACACATCCATTCATAGCCTTCTGAGTAAACATCTAACTGTGTACCAAAGGGCATCGTGTCATTCTCTTCTTTAGCCCGTTGATAAATGGTGGAGCGATCAATTCGATTTATGGGTCTGCCATCAATATCCGACTCTATAAAGTATTGGTATATTTTTGGGCGCAACTCTTCCATAAAAAAACGCAATCTTCCAAACACGGGATAAATACGCATGATAGAGTGTTTTGTTTGCACCATATCATAATATCCCATTGCTGTTAGAAACAAGACTATGGCAAAAAGGATATACCAATTAGGGTTGAGATACATGCTCAACAACAACGTAGCAATAATGATCAATGTGGAGAATACCACAAACGTTTTTCTCATGGTTCGTGTTTAGGGAGAAAGACGAAGATAAGGGAAATTATGATGGTTTTCTCCTTTATTTGTATTGATTAAATGGGTACTTCTTTTCTCGTTTTTTAAATCAGAAAACCCCCGATGAAATCCTTTTGACAATTTCATCGGGGTCAAAAAAAACCTTGAAAACTATGGTTTGAAATAAAGGTCTGCTTCTTCTATTCTTCGCTTCACCAATCCCGGTTGCACATGTCCATCTGAAATCACCCATTTTAAAAATTCATCGTGAATTGTCGGGTCTTTCGGATTAGCATTTACTTTTTTCCGTAGTGTACTTTTTTGTAGCGCACCTTCTCCCAAATTGTAAGTGAAAGAAATCAGTGCTGCAAACTGATTTGAAGTAAGATCATCGCGCAACAAAACATCTATATTTTTTGCTTTGACATTCACCTCCCAAGTGAGAAAATCTAAAGCTTGCTTTTCGGTAATATTCGGATCAGAAAGCGCAACCGATTTTCCACCGAGGTAAGTGGGTGGATATTTGATGGTGCCGTATCCGATTGTGAATACGCCGGGCTTATCAGCAGCACCGTGATAGGGCTTTGCACTAAAACCTTCAAATTTTTTGATGAGTTGAATACACTTGTCGCTTACAATAATCATACAAGGGGATTTTTTTTGTTATAGCCTACTCTATTTCCTTTTCGGCATCCGGTTTAACAATAGTTTGGTTTTCATCTACTCTGTTTAGCAATTTATTTATAAAAATCATTAAAGGAGATGTTTTTTTCAAGTTTGGATTTTTTTCACGATGCTCTATCCAAATACGTTTGTGCGATATTGAATAGAATTTGGTTTTTATCTGTTCGGTTGTTAGCGTTGGAGTCTGGCGAAATCTGCTGGACTAATTCTTGAGCTTTTTCTAAATCATGTTGTTTTATAGATTGCATCAAAAGGCTTTGTGATTGTGTAAGTGCCTTTGCTCCCAAGGCAAATGCAATGATTCCGCTCAGTGAAAAAAGAACCGGAATGATATAAAACAAGGTAGGAATCACTTCTTTTTTGTGCAGAATAATCTTATCAAAATACTGTACACCACCGGAGAATTGGTGGGTAGAAATTATCTCAGAAGGGTGCAACAAAAAACGATTTGTACTGAATGAAGCAATAATTCCGATTGAAATTAAAACAGCACCTACAACAAAGCATATAGTGCTTTTGCTTTCTAACTTCTTTCGTAAATGCAATATTTCGGACTTCATGTTTAAAAGAATTTATTGTGTTAAAAAATAAAGAATGATGTCTTTAAAAAATCGAGGATCGTCCCAATATCTGCTATGGGTAAAAGCGAATGTTCCCTCATTATATTTACAATCCACGTTTGTCAGATCGTAGTAATAGTCTAAGCTTCCGCTCACATAATCCGACTTGTCAAAATAGTTTCTCCACTGCATTTGATCGAACAATCGTTGGAGGTTACAAGAAATTTCGTTTGTATGCTTATTTGCTTCAACATGCAGATTGTCTAAAGGTTTGATTTTAAAACCATGATAATGAGCCAGAAGCTGTTGGCGGATATAATTCTTAGAAGGAATATTTTCTCTTAGAAAGAATACAATCTTGTCAAGCGGTGAACCAAACGTAATGAAGCCTTTAAGGCGATCTTGTAGTGAAATAGAATCATGATGTTTTGATTGTCCATTCGAAAAATAGTCTTTTAGCTTATTTTGATTAGCAAGAAGGTTGATTCGATTAATACTATCATAAGCTACTTGGCTTCCTAAAGAATGTCCGGCGATCAAAATTGCATTGTATAAATGCTTTGTTGAGTTTTTTTCCTCTGTATTTCGTTCAATAATAAACTGAAGAGCTTTCATGCCCCCATCTAAAATCTGTTTTCGAACACTATAAAATTTATTTTTAGGATCGCTTACATTATATACCGCTACATCGCCCATCACATTGACGGCTTTATGCACCATTGTTTCTCCATAACTTTCCAGCATGGAAGCAGCTGCGTTTCCTAATCCGGGTATGTTTCTTACAAAGCGTAAGAACGCTCTTGCAAACCAATCAGACAATCTAAAAAACCACAATGCTCCACCCAAAAAGAATCGGTAGGTTGAATCTTTAAAAGCACCTGTTTTACTATCAAAAAAAATGCTGCGGTCTTTATACAATTGTCCTAATTCGGCATTTCGCTTATAGAATCGTTTTGCTCCGTTTACCACACCTTGCAACCATTGATTCAGGTCTTTCCAACTGGCTTTGTCTTCCGTAAGATTTGCCCAGTAATATTCATAGATATCAATATAATGGTTGGGATAATCCTCATGCGATATTCGAAGCACGTTATCAAACCAATATTTGCCATCAGCTTCTTTGTCCACTAACTGATGTGATAAAGTAATTTTATTGCCAAATATTTTTTGAAGCTCTTTTACTAAGCCATTCCCGAATTGATCAATTGTTTCTATGGGTAGTTGATTTCCTATGCCGTGATAGACAAGGATGGCTGTAGTTTGTTTGGTCCATTCCGTTTTCTTACCGATAAAAGGTTGAAGTGCTTTTTCTATATTGACAACACGGTTCATAAGTTGAGTGCATTATTTAAATTCAATAAGCTTGGATAAATCGAATTTCTTAGACAAAACCAACGTAACAAAGGGGCGACTATCTTCAACTAATAAACCACGAACTTCTCCACTAAAAGCAAGCCCATAATGTTCTTCACTCAATCTAAATTGAAGAACATAAAATCCAAACCAATTACGCTCAATGGAATGATCTTTATTGAAAAATATCTGCATCAGATCTTTTTCTCTTGGTTGATTACTGCCCCCTACTATCGGATTAAAGAAAAGGTTGACATCATTCCATTTCATAAAGATGGGGAATCCTGCACCAAAATAATGGCTTCTTATATCCACTTCTTCGGTAGTTAGCATGGGGCCAAACTTGCTTATATCACTACGATAAATAGAAATACTGTCTAACCTGCGAACGCCGTCCGTTTGTAAAGTATTGGTGATTCGTTGCCATTGAAGTTCTGCCCAAAGCGAAAAAAACAAATGAACGCCATCTGCATTTGCAGATCCGTCTGACAAACGAACTTGTGGTGCAAAAAACAGCCCAACATTTCTTACTTGTTGACGATAAGAAACTGCTCCTGTATCTGAAAAAATGTATGCACTGTCCGGACGATAAAAGGAACGGTCATTATAATATGAAAATGTTCGAAAATTACTTCCTGATGTTGAGCTGAGTGTTTTCGATTCATAAACACCGGCAAAAATGGCAATGTTATCACTTTTATTTTTGGTAAGCGGACGAATATCTCTTTTATATAAAAACACACCTCCGAAAAGATTGTTTGCTTGTAAACCATCAATCAGATCAAGGTTTGCACCCATCTCAATCCAAAATGGTTTATTGCCATCAAAACGATGTGAAGAAACCAACCTAATTTTAATCGGATTTCCTATGTCATCATTCAATAGTAAAAGGGCGGTTTTGTCTTCATTAATTGACTGTGAAATATTATCTGTGCTGATGCGTATCCAAATCGTATAGTCTTTAGGTTCGTATTGATTGGACGAAAGCTTAACAATAGATTGATCAACTACTTTAGGATTGTTGGGCAGATCACTACCAACTATCGTGAAATTCAGATTAGGGTTTGTGGTATCTGTTAATCTGGAAGTAACGGAAATTACCAAAGCAAAGGAATCAATTTTCGTACCCTTTATGTTGGAGACATTTTCTTCAATAATGATTTCAGAATTAGAGCCCGGGATCGGCTTTAAGATTAATTTTCTACTTTCTGTAGAACTTGAATTGGTGGCTATAGCCAATAGAAGTAGCAGAGTAAGAAGTTTTCTAACTATCCAAAAGTTATTCATTGCATTTATTATTTAGGGGGTTAATTAAAACGCAATATGAAATCAACCAATTCACCCTTTCGGGTTTAAAAACACCGTAAAAGCAGGCTGTCCGAGTACCCCTAACTTTTACGGTGAAGGTTAAATTATGACAAGGCAAGGGGCTGACAACTATCAATTAGGGGAAATTGCCTCTTTGCTCGGTTAGATTGCTTTCGGTTATTGTAACTAAAACAAATTTCTGAAAATCAGGGGGTGAATAAAACGTTGTTTTTCCCTTTTTATTTTCAATTTATTTTTGTATAAGACAACTTTTTTTCCCTTCAATTGCAAAAAATAGAATTAGGCTATCCATACCTATATTCGTGCAAAATAAACTAATGTCCACAGCGGCACATATTGTTCATACAGGACTCCTTACAGCTATTGGTATAGACACGGCATCTTGTCTTGAGTCTCTAAAGAAAGGGAAAACCGGAATTGGAAAAGCCAACCTACTACAAACACATTGGGCTAACGATTTACCTGTTGGTGAAATTGGGCTAACTAATCGGGAACTTGCGAAGCATACCGGACTGTCTGAGTCCCACCCACGAACAGCCTTAATAAGCGCATGGGCTGTTCAGGAAGCTTTAAGTCCATTTCAAAAAATGCGTAAGGGGTTGAAATGTGGTTTTTTTTCTGCAAACACGGTAGGTGGAATGGACATTACCGAATCTGTTTATCATCGAATTAAAAAGCGTTCCGATGAACTATATCCTAATGAAATAAAACATCATGAATGTGGGGCAGTTACTGAAATTGTATCTAATCATTTTGACATTCACGATTTTGTAACGACAATCAGTACGGCATGTTCTTCTTCTGCCAATAGTATCATGATGGCTGCACAAATGATTGAAGAAAACATGCTCGACCTGGCAATTGCAGGTGGTGCTGATTGCTTATCTCGTTTTACACTAAATGGTTTTAATACCCTTATGATTTTAGACCACGAGCCTTGTCAACCCTTTGATAATAACAGGCGTGGTCTCAATTTGGGAGAAGGAGCAGGCTATGTAATCTTGATGAATGAGAAAGCGATGAAACAATGTGATGCTCAATCAATCTGTATCGTTAGTGGTTACGCTAATGCAAATGATGCCTTTCATCAAACAGCTTCTTCACCCGATGGCATTGGGAATATGCTTGCCATGAGTGAAGCCATTAAACGAGCTGGAATTTTGCCTGAAGATATAGATTATATCAACCTTCACGGCACCGGAACTGCAAACAATGATAGTTCTGAAGGCAAGGCAATTACAACCTTGTTTGGAAATAATGTTCCCAAAGCTTCTTCAACAAAAGGTTTTACTGGGCATACGTTGGGAGGATGCGGAGGAGTAGAAGCGGTATTGAGCACATTGGCAATTCGAGATGGTTTGGTTTTTCCCAATCTTAGGTGGCAAAACCAAATGGAAGATGTGCCTTGGAAGCCGGTAACAGAGCTTCAGAGTAACCAGCGTATTAAGCATGTATTATCCAATTCGTTTGGCTTCGGGGGAAATTGTTCATCATTGGTATTTTCAAAATTATAGTATGGAATTGTATATAAACGGAATCGGAGTATTAAGTGCAGCCGGCATTAGTTCAAAAGAAAGTTTCCCAATTGAAATTTTAGAAAAAGAGGTTTCTCATCTAACTTGTCAAGAGCCGAATTATCTCGATTATATTCCTCCTATGCAACTGCGTCGGATGAGTAAGGCTGTCCGAATGGGTATTGGGGCAGTAAAATTGTGCCTTGCCGATGCTTCTATCCAAAAGCCGGATGCGCTTTCTGTTGGTACGGCTTTGGGTTGCCTACACGATACCGAAAATTTTTTATCAAAAATGGTGGAGCAAAATGAACAAATGCTTTCTCCTACTGCATTCATTCAATCTACACACAATACGGTTGCAGGTCAAATTGCATTACTGACCGGTAGTAATGGACACAACTTAACTTTTGCACACAGAGGACATTCATTTGAGCACGCATTATTCAATGCCAAACTTTATTTAAACCAACATGCCAATGAAACGGTATTGGTAGGTGGAATTGATGAGCTGACAGAAACCAGTTTGCATTTACTGAAAGAGTTAAATGTATATGAGAAAACGGATCGTAAGCCAAGTGATATGTTTATCCATTCAACAAATGGAAGTATTGCCGGTGAGGGCAGTTCATTTTTTGCTATTAGCCGTACACCTTCATTTCAATCTTTAAAAATTGAGCGTTTACATACTTTTCATACGTTAGATATCAACCAAGCTAAAGAAGAAATAAAACAGTTTTTGGCTTTAGTCCCTAAACCGGATACAGTCATATTGGGCATTAATGGTGATGTTCGAACTCAAGAATTTTATGATGAATTAATGGATCATCATTTTTCTACAATAGGGTGTGCCGGCTTCAAACATTTTTGTGGTGAATATCCCGTTGCCGGCTCATTTGCCATAGCAATGGCTGTATGGGCAACCAGAAAAGAAATGCCTCAAGGTGCTTGGTTAGCCCGCCCTTCTAAATCAGTTAAGCAGATCGTAGTGATTAATCATTTTTTGCATCATTTTAGTTGTTGGTCATTATCTGCATCAAAATAATTGAATGAACTATAAATAAAAACACCTCAATGAATTTGAGGTGTTTTTATTTTAGTTCAAAAGCTCAGATTTAACCGATTGCTACTCGCTTAAATTCTGTAACGGTAACATTATTTGTACTTTTCAAATAGTCGCCAACAGATTTAGAAGCATCTTTTACAAATGATTGTGCCAATAAAGTATTTTCTTTAAAAAATGCCCCCAGCTTACCTTCGGCAATTTTTGCAATCATTTCCTGTGGCTTACCCGCCATTTTAGGATCGTTTTGCATGGTTTCCATTACAATGTTGCGCTCTCTTTCTATCACTTCAGCCGGTACACTCTCAGCGTTTAAGGCAACCGGATTCATTGCAGCAATTTGCATAGCTACATCACGACCAGCTTCTTCTGCATTTTTATCCATACCTACTAATACGCCAATACGATAAGCACCATGATTATAGGCGGCAACAAAAGGAGCTTCTACGCGCTCAAAAGCAACGACTCCAATTTTTTCACCAATAGCAGCAAGCTTATCATTGATCAGATCTGAAACCTTTGCACCATTAACAGTTACATCGTTCAATTCTTCAATAGATTTTACATTGTTGCTAACTGCTGCATCTGTAATGCTCTTTGTGAATGCTACAAAATCTGCATTCTTTGATACGAAATCGGTTTCACAGCTAACGCAAACAATAAAGCCGGTTTTGTTGTCAGAAGAAGTCTGCGCAACAACCACACCTTCTTTTGCTTCGCGGTCACTACGTTTTGCTGCTACTTTCTGCCCTTGCTTCCGCAACCAGTCAATAGCTGCTTCAAAATCACCATTCGTTTCTGTCAGTGCTTTACGGCAATCCATCATTCCGGCACCTGTTTGTTGGCGCAATTTGTTGATTTCGCCAGCTGATATTGCAACGCTCATTTTATAAATAAATTTTCGTGTTTACGTTTTTGAGGGTGCAAAATTCGTTATTTTTTACTAAAGAGCAAAATTCAACTGTTTAAACGTGAAAAAAGGTTGACTCTAATAGAGATCAACCTTTTAAGTATGACAAGGAATATTTGGGCTGATTATTGCTGTGTAGCTGTATAAACTACATCAGTAGAATATACACCGGCAGGATAAGCAAAGCCGGGTGTAGCTTTATATTTCACGGTAAAGTTTTGGTTGCCGCCATAAGTAGCTCCGGTAATCAGGTTGGCTGCAGTTGCACTTAAAGCGTTGTATGCTGATGCAGAAAAACCGGCTCCTAAGTTACCGCCTGTGCTGTTGTTGGTAACAATTAATCCAAGAACAGAGGCAGGCATAGATGAAGCTGTAGTAACACCGCCGTTGGTTACGTTAAAGTTGGCAGTGCTGGTTTTTACGGTTACGCCAAATGCTTTGTTGGAGCGTACTTTGATTTGTTGTGTGCTGCTTT